>JAFDXG010000049.1 GCA_018268105.1 Bacteroidota bacterium | reverse complement strand
AGTGATGAAGTCAGGAAAAGCAATCTGTTCCTGTTGATGTCATAACCTCAATTTCCCCAAACGTCTTGAATTCAGCGCAGCGTTTATTTCCACTATTTGTGTGGTAGTAACAGTTAAAGGACTGCCCAAAGGCAGCCCTTAGGGTTTAGATCAACTTCAACAAATTGCTACTATTTTGCCCACCATAAAGGCGTGCCGCCTGTATCCGGACCGTCAAGCATTCCAACTGCAGCAGCCACCCCAGAGGCATTTCTGTCAATTTCAGTTGAGGGGAAATTAATACGCTGTACAAAATCTGTTGTAGATATTTTACCGCCACTTTTATTTAATACCACAGGAAATAATTTGGGATAACCTGTTCTTCTGAATTCTGACCAGGCTTCCTGTCCATCGGGGAAAAGGGCCAACCATTTTTGGGTAATCACCCGTTCAAGTTTTCTTTCCGGTGTATCTCCATCATTCCAGGAAATAGTAATAGTGCTTAAATATGGAGAGCCTGTCAATACATCGTTTTGCCCAGGAGTGATTGCTTTTGGATCAATATACTGTTGCTCCTTGCCGGTATTATTAGTAATATATGAAGTCGCATTCAATCCGTATTGCGCAAATGAAGTGGAGATACCGTTTTCATAATTTGTCTTTGCATCACCTGCAGCTGCCCATCCTTTCAATGCTGCTTCAGCTTTCAAAAACCATGCTTCAGCAGCTACAATAAGTTGTATTTTATTGGGAAATTCCTGCAATCTTGAATAACCAACATATCTCCCATTAGCATCAATATCAATACCGCTTCTAATTCCGATATTTTGTCCGGCTACTGCCGGATCGGTGGCTGCCTGCATATACTTTGATACCCGGGGATCGTTGTAGCCGTTGAGATAACACGCTAACGGTGCACCAATATTGATATCACCCCAACTGGATATCCCGTTAAGCGGATGATAATTAGTGCCAATATCTACAAAAGCATTTTCGTCATTGGTGGCCAGCAAACCTCCCGGGTTGGATAGAGCTGCCTCGCCTTCAGATTTTGCTTTAGCAGGATCAGATTTTGAAATACGAATGGCTAAACGCAGGCGAAGGGTGTTTGCAAATTTGAGCCATTTTTCAAAACTACCTCCATACACCAAATCAAATTTGCTGAATGTTGACGGAGCGCTATTCTGCACCAATGGAGTCAATACATTTATTGCAGAATCCAAATCAATAAAGAATGCATAATAAGCTTCTTTTTGTGAATCAAAAGTTACGCTTCCATCCTGGTTGGATTTTCCGTAATTAGAATAAATTATCGGGCCGTATATATCACTTGCCCTATGCATGGCTTCCACCCTCACAATTTTTGCCCAGGCATGAAAAGAAGCGTTCTGAGGTTCTGTTGTTGCTTCCAGTACATTTTGTGTGGGTTTCATCACATTGTCATAAACATAATCCCATTCATAATAATTCCAGCCATCCACCAGGTCATAGGTCATATTGTTACTATTCCCCTCAAAGGGAGTAGCCGACATCATATAGCCGGAATATATATCACCAATCAGGTTTTGCTCCAATTGCATAATCCAATCTGTATAGCTTATTATATTCTGCTGCGCCTGTTTCATCGGTTCCCCAAGATTCTGATAATCTGCGGCAATCTGTTTCTCGCTGAGCCCTGAAGTATTGGTATTGTATTCTTCAAAATTTTTTGTACAACTGGTAAACAGTACTATAGCAATTATGATACAAAAATTTAATCTTGATTTACTTAACTTTCTCATAATAATAATTTTTAAACACTATTTTAAAAGCCAAATTTTGCAGATATTCCTATGCTCCTGGTAGCAGGATTGCCGTATGTTTCTATACCCTGCATACTGTTGTAAGTAGACATGGAAGTTTCCGGATCAAATGGTGCTTTCCGGGTAATAAAAAAGAGATTCCTCCCAATCAGGGATACATTCACACTCTTTATCCATTTGGATATTACCGGAATATTATAGCCAACCGAAAATTCCCTCAGGCGAATATTAGTTGCATCATACATGTAATATTCTGAAATACCTGCACGACCACCCACTGCCTTATAAAAAATTTGAGGGTCAATGCTTGTCACCTTGCCTCCGTCTTTATGTACAGCATTTATTTTTACACCTCCCGCATCACGTGCATCTGCTGTAGCTTTGCTTACTCCGTGAATATCTAACTCTGCGGAAGTCATACTCATTACTTCGCCACCAAATCGTCCATCGAATAAGAAATTAATATTGAAGTTTTTGATATTGATATTATTAATCCAGCCTATTGTGTATTTAGGATTGGGATTCCCTAATTTCTTCAGGTTATTATTCCCGACACCGGAGTTGGGATCACTGCCTTTTATGGGCGCCCCTGAATTGTCTACAACGATTGCACCGTTGGCGTCGCGCTCAAAAAAACGACCGTATATATCACCCCAGGATCCACCTTCTTTAATATAGGATGAAAAGAGATTTGAACTGTTTGATATTACAAAATAATCCTGGCTAACCCCTAAACTTGCATCTGCAATTTTTACTACCTTGTTTTTATTTGCTGCATAGTTAATAGTTGTAGTCCAACTTACAGACTTGCTTCTAACCGGTGTAGCATAAACAGAAAGCTCAATTCCGTTATTTTTAATATTCCCTGAATTCAAATACCATGTGCTTAAATTACCAGTGCTTCCCCCTGATACAGGAATTTGAATATACTGGCGGAAATTATTGTTTACGTAATAAGTAAAATCAAACCCAATCCTGTTATCTAAAAATCCCCATTCTGTTCCCACTTCAAAAGACCTGTTATCTTCTGGCTTTAAATAAGTTCCCGGTTTGGGACCAGTAGTGTTTGCCCTTGAACCTTGTTGATTATCTATGTAATAAGCAACCGGGTTGGTAGAATAAGAAGGCACGTCATTTCCTACCTTGGCATAGGATACCCGCACCTTGCTGTAAGAAACTGCATCAGTCATTTTAAACATATCACTCAACACCGCAGTTAAACCGGCAGAATAATATAGATATCCTTTCTTCTCAACTGGTGTATAGGCAAAAGTAGACGACCAGTCATTGCGGGCGGTTACATCGAAGTACAAATAATCTCTCAGGTTCAATTGTGCGGTTGCAAATACCGCCTGCATCTGGCTATGCCAGCGGCCTTCACTTATCACTATTGCCGAAGGTAAAATATTTGCTAAGGTAAATACATTGGCAAACCGCAACCCATCACCACCTATCATGGTGCCAACCTGGTTGGTGATTCCCTGTCCGTCATTAATACTGGTACCAATAGAAGCCTGTAATCCTAAATCATTCGATATCTTTCTATTGCCGCTTAATATAAGATCACCGTACAATTGAGTGTTAATGGTTCTTAGAAAATCGTATCCGCCATTTTTTGCTGTTAAGGTTACAGAGGTAGTGGCAAAACTGTTATAGTTGATATCATTTATTGCTTTATCAATATTTCCCCTTGCCTGCAGGTTCAGCCAATCATTGATCTTGTATTTGAATGAAAGATTAGTAAATACCCTGTCAACTATATTATCGCTGTAATTACGTTTCAATAGCCAGTACGGATTCTGCTGCGAACCCTGTCCGCCTCCGGTAAAATTTCCCGGATATACCATCGAGCTGTCATAGTTTGCATTCCACCAGTTTTGAACCTCCATGTTCCGAACAGAAGAATACACTTTATACCCGTCTTTATATTTATCAAAACTCAGCCCCCTGGGAAATTTATACAACCCTGATAATGCATTATTATATAGTCCGCTCACTGGCCGATTATGTGAGTTTTCATGGATATACATTACATTCAAATCGGCTTTTAATCGACCCTCGAAAAAGTCGGTGGTCTGACGTAAATTCAAATTATGTTTTTTTAAACCGGCTGTAGGTATAATACCCTTGTTATTGGTAAATGAATAAGAAAAATATGTCTGCGATTTATCTGTTCCCCCTGTTAAAGCAATGGTGTTAAAAGTTGTCATTCCCGTTTTAAAAAAAGAGGAAATATGGTCGGGTGCATTTACAATTCCACCCCAACTGTCTTCGCTTCCAGGATTGCCGGCAGAGGGTTTATTGGTTTGTCCATACTTAAACTGGAAGGGTTGCATAAATATGGGTTTATCAAAAGTAAGATCAGACGACACATTAATTCTTGTAGCTCCTGCTTTGCCTTTCTTTGTATTGATAATAATAACACCATTCGCGGCCTGGCTTCCGTACAAAGCTGCTGCAGAAGCGCCTTTCAATACAGTCATATCCTGGATATCGGCCGGGTTTAAATTAGAAATTCCGTCGCCGCCATCAACTCCTGCAGCTCCTACGGCACCATAGCCCCACTCGCTCCCCGGCTGACCTGGGTTTGAATTTGCCATTGGCACCCCGTCAATTACATACAAAGGTTGATTTTCTCTGGTAGATTTATTTCCCCTTATAACCACTCTTACAGAGCCGCCGATACCAGAACTGCTACGTGAAATATTTACGCCGGCAACTCTTCCAGTAAGGTTGTTTACAAGATTGGCATCTTTTACATTATTGAGCGCAGCGTTATCAACAGTCTGCACTGAATAATTCAACGATTTTTTCTGCCTGCTGATTCCAAGCGCTGTCACAACCACTTCATTCAGTTGCCCTGAGGATTCTTCAAGTAATACTTCGATAGTATTGCTATTACCGATTACTACCTCCTGTTGTTCATACCCGACAGAAGAAATAACCAAAACATCACCTTTCCTGACTGAAATATTAAAAGTACCCAGGCTATTGGTACTGGTTCCGTCAGAGGTTCCTTTTACCAGAACAGAAACGCCTGGCAGTACTCCTTTTGAAGAACTTACAGTTCCCTTAACAATTCTGGTTTGCCCCAAAACTGTTATACTCACAAGGAGAAGTGGGATCAAAAATAATTGTTGCATTTTCAACATAGTATTTAGTTTTTTATGGTAAATGAAGAAATAATAAGCAGTTCAGATTTTTAATCTTTGTAAATATAAATTAGTTTCGTGTACGTACACTTTTTTTATGAAAAAAAATGCCGGTCTTACCGCTCTATTTAAATATTTCAGATTTAAGATTTTTATTGACATAAATGATTTTCTTTAATCGCTTGTAATTATTTGTACTCCATCAAAGACACTCCTGCTTTTTTAGCTGTGTTTTGTACCCCGCTAAAAATCACTGTCTCAATTGAAGATGCCCATGTGGCTGGTAATCCAAAAAGCATTTGTGTATCCAATCCCCCTTCGTAAGCAATTGATGCTTTATTCACCGGATCATAAAATGCATACCCATCGGTTTTATCATTCGACTCTCTTAAGATAGTCACTGAAGGGATATATGCCATCACATCATTTGAATAACCCATAACAAAGGTTTGGGGTCCAAACATTTTTTTAATCTCAATGGAATAATGTACAACGACTTCCCCACCCAGGGCAACCACAAGCTGATCGCCAAGCTTCCATACTAAAACCGGATAAGGGTAAGAACTGATTAATTTTTCTCCTTTCTTCATTTTATTCAAAATATAACTGACGGATTGTTGCTTGTAAGGAACAGAATTTTTAACCATTGTTTCCAGTTCTTCCCTGGAAGGAGGCGCATTTAATGGCAACTGCACTTCTGTATATGCCATAGCTAAATTTGGAGATTGTTTAAGCATCGGTTCGCTTAACACTTTTTCAACTGCATAGGCAAGTTCTTTTCCATATTGCTTTGCAAGAGGTACAGTACGACGTGGCAAAGGGTTTTGATCGGCGCCGGCTCCCTGGAAAAATAAGGCTGTTGCATCCGGATACATTTTTTCTAGTTCGGTTTGGGCAAACCCTGCATAATCGCCCGACCATTGATATCCGTTTAATACTGTATTGTGACATGCATAACCAAACGCAATGGCTAAGATATTTCCTGATTTGTCTGCTACCTTTATTACCGGTACAGCATAATCGTTTGGACCTCTTAATTCTTTTTGAAGTAATAAATAAGGTTCATTATTATTTCTTCTGTTTACCTGGAACCTTGCTAATCCATTTTCGGTAAACACATCAACAGGCACCAGCGATTTAAAAGCATTGCCAACTAATGTTATAATTTGTGTTTCCAATTTAGCCGTATATCTTTTTACTTTTTCTGCCTGTTCATCATCTAAGGGGTAAATAAACGAAAGTGCATTTTGTATCACCGGGCCGGAATGAGTATGCGAACAATTGATATTTACCTGAGCCCTGGATAAATTATTCTTAATTTTTAACTGGTCACGTATGCGGTCAGACAAGTCTTTTGGAATACCACATACATCAAGAGTGATTAAGACACATTGCTTGCCATTACCATCCTGCAATACCAATGCTTTTGCCCAAAGCTCTTGCAATTTACCTTCAGCGGCATGGTCGCGATTTGCATACCCGGCCATCCACATAGGGCCATCGGGTGTAATAGCAACACGGGCCACACCAGCTTTCCAACTTCCAATATCATTTACACCGGCAACGCTAACTTGCCGGTTAATGCAGAGCAGGCAGCTAAGAATTAAAATAGGAACTAAGCTTTTCATTTTATTCCGTTTAATATGTTTCGTTTCAAATATTCTTTAGTTTAAAAAAATACTCCGTATAATTTTTCTCTATTCTATTCATCAATTCCTCTTAGCTGGGCTAATGGGACATGCACCTGTTTTGCCAGTTTCAAAACTTCCTGAACGATCATCGTTTCAATATTTACTGCCCATTTAGACCCGCTAAAAGGTGTACTTGATCCTTCGTATCCGCCTTCATTAAGAACTAATGGA
This sequence comes from Bacteroidota bacterium, assembly GCA_018268105.1. Classification (GTDB taxonomy): domain Bacteria; phylum Bacteroidota; class Bacteroidia; order Chitinophagales; family Chitinophagaceae; genus Agriterribacter. The sequence goes on along the minus strand of JAFDXG010000049.1, from coordinate 108,717 downwards.
GTTGAGATATAAGCCACTATATCATTTGAGTAACCAAAAACGAAAGTATGCTGACCGAAAATTTGTTTGAACTTAAACGCATATTCAACCATGGGTTCACCACCCATTGTTATTACAGGCTGTTCTCCAATTTTCCAAACCTGAACAGGATATGGATAAGAGTTTACCGGCTGTTCGCCTTTGTTAAGTTTTTCAAGTGATACTGCAGCCCTTTGTCTTGTGAAATCAGAATTAGTTACAGAATCTGAAATAATCTTCAACAGATCTTCTTTTGTTGACAACGGTTTCGCAGGGTCTAGATTTACTTCTGAATAGGAAGTGATTAAATCGGGAGACAATTCCCGCATTTCTTCGCTGATTACTCTTTCAACTGCAGCAGCCAGGGATTTTCCATGTTGTTTTGCAGCAGCATCTGTTCTGCGCGGATATCCAACCTGGTTGCCTCCGGCTCCCTGCATAAAGAATGATATGGCATGCGGATACAGATTTTGCAATTCTGTTTCTGCAAATGCCACATAATCACCAGACAATTTATAATCCCTCAATATAGAAGCATGACAGGCATAGCTAAACAGGATACCAAGAATTTCTCCTGATTCTTTTGTAATTTTTAAAACAGGAACATCATATACATTCGGGCCATTATACTGTGATTGTAAATGCAATTTATACTCAATATTATTTCGCCTGTTTACCTGGAAACGGGAAACGCCATTGCCTGCATATATTTTAACAGGCTGCATTGTATTTAATGCCTGTCCCACTATGTCCACCACATGATTAGCTAATTGCTCAGTATAGTCTCTTACAGTTTTACCAGCAATGGTAGTTGTATCGGAACGGGGTGAAGAAAGTGCCGGGCCGCTATGTGTATGCGAAACGTTTAAAATTATTTGCGCCCTTGACAGGTTGTATTTTGCCAGTAACCGGTCTCTTAACTTATCGGAAAAATCTTTTCGGATTCCTGATAAATCAAAAGTTACAATTACAGCCTGCATTCCTTTAGCATCCTCAAGTGCTAAAGCCCTAACATAAAGTTCAGTTAGCTTTCCTTCAGATGGTTTGTTTCTGAAAGCAAATCCTCCCATCAGTATGGGTTTATCAGGTGTAACCATTGCTATTGCAACACCAGCTTTCCAACCGGTAGGCGGTTTGATAAACCCTTCTCCGGCATTTGCATTAAAAAAAATAAGAAGCAATGAAATGGCTAATAAAATTGAAACAATTTTTTTCATTTTAATTATTGTTAAGCATCATAATTATCCACTAAAAAATATCTGACACAGCAAACCACCAGGAAGAAAGGAAGCATTATGTTAAATCACATTTGTTCCGTAATTCTTTAATGGTTCTAACAATATCTAATATCATTCCCTGACTATATTTTCAAATAGCTTTTTTATTCATATCTGGATTAGCTCTTATCTTATCTATATCTTTTTGAGGTTTTATTTTTTTGAACCTGTCTCACAACTTTATGCACAGTATTAATAATCCGGTATTCTATATCTCCTGCCCATCGCCAGGCCGGGCGGCCATATTCATCAAGGTGTGAACCGCCTTCATATCCACCCTCCTCCCAAACTCGCCGGGATGGAATATAGGCAACCATATCATTGGTATAACCGCTCACCCATGTTGTTCCGGGATACTCCCGTTTCAACTGGAGAGAATAATCAACAACTGCTTCTCCCCCGATACCAATAAGCAATAACTCACCAATCTGCCAGGCTTGAACGGGATAAGGATACGAGTCAGGAAATTTGACTCCATCATCCATCAATTTAAGCATACGTCCGGCCCAACGTGTCTGAATTGACTCCTCTCCCTTTGAAATTTGTAAAAGTTTTTCTCTAGTCACCATTTCATCATACCGAAGATTGACAAACTTAAATGCCGTTCTGAGACCGGGTGAGATTTCCTGCATTGGCTTTTCTACAACATTTTCTAGTGCATCAGAAAGCATTTTGCCATATTTCTCACACAGTTCAATCTTCTTTCGTGGAATAGGATTCTGATCTCCGCCACAGGTATTAAAAAACATGGCTGTAGTACCCGGATACCTTGACTCCAGGTTGATTTGTGCATACCCCGGGTAGTCACCATTCCAGCTTGTTGTATCTATGGTGGTTGGGTGACAGGCATATCCAAACAATAATCCTAATAAAGAACCATTTTCGCTTTTAGCAACTAATACCGGAACATAATGATCTACTACTCCCCTCAGTGGTTTCCCCTCAGCAAGTAGTTTAGGAACTTCTGCTTCAATATTATCTCTGCGGTTAACCGCAAAACTACATTCTCCTTTACCCATATAAAGCCGGGCCGGTTGCATACTGTTCAATGCATCATCAATAGCCTCCACAATTTTTTCTTCCATCCATTCGCTGTATTCCTGCACTAATTTTCGTTGTGCATCATCACTTGGATAATAATCAACGAGATCATCCTGGAGACAGGGCCCGGAGTGATTGTGTGAAAACGTTATCATGAATTCAGAACGATTCAATCCAAAGCGTTGATTGATTTTTGTATATAGTCTTTCATAAATAGTCTTAGACATTCCCATGTGATCAGTAGTTGCCATCACTACCTGTTTACCATTTGCAGCTTTAAGGGCAAGTACCTTCACCCATATATCATGTATCTTACCTTCGGGTATCCGCTTCTTACCCCAACCTGCCAGCCATACTGCTGTTTTAGGTGTAATAACCCGTCGGCCTATACCTACCTGCCAGCTCATCTTATTTCCAAATTCAACTTTATCCTTGTCTTTTAATAATTGTTTAGCAGCAACACAAACCGGAATGTCAATTGAAAATATGACGAACAGTATACATGCCGGAATCATATGAATCAGATATCGGATTTTCAATTGATTTTTATTCATTCATTTTTACTTTTTTTTATTATTGCGAGTCACAGCAATTAACACATATAGTCTACATGAACTTGTGTAGTTAGCTTCATTGCGTTAGAATTCAAAGTTTAATATTCCATAAACTCCGGCTCACCGTGAATGATCCATTCCTCTGTTGTAAGTTTTGGAACAGGAAAACGGGAATCAAGATTGCTTTTACTGTAGAATACTTTTTTCGCTTTAATCGGAGTTTTTAATATATATGGTTTACACTTTGGTATTGCAGCAATAGATTTTTTTGCTCCTTCATAAAGCGCCTTCCGGGCTTCATCGAACGGGTAAAGCATGGCGCTCTCTTCTGCTATACCTTCTTTGACAGCAACTGTCACAACATCTTTTCCGAGAAATTGAGTTGCCTCCCTGCAGGTTGCCACATCACCGGTTACCATAATTACCGGCACTCCAAAAAAGCCACATTTTGCGGCATCCTGTGCTATTTCACCCGATTCAACACCATTGTACCAGTAACGTGCATGGTTGTACGGGTTTTGAGTATGGTTTAAAACTCCGTCTATGGTACCTTCCATTGCATGGAAACCGAGCAATACAACACCGTCATAGCTGCTATCAAGTCCTAATAACCCATCGGGCCGGGGATGCCCGGTAAGATATTTTGCTCCGGGCGGCATCAGGTGAGGTATTATTATTTGTAAACCATGAGCATCAAAAACAAATACTTCTTTAGCTCCTCCGTCATACAATCCTTTAATTGTTGCAGCCAGGTCGCCCATATAATATTCACAGGCTTCTCGGTTGAGCCTGTCATCTTTATTATCAATCTGCGACCATTTGTATACTCCGGTCGCTCCTTCCAGATCAGTAATCAGGTAAATCTTCTGTGCATCGGCAGATGCGAAAACTAATAAATATATCAATACACCAATTGTTGCAGATTTTAGTTTTGTCGCAGGGTTCATAGTGTTCTTTTTAATTAAATATTTAATTCTTGAATACAAGTGCTGACGATATATTGCAATATTTTTTTAACGACTTTATTCTATCATTTTATTAAACCTTCAGGAATACTTTCTTTTTATACAGAAAATATAAAAACAACCATTGCAAGGCTATATTAAATAATGACATTACATACAAGTCGTATGGAGCGCCTGCTAATTGTCCGGCCCATTTGAAAAAACCCTCTGTCATATATCCCCAGTCAATAAACCGTACTGACATATATATAAGAATTGAATTCATACCTATAACTCTAAAAAATAAAGTCCATCGTTTATATTCAAGTACATCTATTATGAAGTAAAAAACTGATAATAAAATCAGACTTAAGCCGCCTGTTAGCATTACAAATGAACTTGACCACAAATTTTTATTAAACGGAAAATCCATGTTCCATATGAATGCAATGACAATTGAGATTATTCCTGCAATAGCTAACCATTTTGCTTTTGCAGCGGGTGGGGTTGGATTATTTTTCAAATATCTTCCGGCAAATATTCCAAGTAATACGGTGCTTATACCAGGAATGGTACAAACCAACCCTACTGTATCGTGAATACCACGAGATAATTTTCCGGGGAGAACACTACGGTCTATATATGACATAAAATTTCCCTTCTCGGTAAGGTCTCCTGGTAAATATCCGGGTGCAGCAGTAAATTTTAACAGCAACCAATAACCGATTAACAGACCACTGAACCAAGCCCATAGCATTCGTTTACCTGCATATAAATAAATAATAATTGCAAACATATAAGTAGCACCTATTTTTCCCAATACACTGGGAAACCGGAATTCAGCAATGGGACGTAATTCAAGTCCATTGTTATAAATCATTCCCAATAAAATAAGTATCACACCACGCTTTACAGATTTGAAAAGCAACTGACTTCGAAGTTTACCTTTTTCCAGTTCTCTATCGAGCGAATAAACCGAGGATACCCCAGCCAAAAACATAAACAGAGGAAAAATCAAATCCCAAAAAGCAAAGCCATCCCACACTGGATGCTTAAAGTTATAAGCAACAGCATTCCAGAAAGGAGTATTTTTTGTTTTGGCAAATCTTTCTATCAGCTCACCCAGTCCCATTATCCAAATCATATCAAATCCACGCAGGGTATCCAACGAATAAAGCCGTGAGGGTTTTGAAAGTTGTGTAGTCTCCATTATAGTGATAATTAATTACAATCATTTATTTGTAGCATTCTTAATTTTTTCAGCATTGGTATAAATTTTTTCAATTGCTGCGAAAATGAAATCCATCTCGGTCTTTCCGGTTAGTAATAATCGCTGGTTAAACCAAACAGCTTCTTCATTACATAAAATATCATTTTGAGGGCATTGGTTTTGCTCCAGATATTTTGTGTAATTCAGTCTTTTCTTTGAGTAGATTTTAATAAAGTTTTTAGTTTGAAATGCATCTTTCAAAAATGGCATCTTATTTAATTGTGTATATCCTTCATAACAGGGGATACCTTCTGCATTCAACGCATTGATAAATCCTTCTCTTGCCAACCCCTTAAACTCTTCTTTCTTGTAACGCAAAGCAAACAGGTGATACACACCCCTGGTAACTTCCGGATATACTTCCATTGGAAATATTCCCGGTATCTTTTTCAAATTAGATTTCAGATATTCTGCATTCTCAGTTCTGGTTTTAGTTTGACTTTCAAGTCTTGCCATTTGAACCAGTCCTATTGCGGCCTGATATTCTGTAATTCTTAATTTATTGGCATTCTTAACTGCATCTGATCCTGTACTGCCAGGTGCCGGTCTGCCTGGGAAACCAAGATTGTGATAGGAAAAGCATCTCTCCATAAAATTTTCATCATTACTCACTATTGCTCCGCCTTCACCAATTGGTAAATTTTTTGAGTTTTGAAAACTAAAGGCACCAGCATGACCGATTGTGCCCAGTTTCCTGTGATTATATTCTGCCAGATGAGCCTGGCATGCATCTTCCACTACTATTAAATTGTGCTTCTTTGCTAATTCCATAATACGGTTCATATCAGCAGAAAGACCACCCAGATGAACCGGCATAATTGCCCGTGTACGTGGAGTAATTTTTGATTCAATCTTTGAAGCATCAATTTGAAATGTTGACAAATCCGTATCAACAAAAACCGGTATGGCACCGGTTGCCAAAACAGCCTGGGGTGTAGCTATATAAGTATATGGCGGGATTATAACTTCATCACCGGCTCCGATTCCAAGCTGAATAAGTGAAGTAATCAATGCATTGGTACCATTAACTACTGTCAGGCAATTTTTAACACCACAAGTTTCCGCCCATTTTTGTTCAAATTCATTAACTATATCTTTTCGCGACCATACACCACTCCTTACCGAATCCAACACCCGCTTATCGTCTGTTTCAGGGTTCCACATAGGCCATACCGGCCAATTTATTTTTGCTAATTCACTACCTCCTAATATCGCAGGAACCGATGCAACGCGGTTGCTGCCTGCAAAAACTGAAGGCGCTGCTCCTATAGCCAAAACCACACCAACCCCCGCAATAGAGCTTTGTTTAATAAACTCACGCCTTGAATTCCTCCTGTTCTTCATTGTAAATCATTTATTCATTAAGATGACAGATAAAGATACTCTTTGATGCTTAGATTTTATCTCAGTTTCATACAACACGTTCAGCATTTTTAAAAATATTTCAGTAATTCCTGTCTTCATCACTTGACTACTACAACCTTAATAACTCCTTCTATATTTTGATTTTGTGCTTTTACAAAATATACTCCATTTAAAAAAAATCCCGTATTTATTTCAATAAGATCAGATTTGGAGTCTAATACCTGTATAATTTTACCTGCCATATCACTAATAGAAATTTTGCAACCCCGTATTGCAGTCTTAATATAAAAGTTTCCGTAAGCAGGATTTGGATATACATTTACTAAATTAAGCATGGTACTATTCGTGGGATCAGAAATAAATTGAGATTCATAAGCTCCCATGTCAAAAGTTGTTCCCTGTGGTCTGGGGATACTGTCATAATCCGTCCTGACAAAATCAATAGATTTACCAGTGTTGATACAGGGACTGCCCTCAAGCAGGTGAAGATCTTTTGCTGAATTGTTTTTAAAAAGTGGGTTCAATGAAATACAATTAACAGCACCTGTCAAATATTTTTCTGGTAAACCACCTTCTATTTCATAAAAATTGCAATTAGAAAAATATGAAGTGGCACTGTTTGCAACAATGTCATTTGCAAAAGGACCACCTTTAAAATAACCACCGGGCGCTGTGGACAGAGTACCGCAATAAATATTATTGATGTATTTCATATTCTTACAGGAACGGGCAGCAATATGCATGTATCTTATTTTAAAAAAAGTGCAATTGGCTACTGTATTATCCCCGGCATCAGATGGAATACTATATTCGTTAAAATAAATACCGGCATAACAATTTATATAAATACCATTAATAATCCGGTTATTATTGCACGGATGCCCGACTGGATTGGCTCCGGTATCACCATCCTCTGCTGTATCATTGAATATGATTGCCGAGCGGCAATTCTCAGCAATACAGCCATCAAAAATATTGTTGCCAGCACCGTCTCTGATAACAATTCCATTACCTTCACCACCGGGGGAGTTGATACCTCCGGTATGCGTTCCGATTGCTTTACAATGATAAAAAACATTGAACTGAGATAATCTGTGACGGACACAAAATGATTCTCCCATATTTTTTGCCACGCAGTACCTGAATTCATTGTATTGTGCTGATATAACTGGTACATTAAGTTCATCGTCAACAACCTGCTCTGCATTTGTTTTTGCAGTATAGCCGTGACCGTTATGAGCTAAGCCTGCATCCCTTTCAATATAACAACTGTCAAACTGGTTATAGTTACCTGTTACAATCACATAGTAATCCATCGAGGCATATGAACTGTTTTCGTTGCAATAAACCTTGCACCCCTTTACATTGTTATTATTCCCATTTATACTGATTCCCTCAGCTGAAGAATTAACTACCAGGCAATTTATTACCGAGTTATTATTTGAAAACAACGTTCCCATACTACCAAACAAAATACCGTATCCTGCATAGGAAGATGCGGTATTTCCGGTAAACATTGTATTTACATTGGACAGAATGATATTCCCTGCATCCTGATCTGAACCTCCTGCAATGAACCCATAGGCATAGTTCCTGATCTGGAAATTTCTGATTACAAGATATTTTCTGTTACGACAATTGAATCCTATACCTGATCCCCTGTTGCCCCCATCAAATGTTGGCATATCAGAGGTTAAGAAATCGGAATAAGGATATGCATTATTTATAAGCAGCGGTGGTGCATCTCCCGGCGTGTTTTTATATCCGATGAAAGTAATTGGGCTACCGGGAATTCCACTGTTTGAAAACAAAACAAATTCATTATACAATCCTGCTTTCACAAATACTGTATCTCCGGGGCCGGTAATTGTAGATGCATACGTTACAGATTTCCAGGGTAAGGACAATGTACCGGTGTTCATATCATTACCCACAACAGAAACAAAATAAGTTTTTGCATGCAATCCTATATTACCAATAAAAAAAACTAATAAACTGCTAACAAATAGTTTCATATTGCCGGACTTTAGTTTGCTTTCATAAGTTTAGATCAATAAATATTGGTGGGTATATTTATATTTTATTCAATCCTGTTAAAACATTGGTCCTTTTGAAATACTCTTTTCAACATCATAACCGGCGATATATCCATCATCTGTATATCCCATACTTTCAAAGAAATGATAACTCTAAAAGTATATTATATATTCTCCCATTGTAGCAGTTCCGGTTAACATCCCTTCATTGATTATATCGTACGAGCCATTTAAAATCTGAAAAATGGAGAACTATTTATTTCTTAATAGCGCAAAACATTTTCAAACAAATCCATTCTTGATCCGTATGCTGAGCCTTTCTGACCTGACAGACTGATCGTATAAGACCGCTCACCAACCAACAGAACATTTGGATTTAAAATCGTATCTACACCGGGATTAATGGCATATATATCATATCGTTTTCCCCTTGTCTCGCTGAATTCTTTAAAATCTGAAACCGTTTTATTATTAATGGAACTTTCTAAAATTGTGGCTGATGATAAAGGCTCCCCTGTAGCTGCAATAGAAACAGTATAAGCGGAACCTGCACCTGAAATCATATTAGCAACTCGTAGTTTATATTTATCGGGGGTTGGGCCGGGCACGACAGCGTCTTCAATAAAAACTGTTTCCGGTGCAGACAATGTACCGGTTAAAAAAAGGGAATACACTTTCTTATCTTCAAGAGCAATATTTGCGTTTACAACCGATGAACCATCACCCGCGTTAATAAACTTGGCAGTTCTGGTCCCGCTGTACACAATTAAATAATCTAAAATTCTGCCAAAGGTCAAAGACCCATCATGCAAAGTGTTTGACGTGTCAATAGTAAAATACAATTCTGTGTTTGTACCATCATTCCAGCAATCATATACAGCAAGATTAGAGGCCTTAAAGTCCTCATTAGTTATTTCAGGTTTTTCACACCCAACCAGGATCCCCGCAGAATAAAGGATGAGCAGGCCAAAAATTAATTTATATATTCTAAAATTGTACATATTAATTTGATTTAAAGTATCTGAAAAATCATTTGTTTTGTGTCCAGCCATTTTTATCAATTTCGGTTTGCGGAATAAAAGTATTCATATAGGATTCATCAACTCCCCCATGAACCAGTACCCAGGAGCTAAGTTTACGACTATCCATTTTTTGTTTAAAAATTCCCCACCTTACCAAATCAAAGTGGCGCTTTGCTTCGCCACAAAGTTCTATGGCACGTTCTGCAATTATTTTATCACGAAGATTATCTTTACTCAATCCACCGGGTAATGAGGACAATCCGGCTCTGTTCCTGATATCATTTATTTGCTGGTAAGCCAAAGAAGTTGGTCCATTTAATTCATTCTCGGCTTCAGCAAGAATTAACTTAATTTCTGACAGGCGCACTACCGGGAAATTTGTACTATAAGCCATCCAGCCACCTCCATCAACCCCATGGGGCCATTTTCTGAATTTTGCCAGATTCCATTGTGTAGAATCTGTGTAGGGCACTTCATCCCAGGAATTAGTCTTGTATAAGTAGGTCGCAATATTCCAGGGCACTCTTTCATCTCCTGGTTCCAGTTCACGAACCCATTCTACCAACACGGGTAAAATTCCATATTTACCACCACCTCTTGGACCATCTCCACCTGTTTCATCAGCGGGTCCATAAATAAGAGGGAAACCTGCACCAACATCCCCACCTCCATGCCATGAAAATGGGATATCGAACAAAATCTCATTATTATAAACATCAGTATTGAGATCCTTAAAAACCTGGGTATAATCATTTGCAAGCGAATAAACTCCCATATTCAGAATTTCCTGTGCTTTATCCCGTGCTAGTCCCCAGTATTTTTTTGCATCATTTGTTATTGAAACATTTTGTCCTTCAGGAGTCCGGAAATTTCCTGCCATTGATATATATACCTGGGCAAGAATTCCTTTGCAGCCACCCATGGTTATCCTTCCATCGGGGTCAGCCTGATTAGGCAATTTGTCCTCAGCAAATGTCAGGTCTTCTACTATTTGATTATAAATTTCAGGAACAGGTGTACGGGAATACTTTTCGGTGGCAGATGTTGTAGGAGTCAATTTCAATGGAACATCAGAAAACATCCGTACAAGATAGAAATAATACAAGGCCCTTATAGCCCTTGCTTCTGCAACCTTTGCTTCCACCCAGGGTTCTGTTTTACCTTCCAAAGCAGCAATAAGAGTATTGGCACTATTAATCCCTAAATAAAAAGCTGTGAAAGAAGGATCGGTATAACGTTGCCCACGCCCTTCATTCATTGTAAAAAATGCTGAACCATCAATTAAATCATTGCTGATACTTAAAGCACCCGGAAGCGTATAATCAAACATCCGCCTGTCGAATCCTTCATATTCCTCACGTCCCTGCATGATCGCATAAACCCCACGCAATGCTATATCAGCTTCCTGGGCATTAGTTGGAAAGTTAGCCGGAGAAAGAAAGGAAAATGGTTTTTCCTCGAGAAACTTTTTACAGCCCCCCAACGCCCCGGCTATAATGATTAACAGTAAGAATAATATTTTTTTCATTTGAATATTTTTTGTTGTACTGAACTTTAGTTTTTAAAAATTGGCATTTATACCTAATGAATAAAACCTGCTACGCGGATAAGACCCATAGTCGACACCTGGTACTAATATGCTGTTGTTTAAGTTTACCTCAGGATCGAAACCGGTATATTTTGTAAAAGTCAAAAGGTTTTGTGCACTCAGGTATATGCGCAAACTTTTCACAAATGAATTTTTAAAATTTTGAACAGGCAGTGTGTAGCCGAGCATTATATTCTTTAACCTGAGATAGGAACCATCTTCAACCAAATACGAAGTGGTTTGATCCCATTCATTATCATAAGCACCCGACCATGCATTAGCATTTACCTGTGGGTTTTGATTGGTAAAATGATGCAGGTAGTACTCTTCGAGTCCCGATTGCCATAAACCGGCTAACGTGTAAAGCGACTTATTCATGTTGATGACATCGTTACCATACGAATAAGTAAAGAGAAAACTAAAATCAATGTTTGAAAACCGGAATTCATTATTAAAACCACCAAAAAATTTCGGGTTACCGTTACCAAGAATTGTACGGTCGAAATCGTCGACAACTCCATCAGGTTTTCCGTCTTCCCCACTGATATCCTTAAATTTCCTAAAGCCTACATTGGCTATCAACACCTGGTTTTCCGGTGAATTATAAAACTCTTCAGTAGTATTATAAATTCCATCAACAACATATCCATACATATTACCAAGCCGTTCACCTACCTTTACCAGGAAGTTGGCATTTCTGCCGCCGGATGAAATAAATTCATCAATTTTACCATTTAGCTTCAGGACTTTACCCTTAGTAAAAGCAATGTTGAAGTTTGAAAACCAGGAAAATTTTTTCCCTTTTATATTTTGTGTATTCAGATTCAGTTCCAGGCCTTTTACTTCAACGTCTCCAACATTTCTATATACAGCACTATAGCCGGAAACCACACTGATCTCATCCGCTAAAAGCAGATCTTTTGATTTTTTTTGGTAAGCATCTGCTGTAATCAATATCCGGTCATTAAATAAGCCCAGATTCAACTGCAGGTTTGACTGAATATTTGTTTCCCAACGTAAATCACCAACCCCATAATTCATAGGTACCAAAGCAGTAGTAAGCCCCTGGTCAGCATCACGGTTTGACGGTATTGGTGAATAACGGGACAGCGAAGAATAAGAAGGTATACCCTCATTACCTGTTTGTGCATAGTTGATACTCAATTTAAGCGTTGAGATATTTTTTACAGAAGCAAAGAATGGTTCTTCATGAATTTTCCAGCCTACACCTACATAAGGGAAATATCCCCACCTGTTTTTGGGAAACTTGGAACTTCCATCTGCCCGCATTTGTGCAGTAAAAAGATAACGGTCTTTAAATGTATAGCGAACGATTCCAAAAAAACTGGCTAATTGTGACTGAGATTTACCGGAACCAGGATTGACGGCTAAGGTTCCAATATCCAATGCATCATAACTGAGGCTTTGAATATTAAAATTACGTGCTTCCATTCTGTAAAACTCATTTGTAGTTTTCTGCATGGAATATCCAAGCGTTGCATCCACGTTATGTATCCCTTTGAAAAGATTTGTATAATTAAGTGTGTTTTCATTCAACCAGCTTAAAAACTCTCCGGTACTGACACCGCCTCTTCCATTAGGAAGGCTGCCAGATGAAGTAGTTGTCGGGTAAAAAAACTTGTACTTCGAGTCGGAATTACTTATACCACCACTCACTTTAAAGTTCAGGTGATCGGTGATACGAAAAGTGAAAGCCGTATTGAAATTGAGTTCAAATGAAGATTCTTTTAATTTCGGATCACGTGTTTCTGCAAGGGGATCACTTCCAAAAGATCCATAAATACCACCGAGGTGATTTAAAATAAAATCTGTGAGTGTATTATAGCCGGTTCCCAGATATGGGGCACCACGAACAGCCGAATAAACAGCACCGGAAAGCCCGGTAACATCTGCTCCTGTTTTAATTCCTTTCGATAAATATATTACGGTTTCATTCGATACTATTTTATTCAACTTTGAAGATAAATTAATATTAGAAGTGTATCTGTCATATTTCGATCCTAAAAGAATACCAGGTTGATTAAAATAACCCATCGAGACTAAAAATCTCAGGTTCTCTGTTCCGCCCGACATTGAAAGCGTATGAGATTGTCCAATAGGAGCTCTTGAAATACGGTCCATCCAGTTAATTGTAGAAGAATCTTTAAAGCCTTGATAGTTTCTAAAAACTGAAGTATCACCAAATAAGGCCCTTTTCTGTAAAAAATGCTGAAACTCGGCAAATTGCCCCGTATTCATTGATTTGATCTTCCTTGATATAGCCTGAGAGGTAACATTCGCAACATAAGAGATACTAAACTTGCCGGACTTTCCCGACTTGGTGGTAATTAAAATAACTCCGTTAGCACCGCGAGATCCATAAGCTGCAGCTTCACCATCTTTCAATATGTCTATGCTTTCAATATCATTAACGTTAATATTGAGATTGGATCCCCCTAATTGCGGAAATCCATTAATTACATATAATGGGTCGTTACTCGCAGAGATAGAGGACCCACCCCGTATAATAATGTTTACAGGCGCACCGGGATCGCCACTTGATGACACAACACTTACACCGGCTGCCCTCCCTTGTAAAGCTGAGTTAAGAGAAACTTCGGGACTTTTAACCACATCCGTTGCCTTAACACTGGCAACAGAACCTGTTAAATTTTTTCTTTGTACTTTTCCATATCCCACAACAACCACCTGCTCATTCACACTATTCTCAGTAAGCTTAAGCGTAAAACTTCCTAAATCCTGTTTTCGAATCACAACTTCTATAGGAGAATAGCCGACAAAAGAAATGACAAGAGTATTATTAAGATTAGTATTGACAGAAAAATATCCATTCGCATCTGTGGCTGTCCCAATGTCTGTACCTTTTACTTTGACTGAAGCTCCTGCAAGCGGTTCTCCCATTTCATTAATTACCCGCCCCCTTATAACAACAAATAGGTTTGTTTCAGGTTCAGTAACAATAACAGGAGGTATAATCTTTTCCTTTGCTTTTATAACTACTGTATTCCCGATAATTGTATAGGTAAGATTCTCCTCTTTTAAACAATTATCCAGTGCTGACTGCAGGGTTGCATCTTTTATCTTTACCGATACCATACCGGTATTTTCCAATAAAGATTCATTGCAAAAAAAAGCAAAACCTGTTTGTTTACTGATTTTCGTAAACACTTTTTTAAGTGGTACATTTTTCTCCGAAAGCGTAACGCTTTGCGTGAACCCTTCAGCGCTTACCTGCAGAAATGCTGCCACTAATAGAAAAGCTGTCAGTTTCATTGTTAACAAGATTTTTTTTAACACCGCTGCCGACGGTAAATAGCTTGTTTGGCATGTTTCTATTTGATTCTTTTGTTTTTGTTCCAGGCAAAAGGCCTTTAAACAAATTGCGTTAAAGTGCATAACTTTGCTTTGTTTGGGGTTAATTCAATAAATAGTCTTACCGATTGTTTTTGATAACTCAAATATTTCCCGGGTTCTGTCTTCAGCAGAATCCGGTTTTTTTTACTCTTTTATTTTTAGCTTTTACCGATTTGATAACACGATTATTTTTTTATTTTCAATCCGGAAATTCACTTTACTTTCTTCTAATATCTTCAGCACCTGAGATAAGTTGGAATTCATACTTATACTACCCCAGAATTTCATATCAGGTTTCTTGTCCTCAAAAAGTACATCTACGTCATACCATCTTGCCAATTGTTTCATTACCATTTCTAAGCTGGTATTACTAAAAGAAAAAAAGCCGTTTTTCCAGGCCATTACCAATTCTGTATCTACATTATCATTCACCTTTATTGTATGCTGTACCGCTGCCTGCTGTCCTGGCTTAAGTATTTTTTCTTCCTTATTATTTTTAATGAGCACTGCACCTTCTAAAAGAGTAGTAGTGGTTGATCCATTATCAGCATAAGTGTTAACATTGAAATGGGTTCCCAGCACCTGTATCTCCATATCTCCCACCCCGGTAGTTGAATTAACATTTACAATAAAAGGAACTTTACGCTGGTCACCCTTATGATACATTGGGGCTACTTCAAAATATACCTCCCCGGTAATAGCCACTTTTCTTTCGATTTGGGTAAAAGCAGTAGGATAAGTAATTGAAGACTCTGCATTCATCCAAACTTTTGTACCATCTGCCAAAGTCAATTGATACTGCCCACCTCTTGGTGTGGTCATTGTATTGATTGATACACGGGAACTTCTATTATCCAGTTTCTTATATACAACTTCTCCATCAGTAAGCTTGACAACCTGTATATTGTCCTGTTGCGAAATAGTTCCATTATTTGAGCTATCCAGGAATATACGGGAACCATCTTCCAGAGTTATCATTGCTCTATTTCCTCCCGGCGCCACATCATTTTGTACAGGCACAATCACTGCCCTTATCTCTTCTACTTTATTATTTTTCCAGGCTGCTTGAAAAAAGATTGTTCCACCTACCACAATAAGCGTTACTGCCGCAGCAGCCATCATCCTGCCAATCCACTTATTGCGTATTGAAGAAGGTTTGTCTTTGTCACCAGACATTTCTTCTTTTATCTTTTCAAGCATCCTACGCTGAAGGTCATCATTATCAATTTCTGAGAGGGAATCAGTGAGATCAGCAGAATGATCAAAGTATTGATAATACTTCTCTACAAAGGTTGTCTCTTTAGTGGTAGCTTTTCTCCGAAAGTATTTTTTAACCAGTTTATTTAAACGATCTATTTGGTCTTTAGACAACATACTCAAAATCGGGTATTTTCTATATATGCCCCATAAAAAAGAAAAACTCCCAAAGAATTTGAAAGTTTTTTTTTGCGAATAACTACTGAAGCTTAAAAACCTGTTCCCTATAGATTAAGTATATAAGCCAGTATTACTAAAATTGTTGGAATACCCTCAGCCTGCAGTCCATTTAAAGCAGTACGAAGTTGATTTTGAACGGTTTTTTGTGTAACCTGGAGTGTATCGGCAATTTGTTTTGTAGATAAGTTGTCCTGCAGATGTAAAAGAAAAATGTTTCGTCTTTTTTGTGGTAGTGTTTGCGCATAAGCAAGTACCAGCTCCATCATTTCGCTGGATAGTATTTTAGCATCTGCACTTTCAGCATCCATTATGACTTCTTCCAAAAGGCTATGAAAAAATAAGGTGCCTTTACTGCGGGAAATAAACTTTAATACTTCATAACGTACCGCACCATGCAAGTAAGCCGACAGACTGAGTATGTTAAGATGCTCCCTCTTGTTCCATAATCTCAGAAACACATTTTGTACAATATCCTCGGCCTGTTGTTTATCTTTTAATCTTTTATAAGCTGCATTCAGTAAAGGACGCCAGTAGCGGAGGTAAATTGCTTCAAAAGCAGTGGTATCACCTCCCGAAACCTGATCAAGCAGGTAATAGTCAGTATGTAATATTTCAGCCGTCACGCAATTAGTATATATTGGTATAAGTTTTAAAAACAGGTTTTGCATATGGACAGCATCACCGGAAAATATATCCGTGTACGGACACGAATATAACACTTTTTTATTTATTTGTACTACAATTTTTACAAAAAAATACACTTTCAAACAAGCGAATCTAATAATCCGGTCAGTAAAAGTAGTTTTTGATTTAGTATTGCTAAAAAGAGAAACAACATATTCTCTATTCAAAATTTTTAAATTTTTAAGTTTACCTGAAACAATTGAGAGCAATCCCAATAATCATTTTATAAAATATTGAAATGATTAAACAATCTGTATAATCCTTTTTCAATATATTCGTGTACGTAACCTAAAACGGTAAAATATCTTTTACAATCCTGACTAAACTATTCATAACACAGTTTTATATTACCAGTTGAATCATTGATATTTGAATTTGACACGGATATATAAAGAAAATTTTACTGATCATTTCTAACAACTTCATGCTATAAACAATGTACTATAAGAAGCCTGTAATCGGATTTTATTTGCTCATCGTTGTTAATTTGATTATGTATAACTGTTCATCACCAGACAAAAAAATTGAAAGTTATCATGATCAGGATGCCGGATTATTTTCAAAACCAAAAGACAGTCTGCCGGTTAAAGGAAAATATCTGTTTAAATCTGCATTGGAACTGGCAGCAATGATCCGCAACCATGAAGCTACATCTGTCGATATCGTAAAAGAGTTTATTACGAATATTAAAAATAACAACTACAAATACAATGCAATAGTTTGGCTCAGAGAGAAAGAAGCTCTGGAAGAAGCAGCAAAAGCGGATGAAGCAATAGCAAAAGGCCAGCAACTATCAGCCTTACATGGTGTACCTGTAACAGTAAAAGAAGAATATTGGATTAAAGGATCTCCTGTTACATTAAATTCATTATTGCATAAAGATTTCATTGCTCCGGAGGATGGAGAATTGATTAAACAATTAAAAAAATCGGGGGCCATTATTCTTGGGAAAACCAATATTCCAACAATGCTGATGGACTTTCAGGTACAGGGTGAAATATACCCGCCGGCTAGCAATCCCTATGATACAACAAGAACACCCGGAGGAAGTTCAGGGGGTGCGGCTGCAGCATTAGCAGCAGGCTTCACCACAATTGAATTGGGCAGTGATTTGGGTGGCAGTATACGTTTGCCATCTTCTTTTTGCGGGTTATATGGATTAAAAACTACATTCAGATCATTAAATATTACCCAGGGAGACGGACCCGGAATAGCAACTAAAAAAAGAAGGTTCGCACTAAATGTTGCTGGTCCAATGGCCCGCACACCAGAAGATTTGGAAGTTGCATGGTTAATTCTACGTGATGCAAAACCTGACACGGCTATTCAGCAACCCATAAACTGGAAAAAACCTTCAGAAAGAAAAATAAACCAGTATCGCCTGGCCTGGATAGACGACTGGGAAAATGGAAGCGCTACTCCTAAAGCAAGTAAAGATGTGAAGGAAAAACTAAACCAGCTTATAGATTCCTTAACCCAACATGCTGCGTCTGTAATGAAAACTGCACCCGATACTTATAATGAAATGATGCGGTCGTACTTCGTCTGCCTTGGTCTACTGGCAGGTGAGGGATTATCAGAAGAAGAAAGAAAATCTATCAGTAAAAATATGAAACCCTGGGATGATGGCACAGGTACATTAACTCCCTTTTATGAAGCGATAAAAAATCCCGATGATTCAGCATGGACAAAATGGCTTGGAGAAAATAAATTATTAAAAGAAAAATGGGAATCTTTTTTCAAACAATATGATTTTCTTATTTGTCCGATTACTTATGGCCCTGCTTTTAAAAAATGTCCGAAAGGAACTCCGATAAACATTGATGGTAAAACTATTTCGTATTTTAATTATGCACCTTACACCACCATACTTAATCCTATTGAATGTCCCTCAATAACAATTCCACTTGGCTTAAACAAAGATGGTTTACCAATTACTATTCAAATTATTGGTCCGTGTTTCTCAGAGCCGGAGTTATTGTATTTTGCAAAATTACTTCAACCTCTAACGCCTGGTTTTATAAGACCTCCCGAACTATAATAAGTTTCAGGAATGAGTCGTTTGGCAACTAAACGGAATAAATTTAAAAATGACACTCATTGGCCCATAACATTACTGGCGATAAAAGCTATTATATGAAGAAAAAAATGTTTCACCTATTTATCTGTTCGTTTTCTTTCCAGCTTTGTACAATTATTGTTATTGCACAACTGCCAGCCACCAATAATAATAACGAATCTATTAATCATCTTCCCTTCATTCCTTTCTCACCTGATCCATTGCTAATAGATGAGGGGATAAAAAATATTCCTATAGTCAATAAAGAACAATGGCAGAATAAAAGGAAATGGATAAAAGAACAATATCAATATTGGATAGCCGGAACAATACCACCAGCCCCTGATTCAATAAATGTAAAATTGCTTTCTGAGAAAAAAGAAAATGGAGTCCTGATAAGACTGGTAGAATTATATTTCGGCCCGCGCAACAAAGCAAAATTAACGGTGGAACTGATGATTCCACCTACCCAAAAAAAACTCCCTGTTTTTATGACACAGTGGAACCACCGTGGCTGGGCGCAAATTGCAGTAAGACGGGGATACATTGGATGCGTGTATGCTGGAGCGGATGATAAAGATGACACTAAAAATTACACTTCCTTATACCCTGAATCTTCATTCGCCACTTTGATGAGAAGAGCCTGGGCTGCAGGCCGTGCTATAGATTACCTGTATATGCTTTCTGAAGTTGACACTGCAAAAATTGCACTGACCGGCCATTCCCGCAACGGCAAACAATCATTAATGGCTGCTGCCTTTGATGATCGTATAAAAGCTGTTGTAAGCAGCAGCGCCGGCACTGGCGGCGAAAATCCTTTTCGTTATACTGATGACTCATTTGACAATGAATCAATAGATGACATTACAAAAAACTTTCCGGATTGGTTTCATACACGTCTCCGTTTATTTATTGGAAAGGAAAATAAACTTCCGGTTGATCAAAACTCTCTGATGGCATTGATTGCGCCCAGGGGATTAATGCTTAGCTCTGCCCTCACTGAAAGTGAAGGAGGCCCCTGGGGTATTGAGCAGGCTTTTAATTCCGCTAAAAAGGTATATCAGTTTGAAAATGCCGAGAGCAACCTGGGAATACTATTCAGAAATGGACGGCATGGTACATCGGCGCGGGATATTGAGAACTATATAGATTTCTTCGATTATATTTTTGGAAGAACTCCGGTTAAGCCTGAAAACAAACTTTATTATAATTATTCATTTGAAAAATGGAAAGAAAAAAGTAATGAACACATTGATCCGCTGAATTTTCCTGAACACAAAACACTCTCACTGAAAAATAAAGATGAAGATATACCGGCTTTTCAACAAAAAATAAGACAGCAAATAAATTGGCTATTGGGTGAAGAACCAGCGGGCATTTCCGCAAATGGAAAAATAGACACTGCTAATAAAAACCCGACTGATGATTATCTCGCCGCTGTAATCATGAAGCCGGTTCTGAACAAGGAAATAAAAGAAATAATCATAGGCCCTTATAATGCTGCCGGAGAATATTTATGGGCCAACTTATACTTACCCAAACAAACAAAAATAAAAGCTGTGGCTAACAGCCAAAAGCTTCCGCTTGTAATTTTTTTACACGAGTATTCTCACGGTACAGGCTACCGCAGAAGAAGCGAATCCATTATTCATAATTTCACCCAGTCAGGTTTTGCTGTTTTGGCATTTGATATGATCGGCTATGGCACCCGTATTGATGAGTTTACTAATTTTTATAGTCGCTATCCCCAATGGTCCGTTATGGGTAAAATGGTAGCTGACACAAGGATGATTATAGATGACGCAATCAATCGAATGGATTTTATTGATAGGAATAATATTTTTTTAACCGGTTACGCTTTGGGTGGAACTGTTGCTTTATTCACAGCCGCTCTTGATAATCGAATTAAAGGGACAGCCGTAGTAAGTGCATTCGATTCATGGAGAACAGATAATAAAGAAACAGAAGGCATCCGGCATTTTTCGCATCTTCACGGGTTATTGCCGAGACTAGGTTTTTTTATTGGTAATGAAAACAGGATACCTGTTGACTTTGATGAAATACTATCGGCCATTGCGCCGGCCAACCTGCTGGTAATAGCACCAACCAGCGACAGACACCATCCTAAAAATGATGTAAAGCAAGTTACAGCAATTGTATCCGAAATATATACTACCCTAAAAGCTGTTTCACATTTTAACTTTAACCAACCAGAAACATACAATCACTTTACAGAAGTTATGCAGGAGGAAATATGCAAATGGCTATTGAAAATAACAGTAGAAAAATAAACATTGTAGATATAGAAATAAAAATTTTCACTTCCATCTGGCAAAAATCGCCGCGGTACCATTTAAAAACTATATGGGGTTGGCCGATGGGATACAGTTTATCTAAAAAAAGCAACCCTTTGGTGAGTTGCCTGGTGACCCCGTCAGGATTCAAATGCTGACGCTTCGGTCAGCATGCCGACTGCAACGTCGGCACCTAAAATTTTTTGTGACCCCGTCAGGATTCAAACCTGAAACCTTCTGATCCGTAGTCAGATGCTCTATTCAATTGAGCTACGGGGCCTTCTTATTCATTTTTTTTCTCGACCTTTTTCAGCCGGGCGGCAAAGATAAGGTTACATGCTAAAAATGCCAAAAGAAAATGCCCCGAAGGGCATTTGCTAATTATGGAAATATACTATTAATAGTGCCATCTCACAAAGGCTTCCATTGCTGCATATTTTGTAAGCCCAAGGCTCGCATAAAGTTCTGCAGTATTTGCATTTCTCTCTTCGGCTCTTTGCCAAAACTCTCGTGCGTCGGTTCCCTGAAATGGGACCGAATCTTTCTGGGATTGGTGAATGAATATTCCGAAACGTTTTTTCAGTACCTGTTCAGGGCTCATGGGTATCGCCATTTCTATTTCAGTAATATCCCATTCCTGCCATGCCCCTTTATATAGCCATACCCAGCAGTCTTTGACCCAGTCATCACCAGCTTCTTTTATACGCTTCATCGCTTCAAACACAATTTCGAGGCAAACTTTATGCGTTCCGTGCGGATCTGCAAGGTCACCGGCACAATACACCTGCTGTGGCTTTATCTGGCGAAGCAACTCCATGGTAAGCTTTACATCCGCTTCGCCCATTGGTTTCTTTTCGATAGTACCTGTTTCATAAAACGGTAAATTTTGGAAATGCGCCCTGTCATCTGTAAGCCCTACATAGCGACAGGTTGCCTTAGCTTCACACCTTCTTATCAGCCCTTTAATATTTCTAATATCATCAGTATCTGTCTGCCTTGATTTTTTCTGAGTGAAATAGGAACGAGCTTCATCAGATATCTGTTTTGACTTTGCACTATCTAATCCAAATAGTTCATCAAAACCAGTTGCGAAATCGAGGAACCTGGTTACAAATTCATCGGTTACCGCAATATTACCCGACGTTTGATAAGCTACATGCACCTCATGTCCCTGATCGTGCAGGCGTTGAAAAGTACCACCCATGGAAATGATATCATCATCGGGGTGCGGTGAAAATATAATCACTCTTTTGGGATATGGTACAGATCTCTCTGGGTGATTGGGGATATCTGCATTGGGTTTACCACCGGGCCAACCTGTAATACTGTCCCTCAGCATATAAAACACCTGCAGGTTAATTTCATAAGCATCTCCGTATTCTACCAGCAGGTCGCCGATACCATTATCATTATAATCACTATTGGTAAGACTTAATACCGGCTTATTCAGTTTCAGGGCGGTATTAATCACTGCCCTTCGAATCATTTTGGGTGTCCATTCAAATTCACCTGTGAGCCAGGGTGATTTGAAACGAGTAAGTTCAGAAGCTGCTGATTCATCCAGTATGAAGGTACAGTCATCATGATTTTGTAACAATGATGCAGGCACCGACTCTGTTATATTTTCCTCCGCTGAGGCTTTTACTACCGGAGCCTTCATCTGTCCCCAGGCAAGCAAAATAACTTTTTTTGCCTTCATAATTGTACTGATACCGGCAGTAATAGCCAAGCGAGGCACCTGGGCTATATTCGCAAACTCATAAGAATTAGCCAGTCTTGTAGAGTTCTCAAGTGTCACAAGACGCGTTTTGGAATACACACTAGAGCCGGGTTCGTTAAATCCTATATGCCCGTTAACCCCAATACCCAGTATCTGCAAATCAATTCCACCCGCATCATCAATCATTTGTTCATACTGAGCAGATTGTGCTTTCACTTCGTCTCTTTTCCACTCGCCGCTGGGAATATGGCAGTTGGCGGGATCAATATCAATGTGATCAAAAAGATTCACCTTCATAAAACGATGGTAACTCTGCAATGCATTTTTATCAATTGGATAATACTCATCGAGGTTAAATGCTATAACATTTTTAAAACTGAGCCCTTCTTCTTTATGCATCCTGATTAATTCTGCATATAATGTTTTGGGAGTCGAGCCGGTGGCCATCCCCAAAACGGCTTTTCTTCCTTCTTTTTGTTTTTGTCTGATTAATCCTGCAATTTCTGCTGCTGCAAATTTTGAACCTGCTTTAAAGTCAGGAAAAATTTTACAGGAAATTTTTTCGAAAGAATCTACCATGCTCATGGTTAATGAATAGTTTTAATTGTGATTATTTGTGTGCTAATATAATTTCAATTTTCCACAAATGTAATTGCCTTCACACTATAATTTTCTGTAAGGATGCAGGTTTTGCAAAAAAACGAAAAGTCAAACGATTGCGGATTGTAATATCAGGCAACAGGCTCTGAACTTTGAGCTATAGATAACTCGATAAATCAAAGCCCACTACCCTTTAAAATTAAGGTTTGCTGTTTAACTGCACATATATTTTTCTACTAGGCTATGATCATACGAATGTGCCTGCGATGTGTTTGTGTATAAAATACGTATAATTGTACTTTGTATCTAAAAACTGCAAACATTTTGAAAAAATTCTTACCAAACCCCTTGCAGAAGTGATATTTTCAGATCAAATCCTTTATTAAGGTACAATTCTCTTACAATTAGTCACGAATCTCCGCTACATATTCGAGCATTCGTGACTTTGCTGAATCTGTACAATAGGACCATTTTCAGATTGCTGGAATTAACCGGGAACTACCCCTCTTCCCAAACGTACAGGAAATTTTTCATTCATAAAGTACAAAATGGATCAAATAAAAAAATTTTGGGAGAGTTCCTCCTGACTAAAAAAAAATACATATTCAAGAGAAACTTAGTAAAATGCAAAAATCTGAATTGTGATCTTAAGCTGCATATTCTTATTTACATTTGCAGAAATACATTTTATGGCAGATCAACCACAGCAACCTAACCAGTTAAATATTGAAATTTCCGAAGAAATTGCAGAAGGTATATATGCAAATCTCGCTATCATTACACACAGTCATGCAGAGTTTGTGGTAGATTTTGTGAACGTAATGCCCGGCACCCCCAAGAGTAAAGTAAAATCCCGTATGATCCTTACTCCTCAGCATGCCAAACGGTTCATGAAAGCCCTCATAGATAATGTAAAAAAATACGAAGCTGCAAACGGTCCGATACAGGATATAGAAGAAATTCAGATACCCATGAACTTTGGCGGTCCTACAGCGCAGGCGTAATAATTAATATCTTCTTATACAGAATCGGCAATTTAAATACCATTATACCGATGCCTCAATTATAATTACCCTCTACTCAGATACTTCATTAACTCAAAATATGCCTAACCTTTTTAAATATAACACTATAATGAATTAATTTTTTCCGGGAAGAGATAAGAAACGCTCAAAATGTAATTTACGATACAGCCGGGATGCATAAAAAGAAATATTATATCACTCCGGGTATCATTGGAACTTTTTAAAAAGATGCAACTGTGCTCGCTGCAGTAATAGATCACCCTACCCTTTTGACTAACGGGAAAATGATTGATACCCAAAAAATGTTGTTGATAAAATAAATAAAAAAAGCAACAGAAAATGGAAAGTAATATTAGGTCATTGAGGAATTACATCGATGAAGGCTGCTTCATCCTGGGTTCCATTTTCTGTTGCTGTTCATCTTGCAATGATTTTTTCTGGACGGTTAAAATACATTGCTGTTTTTACTTAGGTATTGGATTTTGGATTCGGATTTTGGATTTAGATAACGGATTTTGGATTTTCCCGGCGTTTAACCGGTGATGGTTTTCAAAGATATTGGTTCGGAATTATTGGATTTGTTACACAAAGAAAAGCCAAAACTGCCCCCTGCGAAATAGGCAGTTCTATGATTGTTTTGTAATGATCGCTCTACGATGTTAGGAAAACTACCCTATATATATTATACTATGCTGTTACCATAGTATAACGGAACAGGTAATTTTTATCTATTTAGTTATA
Organism: Bacteroidota bacterium; assembly: GCA_018268105.1. GTDB lineage: Bacteria > Bacteroidota > Bacteroidia > Chitinophagales > Chitinophagaceae > Agriterribacter. The sequence continues at coordinate 83,667 of JAFDXG010000049.1, read as the reverse complement.
AATCAACATTACCTGAATAAAAAATAAAGGAGATTCATTGCAGATATTTCCCCGGAGAGAAGTAATTCTACGTATATAAAGAAAAAAATAAAATGATGAAAACCTGAAGTCAGAGTCTACATTTTCCACTCACTGGATGGTATTGTTACCAAATGCTAATGCAAATTATACGTCACAGGTACTAAACAGGACATTTTTCGTGGTAATTCACCAGTTCGATCGGAGTTTTTTCAAAAATAAATCCATCATAATAGGAAACTATTTCATCCAATACCGCATCAATTTCTTCTGTAGTATTCAATACCACAAGTCGTTGCCTGAACTCTTTGATATTGGGTAATCCTTTGAGGTAATTGGCATAATGTCTACGCATTTCAAGTATTCCAACAATTGGGCCTTTCCATTCTACCGATTTATGCAAATGCTTTCGGCATACTGCAATACGTTCATTCAGGTCAGGAGGCGATTTATGTGTCCCGGTTTCAAGATATTGTTTGATTTCATTAAAAATCCAGGGGTATCCTATTGCGGCCCTCCCAATCATAATGCCATCAACACCATAACGGTTTTTATATTCCAACGCTTTTTCGGGGGAATCAATATCACCATTTCCAAAAATGGGGATACTGATACGAGGATTATTTTTTACTTTCCCAATCAGCGACCAATCTGCCGTTCCTTTATACATTTGTGTACGAGTTCGTCCATGTATAGCGAGTGCTTTAATTCCAACATCCTGGAGCCGCTCAGCAACCTCCTCAATATTTTTCGTATTATCATCCCAGCCCAGTCTTGTTTTTACTGTTACGGGGAGATGGGTTGATTTAACTACTGCAGAGGTCAGCCTAACCATCAAATCAATATCTTTCAACACTCCGGCGCCTGCCCCTTTCAATGCCACTTTTTTTACCGGACACCCAAAATTAATATCAAGCAGATCAGGATTTGTAACTTCAACAATTTTTGCGGCAAGGGATAGGCTATCTTCATCACCACCAAATATCTGAATACCTATTGGTCTTTCATAATCAAAAATATCCAGCTTCTTTCTGCTTTTGATGGCATCACGAATCAACCCTTCGCTGGAGATAAATTCAGTATACATCAGATCGGCACCATTATCTTTACATACGGCCCGAAAGGGTGGATCACTCACATCCTCCATCGGAGCAAGCAGAAGTGGAAATGCAGGAAGTGTGATGTTGTCTATTTTTACCATAGCAAAGCGTCCGGTTTTACCAACCGGCAAACTCAATTTTTTAATTTGCAAATGTACGATTAGTTTACGAGTTGGCTGGAGGCTGGTAGCTGTGGGTTATGATCAATGGGCTTGGGGCTTGGGACATGGAACAATAGGCTGTAGGCAGTGAGTTTTTAGCAGGTTTATAGGCTATAAAATTGCGAGTATCCACATCTTGCTCATTTCGCTGATTGCTTATCACCCCAAGACAAAAGCCTCATTACTCCTTAAAGGTTCGCCTCATAGCTTTCAGCATAGTAGATGCGCTCCAGCTACCGGGAACTATCATTCGCCGGATTGTATAGAGAGGATCATCCGGATCCATCTTTGTAGACAATTGAAATGCTGCAACAATATTTCTCTTTTTCAAGGCTGGTATAGCAGCTTTATTCCAGGCTCCAAATGGATAGGCAAAATATTTTACAGGTTTACTTGTTATTTTCTCCAATTCTTTTACAGAGGAGGTGAGTTGTTTGTCCCAATCAACCTCAGAATAGTGCCGTACGTCGTGGTGATCCCAGGTATGCGAAGCAATAACGTTGCCATCATCAGAAAGCTTTTTTATCTGCTCCTTTGTCATATATATAGAACGTCCAAGAGATACCGTCATCACAAAGTACACACCTTTAAAACCATATTTTGCCATTTCCGGCGCTGCAATATTATACTGATCTACATCACCGTCATCGTAAGTAAGCATCACCGGCTTTTCAGGAAGGGGGGTGCCTTTAGTAAGATATGCATACAGGTCGTCGGGCAATATAGTATGAAACCCACTATCCGCAAGTATTTTTATTTGACTCCTGAATACATCTGGCGGCACAATAATTTCCCTGGCTGATTTAGAATCTGTGGGGCGCCAGTCCCTGATCTGGTGATAACATAATATTGGTACCTGAGTCTTGGATAAAATGGCCGCAGCATTTATAAGTGTGTCGGATAATTGGGGAATAACTACTTTCTGCTGAACTGAATCTCTTTTTGGTGTGGAAGTTGTTTCAACTTCTCCGGCATTAGGTTTACATGAAATGGTAAATGCTGAAAAGATAACTGATAAAAATAGCAACAGGTTTTTCATAAGAGTACTAACGGTAATCATAAACAGAAAGTATAAATATTTTTTGCAAAACTGCGTATTTTTTTAATTCAATTAGTAAACAATAATAAACACTTTTGTGAAAGAAACGTTATCAAAAAGACCAGTTGTATATTTATTGCATTTCCCAGGTTGATTTTTCCATATACAGCGGGGGCAGTATAATTACTTACATTACTAAATAGTCAAAGCAGTCAGGAGCTAATAAATACATTAGGTATTATATCAACACTTTTTTATACCCTTTTTTTCTGGTGATTGCAATACGAGACAATGCCAATTGTAATTACCCTCAATTCATATAGACCTGTCAGAGGTGACAGCAATACACCAGCCTACAGAACGATTTTTAGGAATACGCAAAGCGGCTCGTAAGGAAGATATAATATGTACCCAACCATTAACTGTAGCTTTAAGGTTTAACATGCATATCCTATAACCAAAAGCCTGCATTTTAATATGCTAATTTTGAAGGATATAATCAAGCTACAACTAGGTTTTTTTTGTGTTACATTTATGATAACATTGAATGCAATGAACAGAAAAAAATTTCTTCAGTTGAGCAGCCTGGGAGCTTTAAGCACTTCTTTCTCTTCCTCTCCCCTGTTATCAGGATTCTGTAAAACTATGCCTGCTAAAGAACCTGCTAAAATTGCGGTACAGTTGTATTCTGTAAAAAAAGAAATTGAAACGGATATTTCATCCACTTTAAAACAGATTGCCGATATTGGCTTTGAAGCAGTAGAAACTGCTTTTTGGCCAAAAAATATTTCAGTAAAACAAGCGGCACAGCAAATAAAGAATGCAGGGTTATATGCATGTTCTGCACATGTTGAATTACCTATTGGCAATCAAAAAAATGTTTTCCTTGAAACAGCTAAATTGCTGGGTTGTAAAAAAATGATCTGGCATGGCTGGCCTGAAGATATCCGCTATAGTTCTCTTGAAGGAACCAGGCAATTGATAACTATTTATAATGAGGCCAATCGTTTTGCAAAAGCCAATGGGCTGCAATTTGGTCTTCATAACCATTGGTGGGAGTTTCGCAACAAAGTAGGAAATCGTTTTGTTTATGAAGTCCTATTAGAATCTGTTGAACCGGATATTTTTTTCGAAATTGATACCTACTGGGTAAAAGTTGCAGGACAGGATCCGGCAGCAATAGTTAAAAAATTCGGGAAACGTGCAACAATGCTGCATATCAAAGACGGCCCAGCAGTATGGCATGATTCCTTAATGGATGATTATCCAGATCCAATGGTAGCTGTTGGCAAAGGAGTTCAGGATTTTCCGGCTATTGCAAAAGCAGCAAACGGAAATACCGAATGGATGATCGTAGAGATGGATAAAACTACAGGCAATATATTTGATGCATTGAAAGAAAGTTATGACTACTTAATTAAAAATGGTATAGCAATAGGCAGGAAATCTGCCTGATTTAAATCTATTTCGTAACCACCAATACCCCCCGCATTGCCAGGTAATGCCCCGGGAAAGTGCATATATAAGGATACTGCCCGGGCTGATCCGGGGCAGTGAAATATATGGTTTCTGACTTTGTAGGCTCTAACAGTGTGGTATGGAAAAGCACATCCTGCATCGCAGGTACATAGGATACTCTTTCTCCTGCCAGCCCCAGTTTGGTTGCCGCTTCTCCTACAGTATTAGCAGTACCTGGACGAGTAATTACTATATTATGCATCATATCATCGTTGTTGTTAAACACCAGCTTTACATGCTCACCTGCTTTTACGGTAAGCGTTGTTTTGTCAAATTTCAATCCCGGTTTCGTGCCCATTGTGAGCGTTCGGTCTACCTTATTCTTCCAGGAAGCCGGTATCCGGGTGAGATGTTTAGCGCTTACCGCTGTTGCAGAAGGTGCTGTTTTACCGGTATTATTCATTGTATGATGATGACTCATTGGCTGCACTTTGTTGGCATCCGTTACAGCCAGCTTATCACCATCAGGTATCTGGTTGAGCGTATAGTATCCGAAATTGTGCAGCAGGGTATTACGGTCGGCAGACAATACACCTTCCGCTTTGATCTCATGAATATATCCCAGCTTCAGGCTGTCTACTACCAATCTCACTTTCATCCGGTCTGGTGATACTTCTATCGCCCTGACAGGACAAACCCCGGAATTAATAATAGGGCTCCCGTAATTGTGATGATACTGATAGGTAAATCTTGTAACAGCATAAGAAGATCCGTCCCGCGCTGCAGTAATATCCACGGGTTGTGTAAATGTAATTTCAAAACCATCAGGACGGGCTTCTATGGTTTTCATTTCAAATGGAGTTTTGCCATTCCACGAAAGTCTTTGCAGGCCATATGGCGCTCTGCCGGTTGCGCCCCATCCTCTTGATGTCATACCTACAAACATGCTGCCGTCCGATCCCCAGTTCATGCGTAGTATACCGGAAGAAAATCCTTCCCGAAAAGGAAACACTACCCCCTGGTATACGCCTTTTACCTGCTCAAGAAACACACGCATGATCTTACTCTGTCCCTGGTCACCTACAAAAAGCTGTCCCGCAAAAGGCCCCATCTTTCCTTTGTCATCATAGTTGAGTATGCCGGAAGTGGATATACCAAGAATGGTATGCGGAAACCAGACAGAAGGCGGCTTAAGACCGGGGACACGTTTTGCTACATCATATTTTGGTTCGTTGGTATCCGGTATATCTTCTTTCTTAAGTTTTACATTCGATTCCGGCAATCCTGACCAAACAAGGCTTGCAGGATTCCCAAGAAAATCCCCTTCAGCCACGTGGGTTATACTCCCCGACCCTACCCAGTCACCCTGGTTTTCCGAATAAAAAATATCTCCTTTATCATTAAGCGCAAAAGCCGCCGGCGAACGCATACCCGCAGCAAAGGGCTTCATCTTTCCATCGGGAGAAATCTTTATCATCCAGCCATGCCACTTTGATAAACTCTCGCCATGATCGCCTACCCATGCAACGTTTAATGTTATTATCATATTACCATCCTTATCCAGCACTGGCCCATAAGCAAACTCATGATAGTTGCCTGCAAGTGGCCAGCTATATATGGTTTTATATTCATCAGCTTCTCCATCACCATTCAAATCGCGCAGGCGGGTAAGTTCAGAACGTTGCACAGCGTAAATATCTCCTCTGATATAGTTCAACCCCAGCACTTCATGCATTCCCTGGGCAAAGAGGCGGTAGCGCGGCATAGCGCCGTTTTTCATATAAGGATTGCTGATGATCCATACTTCACCCCTGCGGGTAGATACAGCCAGCTCGTCATTAGGCAAAAAAGTCATGCCTCCTACTTCAAGTAAAATATTATCAGGGATGGGCACAGAAAGGATTTTATAAAAATCATCTTCCTTTTGCACATGCACCGCTGTGTCTTTCTGCGCAAAAGCGGTGGCTATTCCCAGCACATAAATACAGAGGAAAACAGCAACGATACGCTTTGTAATTGCATTTAGTTTTTTATATTGAATTGTCATATCAATCGAAAATTACCAGATAAGGGAATAAGTTACAGGTTCATTTGATTTTACGGGAATCAGCAATTCCTGGCTGTTACCCAATTTCCTGATAACAGGTTTCAATTTTCCACCTGTTGCAACATAAAACTGTCTGTCATTTACTGCATACAAGTCATTGCCCAATGATTCAATTTTTTCGCCGGCAACGACCCGGATATACAAATCAGCCAGGGCATTTACAACCGTTATGCTTCGGGTCACCCCTGTAGCATCGGGTACCGATATTTTGTCGGTAACATTCATATTATTGAAGCTGTATTTAAATGAAGGTGCACGTAGTGCGTCAAGAGTATATCCTTTATTATGCATATCGTCAAACGCTACGGCTTCCGGCCATTTAGTGGTATTTACATCCGGCAATACCGCAAAAGCAGGCGCGTCTGACAAAACGATTACACTACCCATTGGCACAATACGCTGGTAAGGTTCTCCCCTGTCATGCCACAAATCGGTTGCATTAGCAAACTGCCCCCGCCAAACCTGGAACAAAGCGCCCTGTTTCATATCATAAGAATAATTCACCTGCCTGGGATCTCCTACAGAGATACCATGGGTAAGTAATTTATCTTTATAGTTAATGAAACTTCTGAGCAGATAAGGCCTGCCAATAGCTTTCACTATTATAGGATCTGGGAGGTCGGTGTCTGCTGGAGTTGTATTTTGTCCCGTCAATGAACGGTATGAAATATTTCTGAAAGCCACATTTCCATGATCGCCCTGCAACATTAACGGACCTTCCGGTTGTTCATCTTCATAAGCTGCTGCACGTGTGGGTCCTGTTACTTCCACTTGTAGTTGTATCAATACTCCATTGAGATATACTTCTTCAAAACGGGCATTTTCAGTTTTCTTTCCCTGGCTGTCAAACCGCGGAGCACGGAATTTGATACGTATATGTTGCCACAACCCCGGAGCTTTGGCTGTATTCATCAGCGGAGGTATACCTTCATATCCCTTCATATTACCAGGACGTTTTTCATCCCATCGCTGATAAATCCCGCCACAGTCAGCATAAGTGGGATCAATATTACCCCAACTGTCAAACAACTGAACTTCATACCGTCCCTGCAGATAGATACCTGAATTGGACCCTTTGGGCATCATAAAGTCTAATTCCAGCTCTATATCACCAAATTGCTGCCTGGTGATCAGGTGTGTATTATCTTTTTGCGAAATGAGATTCACTACTACTCCTGTCCCCGGTACCGTATTCAAAATTCCCTCTGAATTAATATCTGCTGCAGCATTACCGGCAATAGACCAATTAGTACCGGGGCGATTAAAAGCGTCAAGATTGCTGAGCGGTATGGAGGTAAACATCGTTTGCGGCTGGGCATAACTGTGAGATAAATACACAAGGCACAAGAAGAAAAAAAGAATCCTGTTTTTGTTCATTTTATCTTTTGGATTTTTTGGGTTTAATGCTGTATCTATAAGTGAAGGTATGTGTTACACAACTTTTTTACAAAAAACATTATGTATCGCTTATCCCAAATGGGTACCAGGTTTATTGTCTTAAAAGAAAAATCAATACATAATCTGGTCACAGTGAAAAATTTTCTCAGGATATATTTAAGATGATTTACATGCAGTTGTTGTTTAATCCCTTCAGTATAAAAACTGAAATGAGTCTCATGAAATGAATTTGAATACCCATAAGACAGAACTATCTTTGCAAACATCATATATGAGTGATGTATTCGATTTATGAAAAATTCAGTTTCATCCTATATTTCAACCAATACCAATCAGACAGTATATACGATTTTAATAGCCATCAGCTTTTCACATTTGCTCAACGACCTGATTCAATCTGTAATCCCATCCATATACCCGATGCTGAAAAGCAATTTTCATTTGAGTTTTGCTCAGATAGGATTTATCACACTGGTTTTTCAACTTACGGCATCCATACTACAGCCATTTGTCGGAAATTATACAGACAAAAAACCCAACCCTAAATCATTGGCTATAGGCATGGGATTTACGCTTACAGGGCTCATCTGTATGTCGCTGGCCAATAGTTTTCATTTGATACTTATTTCAGTAAGCCTTATTGGAATGGGTTCATCTGTATTTCACCCAGAGGCATCCAGGGTAGCTCATCTTGCTTCGGGCGGGAAAAAAGGATTGGCACAATCAATATTCCAGGTGGGGGGAAATACCGGCGCTGCCACGGGTCCTTTATTAGCCGCACTTATCATTGTTCCGCATGGTCAATTATATATTGGCTGGTTTGCATTATTTGCTATTCTGGCCATCTTCATCCTTACGATAGTAGGACGCTGGTACGGGGCAAAACTCTCTGGAAAGCGGAAAGAAACAGTACCATATACTACAACAACTGAAAGAAAAAATATCAGCAGAAATAAAATTATCGGTTCCATATTCATATTGCTTGCGCTTATTTTTTCCAAGTATTTTTATATGGCATCCATGACCAACTATTTTACTTTTTACCTGATTCATAAGTTTGGTGTGAATGTGCAGCAATCACAACTATTCCTGTTTGCGTTTCTTGCTGCAGTTGCCGCTGGCACTATTTTAGGTGGACCATTGGGCGACAGATACGGCAGAAAACTGATCATCTGGATTTCGATTCTTGGTGCTGCACCATTTTCATTGATGTTGCCTTATGCAAATTTGTTTACCACAATTGTACTTGCAATCCTGGTAGGACTTATCATTTCATCAGCATTTTCGGCTATACTCGTATATGCAACGGAACTCATACCCGGTAAAGTAGGAACAATTGCAGGTCTCTTTTTTGGTTTTGCTTTTGGAATGGGCGGGATCGGTTCTGCTGTGCTGGGATGGCTTGCGGATCGTACCAGTATTGAATACGTATTTTCCATTTGTTCTTATTTGCCATTGATTGGAATGATCACCGGACTACTTCCCAATATTGAAACTGGAAAGAAAACATCAAAAAGGGACTGAATTAATTTATTGAATTAATTGGCCACTAAATATTTTATTATCTTATCATTGCTGATCCACTAAAAAAGGCAAATATAATTTTATAATAAATATAGTTTCTATCCTTATGTCTGAATTAATCTCCCAAAAATTTCAGTTGATGCATCGTCGTCAGTTTATGAACCTGGCAACACTTGCCGGAGCATCAATGGTAATGAGACCAAGATTTGCATTTGCAGGCGAACCTGTATCTGACCGCAAGATTCGCATGGGAATAGTGGGTGGACGGTTTGGTGCCGGTTTTTATTTTCATGAACATCCTAATTGCATTGTTGAAGCGGTTAGTGATTTAAGAGCCGATCGCCGGGAAGTTTTGCAGAAAAAATATAATTGTAAAAAATCGTATGAATCGCTTGAGCTTTTAATACGTGACAAAAATATTGACGCCGTATTCATTGCCACCGGTGCGCCAGATCATGCCCGGCATGTGCTTGCTGCACTTAATGCCGGTAAACATGTATTATGTGCTGTACCTGCAGCGATGACCCTGGAGGAGTGCGCAACACTGTTAGATACTGTTAAGAAAACTGGACTTACCTATATGATGGCGGAAACAACAGTCTATCGTCAAAACACTATCTCGGTAAAAAGAATGTATAGAGAAGGAAAGTTTGGAAATATATTTAGTGCAGCAGCAGAATACAATCATCCCGGGCTTGAAGTACTTTTTTGGGAAAATGGTGAACCCACGTGGCGACATGGATTTCCTCCGATGCACTACCCTACCCACTGCACCGCATTTTTAATTTCTGTTACCGGTGAGCGGCTTACAGAAGTGAGTGGCATAGGATGGGGAGATGGTAGCCCCCTGTTAAAAAATAATCCCTACAATAATCCTTTCTGGAATGAAACCGCATTCTTTAAAACAAATAAAGGACTTCCATTTCGGGTGGAGGTGAACTGGCGCGGCGCTCTGCGAGGTGTGGAACGAGGCGAATGGCGTGGCGATAAGATGAGTTTTTTCTCTGCACAGGAGGAAGGTCAGGATCATATAATTGTTAGGTCTGCAGAAACAATGGGACATGATGATGCCGGTTTTCAGCACAAAGAACCTGTAGTAGAATTATACAAGCAAACTCAGTGGTGGCAAACAGATATGCTGCCACAACCCCTTCGTCATAACAGTGGACATGACGGCTCTCATACATTTATCACACATGAATTTATTGATGCACTGATAAAAAACCGAAGTCCGGAAGTGAACATTCATGAGGCACTGGCTTATACCACTCCGGGGATTGTTGCCCACCAGTCAGCTCTAAAAAATGGGGAATGTATGAAAATTCCTGTATTTGACTAAGAGTTATTTACTTCTGAGAGCGTTGAGAAATGAATTGTCAATAATGTATTCCTCATTAAGTGTCGAAAGATTATAAACAATAAGACTCAAAACTTATAAATCTCAACACTCATCCAATCAAAAAGCTGTTAAATCAGAAATGTATTTGTAAAATCGGTATAGCTGCATAGTTGTGCGCTACTATAATATTCTATTAACATTTAAAACTATTATAATTATATACCTTTCTCTCCACGATTCCTGTTATAAACAAGCAATGTAATTTCAATAATTAAATTGATTTTATGAATATTTATCCAAAACTTAAAGGTCAGTCAGCTTTGGTCACCGGCGCCAATAGTGGCATTGGTAAAGCAGTAGCCATAGCGCTGGCAAATGAAGGGGCAAATGTGGTAGTGAATTATGTCACACATCCTGAAGCAGCGGATGATGTAGTATCGGAAATAAAAAATAACAATGGTAATGCGATTGCCATCAAAGCAGATGTAAGCAAGGAAACGGAAGTACAGCTTATGTTTCAAAAAATGTTTGAAACATATGGCACCATTGATATCCTGGTAAATAATGCAGGTATTCAAAAAGATTCAGCTTTTGAAAATATGACCCTTGCCGACTGGCAACTCGTAATAAATATTAATCTAACCGGTCAGTTTTTATGTGCCAGAGAAGCAGTGAAAGAATTTTTGAGACGGGGCATTGTTAAAGAAAGAAGTTGTGCTGCAGGTAAAATAATCTGTATGAGTAGTGTGCACCAGGTGATCCCCTGGGCCGGGCACGTAAATTATGCCACCAGTAAAGGCGGAATTGAATTGATGATGAAAAGTTTAGCCCAGGAACTGGCTCCAAAAAAAATACGCGTGAATGCTATTGGCCCAGGGGCGATACAAACACCCATTAATACATCCGCCTGGAGTACCCCTGACGCACTGAATAAATTACTTACGCTTATTCCTTATGGACGTATTGGTCAGCCCGAAGATATAGGTAAAGTAGCTGTATGGCTGGCAAGCGATGAATCGGACTATTTGAATGGCACGACTGTATTTGCCGACGGAGGGATGTTATTATACCCAGGGTTTTCCACGAATGGATAAGTTTGTGACAGGAAATATGTGGCGCCCGGCCTCAAAGCCTCCGGGTGCATTTCAAATTTTCGCAGGATAGAAAATATGTATGTATAAAGCACCAGCTCTGTCCCTGACAGTGAACTAACGGTTGACGATCGATGATGATCGTCATTTCGACCGAGCCAACACAAACGCTATAATTAAATCACTCTTTTGCTAGGGAGAAATCTGCCTGGCTTTTGCACTATTGCTCAACATTTGTACTATAGCTCAACAGATTTCTCTCCCGCCGTAATATGCATTTGAATCAATACGGCTTGAGGGCGGGATCGAAATGACGATATTGCCTGGCGATTGATTGGTAAATACCTACTATGAGAAAATCAGGAATGCGCCCAAGCCTCCTTTGAACTTTGCCGCTTTAATTTACCTTTGTCAAATGGCAGAAGACCTGATTATCTCCTCCGGTACAAAAGAAGAACAGTACAAAGCATTAATACCACAAATTAAAGCTCTGATAACAGGAGAATCCGACCTGATTGCCAATCTGGCAAATATTACTGCAGCACTAAAAGAGCAGTTCTGCTGGTTTTGGATTGGTTTTTATCTCGTAAAAAAAAATGAATTGGTTTTAGGTCCTTTCCAGGGCCCGGTAGCGTGTACACGTATCCGAAAAGGAAAGGGTGTATGTGGCAGTTGTTGGGAGAAATCCAGTACACTAATTGTTCCGGATGTTGAAAAATTCCCCGGACATATAGCCTGCAGTAGTTTATCAAAATCTGAAATTGTAGTACCTGTAGTTAGAAATATGGAAGTCGTTGCCGTACTTGATATTGATAGCAACCAATTAAATAATTTTGATTCAATTGATCAGGTATATCTTGAAAAAGTTGTGGCAATGATTGAATGGTAAATGCAACCATCACAAAGAATTAAGAATTATTGAGAAGTAAAAATTATTAGTCTACTAATTTTGTAGACTAATAACAATATACTACTTTTGCTCCGCCTTACTAAAGTGTAACTGCAACTCAGGAAATACCAAACATGTATTTCATATTAATATGCATTAAAGGGCTTGCTTGACTCAGGTAAGGCCTGATGATGTACTGGAATTACATTCTGGTTTCAATTTAAAAAAATTTTTTTTATCCTATTAGTCTACTTATTCAGTAGACTAATACAAAAACATCGAAACAAGTTTATGAAAAGTTTTATTGTATTGCTCCCATCAGTACTCCCGGTTCTTTTATTTGGGCAATTTACCGGACGCGTGGTTAATGAAAACAATGAAGGAGTTTCTTATGCCAGTATTACCGTTAAAAAAAGCACTATTGGTACCATAACAGATACTGCAGGTAACTTTGTCTTACCATTTAAAGACCTTCAGTTCCCCTTTACCCTGCTGGTCACGTCTGCCGGGTTTGAATCGCGCCAGTTGTTTGTACGCGATCAAACGATCAACAACCTGCTGATACAACTGCAACCGCTTTTTCAAACAGATACTATTGTAGTTACCTCCCGCAGGAGGCAGGAAGTACTGCAGAATGTGCCGGTATCGGTATCGGTGGTCACTGGTGCTTTGGTTAATGACGCGGGCGCATTTAACGTGAACCGCTTAAAGGAGCTTGTGCCTTCCGTGCAGTTGTATTCCTCCAATCCGAGGAACACTGCTTTAAATATACGAGGGCAGGGAACAACTTTCGGGCTTACCAATGATGGCATCGAGCCCGGAGTAGGGTTTTATGTAGATGGAGTATACTATACCCGCTCCGCCGCGGCAACGCTCGATTTTATTGATGTGGAGCGTATAGAAGTACTTCGTGGCCCGCAGGGTACATTATTCGGGAAGAACACCACCGCAGGCGCGTTTAATATAGTAACGAAAAAACCTTCTTTTAAGCCTGGGGCAAACGCGGAAATAAGTTATGGTAATTATGGCTATATCCAGGCCAAAGCTTCTGTAACAGGAGGGCTGGGAAAAAATTTCGCAGCCCGTCTCTCTTTCTCCGGCACACAACGGAATGGCGTTCTGGAAAATGTAGTTACCGGGGAAAAGATAAATGATATTAATAACCTTGGTTTTCGGGGGCAATTGTTGTATACCCCTTCAAGCAAAATAGAGATCACGCTGTCGGGCGATGCTTCAAGTCAGCGCCCCAACGGCTATGCCCAGGTGTTTGCGGGTGTGGTTCCCACACAAAGAGCAGCTTACAGGCAGTTCGACCAGATCATTGCCGACCTGCACTATCAATTGCCCAGCCGCAACCCTTTTGACAGAAAAATAGATCAGAACACTCCCTGGCGTTCCGATAACGACCTTGGAGGCGTTTCGCTGAATGCTGATATAAAGATTGGTTCAGGCACCCTTACCTCCACTACTGCCTGGCACTACTGGAAGTGGAACCCTTCCAACGACAGGGACTTCACGAACCTCTCGGTGCTGACGCTTTCCCAGGCGCCATCCAAACACCAGCAATGGTCGCAGGAGATCCGCTATGCAGGTAACTTTTCATCGAGACTCAACGGGGTAGTGGGCTTCTTTGCCATCGGGCAGGATCTCAAAACTGATCCCTACCACACGGAAGAATCCGGTTCGGCACAATGGCGTTTTTCACAAAACAGCACCAGCCCCAAATGGAGCACGCCGGGATTATTTGAGGGCTATGGCATACACACCGTATCAACGCTCAATACTTTCAGCGGCGCCATTTTCGGGCAACTGGATTTTGCGCTTACCGAGCGCCTCCATATTTTAGGAGGATTACGCTATAATTATGACTGGAAAAAGGTTGACTTCAACCGCAAAACGTATGGCGGACTGGAAACAACAGATCTTGATCTGATCACCATGAAAAAAGCATTATATAGCAATCAGGTATTTAAAACCAATACCGACAACACCAACCTATCCGGCCTGCTTACCCTTAATTATAAAGCAGGTAACCAGTTAAATACCTACGCTACTTTCTCTACCAGTTACAAATCGGTGGGGATTAACCTGGGTGGATTACCTACTGCCAGCGGGGAAGTACTTACAGACCTTGCAGTGATCAAGCCTGAATATGTACAGCATATTGAAGCCGGGATTAAAACCACTCCCGCTCCCGGTGCTACCCTCAATTTTACCATTTACAATACCGGTATAAAAGATTACCAGGCCCAGGTGCAAACGCCGGAGCCGGGTGTGAACCGCGGATATCTTGCCAATGCGGAAAAGGTGCGGATACGTGGTGCAGAGCTGGAAGGCAGTTCCCGCATAGGAAGGCATTTCTCCGTGAACGGTGGAGTGACCTATACGGAAGGGATATATGTATCTTTTAAAAATGCGCCGGTACCGCTGGAAGAGACAGGGGCGCCATCCGCTTATAAAGATATTTCCGGTGGCGATCTGCCGGGTATTTCCAAATGGGCAGTATCGCTGGGCGGAGAGTATTCCACGCCTGCCAGCTTTTTTGGCAACCCTTCCAAATTTTTTATTGCTGCCGACAGCTATTACCGTTCCAGATATTCGTCAAGCGCTTCCCCTTCTAAATATATGAACATTGACGCCTATGCGCTCCTGAATGCAAGGATAGGTTTTCGTACTGCAAAGAAGGGGTTTTCAGCTTTTGTATGGGGAAGAAACCTGCTGAATAAAGATTACTTTGAACAGTTGTTGCCCGCTTCCGGAGGTTCCGGTTATTATGCCGCTGTACTGGGCGATCAAATCACTTTTGGGATTACAATAAGAAGCACGCTGTAGTCAATGTAAAGTTTTCTTTCATTGACATATCCTAAGATAACTACTTTTTAAAAAAGTCGTCATTTTAAAACAATTATAAACCTGTTCGAATCATGCAATTCAAATTTATTTCACGGCTGCCGCTTTATTATTTTTAGAGTTGATCCAATAATGGCATTAATTTACTGAAGTGACGGATATCAATGAATATTATATTCTTCTACATCCACCATTGTGCTTAGCAGATCAATAAAGGAGGTTTCATCTGAGTGATGCCAGCAATCCCCCAATTGAGTTGAATCATCTTTAGCAGCGAACTGGCACTCATTTTCCAATAGTCTTGCAATAACTACTTTCTCTGATTATTTATCTGACACTTAATTACAGGTAAGAAATAAGTTGGCAGTGAAGATCATTAAACCCAGAATTTGTATTTGATTGCAAAATCTGCCCGAAGGGTCTGATGCGGCAAAGCCGTTCAGACGCTGACCAAAGCATCAAGCGCGTACGAAACGAAGTTTGTAAGAGTTGTCGGAGCTGACAAAATTGGTTTAGTTGCCAATTATTCGTCACTGCTACACAAAAATTTTGCTACTTCAAAATTTGGATTTAAGTCAGATTTAACTTAAACAATAAAATTGCTTATGAATATTGTGATATAAATTATTAATATAAAAAGCCCGTCAATCTGGTAATTGCGGGCTTTTGAAACAACATGATTATTGATACTGCGGTGAGGGCGGGATTCGAACCCGCGGTACAGAGTTACCCGTACGGCAGTTTAGCAAACTACTGATTTCAGCCACTCATCCACCTCACCGTCCTGTTTAAAAGGACGGCAAAAATAGGGTGATTCATCAGAAAAGCCAAATATTACAATCGCTTTACTATAAAATTTTTAAAACCTTTTATGCTTCCGGTTGAGACAATTACTTCCTCCACTTCCGCCCTTAATGAACCCTGCCAGCACCATACTAATAAAGCATCTACCTGTGCCTCCTCTCCTTCTGCTATCAACCCTACAGAACCATCGGCATTATTCCATACCTCACCCATTACCTCAAGTTCGAGCGCTTTTTCTTTAGTACTTCCGCGATAAAATACGCCCTGCACTTTACCTTTAATGACTGCTTCTTTGTGTACAAGCATAATTTAAAATCAGTTCGGTTATATAAAAATAAAAAAAGCTTCCTGTGGAAGCCTTTCTCTAATAATATTTTTATATCACATCGCAGCTAATTGTACTTTTTGTTGCAAGTCCACCACGCTTTCCCTGAACAAACCATCTGTATCCATCAGATCCTTCACTGTTTGACAGGAATGAATAACCGTAGTATGGTCTCTGCCACCGAAATGTTCCCCAATAGTTTTAAGCGAATTTTTGGTAAACTGTTTAGCCAGGTACATCGTAATTTGTCTGGCCTGTACAATCTCCCTCTTACGGGTTTTTTGCAGTAGTCGCTCATAAGGTAGATTGAAATAATCGCAAACCATTTTTTGAATGGTCTCTATAGTGATCTCCTTCGAAGACGATTTCACAAAATTACGGAGTACTTTTTTAGCCAATTCAAGATCAATTTCTCTTTTATTTAGCGAAGACTGTGCCAAAAGCGAAATGAGGGCGCCTTCAAGTTCCCGCACGTTACTCTGAATATTATAAGCAATATACTTTACCACATCCTTCGGCATATCCAAGCCATCGTTCTTCATTTTCCTTTCCAGGATATCCATCCTCGTTTCATAATCGGGCAACTGCATATCGGCACTCAATCCCCAGCGAAAGCGGCTTAACAAACGTTCCTGTACGCCTTCAAGATCTTTTGGGGCTTTATCAGAAGTAAGCACAAGTTGTTTACCACTTTGGTGAAGGTGATTAAAAATTGCAAACAAAGCATCCTGCGATTTTTCTGCCCGGTTAAAAAACTGGACATCATCTACAATCAATATATCAATCATCTGATAAAAATGGATGAAGTCATTTATAGCATTGTTTCTGCTATGGTCCTGAAACTGATTGATAAATTTCTCTGAACTTACATAAAGCACTACTTTATTGGGATGCATTCTCTTTGCTTCATTACCAATTGCCTGCACAAGATGTGTTTTTCCAAGTCCTACCCCGCCATATACCACGAGAGGATTAAAAGATGTTGTACCCGGCTTTTCGGCTACTGTTTTTCCTGCTCTTCTTGCCACCCTGTTGCAATCTCCTTCAATAAAAGCTTCAAAAGAATATGATGGGTTGAGTTGGGGATCAATCTGCACTTTCTTTAACCCGGGAATTACAAAAGGATTTTTTACAGGATTATTAATAATGAGAGGAAAATCCATTTCGTTGTTTGAGTATGTTTTATGCACATGCCCTGAGACATCCATAGTCAGAGGTTTGTTTTTCTCATTACCGCTATCTACCATAATTCTGTATTCAAGGCGTGCATCTTTTCCTAATTCTCTCTTCAAAGTCTTTGCCAATAAATTTACATAATGTTCTTCCAGGTACTCATAAAAAAATTGACTGGGTACTTGTATTGTCAATACCTTTTCATTTAACGCAACCGGTTTAATAGGTTCGAACCACGTTTTAAAATGTTGCCACTCCACAATATCCTTAATTATCGTCAGACAGTTATTCCATACTTTATCGTGAGTTTTGTCCATTATTGGTAAAGCAATTTTATATGTTGAGTTATGTATATTATTCCGAAAACTGAGTCTTCTTTTTTAAGCCGTTTGACCCGAAAAAAAATCGGGCAGGGCGGCGAATATCAACATTTCCTGTTGAAAAAAAAATTTTTTATTCACTTGTTTTTTTTGCAGTAACAGTCTTATTTGCCTCTGTAAAATAATTTATTTTTTTCTTCAATAGAGAATGATAAGATATTAGGAAGGATGCTGCTAAAATGAAGAATAAAATCTGCAATAGGATATATTTTTTCATTTGTACAGCTTTAATTTATTACCGTAAAGGAAGGTAGAAAAATTTTGAGCAACATAAAAATAAAATTTAGAAAAAAACAAAGAATATTGAAGTTACATTTGTCGCCTAATTATGTTACAATGAGTTATGAACTGACCGGCAAATTAATAGCCAAATTTGATACTGTACAGCGCACAGCAACTTTTAAAACCCGAGAATTTGTAATCGAAAAATCTGAGGATATTGGCGGCAGGGTGATTACTAATTATGCAAAATTTCAGTGTGTACAAGACAAAACTAGTTTACCCGACCGTTTTACCCTTGGTGATACAGTAAAAGTATCTTTTAATATTAAAGGCACAAAATGGGAAAAAAACGGGCAGACTAATTATATTACGAATCTGGATGCCTGGAGAATGGAAACAGTAAATATGCAAACACAGCAAACTGTTGATATTCCACCACCCGATTATATTCCTGCTGATGTGCCGTTGGCGTCTGATGACCTGCCTTTCTGATTTGAAATATTAATAGGTTTTAGGATAAACACCTGACCCTTAGTTATGCAAAAAAAAATTTCTCTCAGATTAACTCCATCCGAAACATCGGATCAAACAAGCATTACAAATTATATTGCTGCCGCTGCCGGGGTAAGTGTGCAGCATATATCAGGTTTTTATCCACTGAAGCGCTCTATTGATGCCCGAGGAAAAAAAGTATGGTACAATCTTACCGTTCAGGCATATATCAATGAACCCTTTGCGGAACGCCCAGCAATTACTTTCGGATTTGAAAAACTAAAAGTTAATGCGCCTCGTGTTGTTATCATCGGCGGAGGCCCGGCAGGTTTATTTGCAGCATTGAGCTTGCTCGAAAATGGTATCAGACCAATTATTCTAGAACGGGGCAAAGATGTAAGAGCAAGGCGCAGAGATCTTGCTACACTTAATAAAGAGGGAATTATTAATCCCGATAGCAACTATTGTTTTGGAGAAGGGGGAGCAGGTACATACAGCGACGGCAAATTATATACCCGCAGCAATAAACGGGGAGATATCAATCGTATTCTTCAATTATTTGTGCATTTCGGTGCTGCGGAAAATATTTTATTTGATGCACATCCGCATATAGGCACAAACAAACTTCCGGATATAATTTCTGCCATGCGAAAAACTATCGAGTCTTGCGGTGGTGAATTTCACTTTCAACAAAAAGTCACAGATTTCGAAATCGAAGGAAATAAAATAAGGAAAGTCAGAACTGCTGATGCAGCAACTTTTGATGGCGATGCATTTATTTTGGCCACAGGTCATTCGGCCAGAGATATATTTGAACTTTTATTTCACAAAAATATTTTAATTGAAGCGAAGCCTTTCGCATTGGGAGTACGCGTAGAGCACCCCCAATCGCTTATCAATAACTTACAATACCACTGGCAGTATCTCGCAACAGATGTTCTACCTCCCGCATCCTATAGTCTGGTAGAGCAGGTCAATCAAAGAGGGGTATTTTCATTTTGTATGTGCCCTGGTGGTATTATTGCTCCGGCAGTTACATCTCCCGGCGAATTGGTAGTGAACGGCTGGAGTCCTTCAAAAAGAAATAACCCTTATGCCAATAGTGGTATTGTCGTGGCCTTAGAGGATAAAGACTTTGTACAATACCTGCAATACGGAGCACTCGCTGCAATGTATTTCCAACGAGATATTGAAAAGAAAGCTTTTGATGCAGGTGGTGGTAAATTTGTTGCCCCCGCCCAAAGAATGACAGATTTTGTAGAAAACAAACACTCTGTGTCGTTGCCGTTATGTTCATACATCCCGGGAACACGTTCATCAAACCTGATTGAAGTGCTACCCGGTTTTATTTACAATACACTTAAAGAAGGTTTTAAATTATTTGGCAAAAAAATGCAGGGTTACTATACCAGCGAAGCAATTGTAGTGGCTACTGAAAGCAGGACATCTTCACCGGTACGTATACCAAGAGATAGAATTATGCTTAACCATCCCCAGTTGTACAACCTGTACCCATGCGGCGAGGGAGCAGGATATGCCGGTGGTATAGTTAGTGCAGCAATGGATGGAGAACGGGTTGCCCTGGTGATAAAGCAAAAATTGCAGCATGTAAATAATGTTATTTCCTGAAACATATTG
The DNA here is from genome assembly GCA_018268105.1 of Bacteroidota bacterium. Classification (GTDB taxonomy): domain Bacteria; phylum Bacteroidota; class Bacteroidia; order Chitinophagales; family Chitinophagaceae; genus Agriterribacter. The sequence continues at coordinate 63,659 of JAFDXG010000049.1, read as the reverse complement.
TACTATTTAAATAAGAGTTGCCCGCCTCTGTTTTTTTATGTATTAAAAACGTTACATTCACAAATGTTTTTAAGATTATATTGCCTTTTAGAACTTTTACTTTTATCTGCATCAGCAACCAATGGTATTTATGCAAAATATTTTAGAGGTTAATCATTTAAAAAAATCTTTTGCCACTCAGAAAGCAGTGGATGATGTAAGTTTCAATATAGCAGAAGGTTCAATATTCGGTATGCTCGGACCTAATGGTGCAGGTAAAACCACATTACTGAGAATGATTACCGGTATATTCTATCAGGACGAAGGCACAATTACTTTTGATGGTACTCCTTTTAACCCGTCAAAGGATATTATGCGCATAGGTTATATGCCCGAAGAAAGAGGACTATATAAAAAAATGAATATTGGCGATCAGGCTTTATACCTGGCAAGACTGAAAGGCCTGAGCAAAAAAGATGCTCTGGAAAAAATAAGGTATTGGTTTAAGCGACTCGAGATGGAAAGCTGGTGGAATAAAAAAGTACAGGATTTGAGTAAAGGAATGAGTCAGAAATTACAATTTGTAACAACAATACTCCACGACCCCCGGTTAATAATACTTGACGAACCCTTTAGTGGACTAGATCCACTAAATGCGAATCTTATTAAAGATGAAATATTCCGATTGGCAAAAAATGGAAGGACCATTATATTCAGCACGCATCGAATGGAACAGGTTGAAGAAATCTGCGATCATATTATTCTCATTAACAAAGGGAGCAAAATACTGGACGGTTCCGTAAAACAGGTTAAGCAGGATTTCAAAGAAAATCAATTTAAAGTAGGCTTTGAAAAAGACCCGGGCGAAATTGAGGAGAATGATATTTTTGAAATAGTACAACATGATGATGATGCTATTGTCTTAAAAATACATGAAGGTTACCGCCCGCACGATGTATTACAATATCTTCTCGCCCGCAAACATGAAATTGTTGCCTTTCACGAAATACTGCCATCCCTAAATGAGATTTTTATCCGTCTTGTAGAAGGTACTCCCCTGGCAAGGCAGTTCAACATTATTGATGCATAATCTTTTATAACAATTACTGGCAGATAATATTGCAGATATGAATAAAATAGGGCTGATCATCGAACGAGAATATATGACCCGTGTAAAAAGGAAATCTTTTTTATTAACCACAATACTCGTACCAATTGTAATAATAGGATTTTATGCGGTTATAATTGCCGTATCTATCAGCGGGGAAAGTAATACTCAACAGGTTGCTATATTAGATGAAGCAAATCTTTTTAATGGTGTAATAACTTCAGCTAAGAACGATAAAACTACTTATACTTTTATTCACAATGAAACAGAACAGAGTTTTAAAAATAAGTATAGCAAAGAAGGATACACTTTGTTCCTATATATATCACCTTTTAAAAACGATAGCCCTGGTCAGATAAAAGTGCATAGCCAGGCCGCTATGAATATTTTTGCAAAATCAGAACTAGAAAAAAAAATAAATGATGCAGTAGAAAAAAAACGTCTGCAATTAGCAAATATAGACCCTGCAATTTATAAAACTATAAAAGCCGATGTGGATATAGAAAACATAATTGATTCGGGCAAAGGAGAAAAGACAGGCGTGGCGGGTGTGGCTTATGCCGTGTCATTTATAGCAGGTATACTTATCTATATGATATTGCTTATTTATGGCACTATGGTTATGCGTGGAGTGATGGAAGAGAAAACAAACCGCATAGCAGAAGTAATTGTTAGCTCTGCAAAACCATTTCAACTAATGATGGGAAAAATTATTGGTATTGGTGCTGTTGGATTAACACAGTTTGCCATCTGGATTGTGCTGATGGGAACTTTGCAACTAATTATTCCTTTAATCTTCCCCGATCTTTTTCAACATTTTTCAAATCCGGAAATAACAAATGCAGCAGGACAGGCCGGCTCGGGAAAATTGTATATCCTTGTTGAGGGGTTACACTCTTTACCAATATTAAAGATTGTATTCTGCTTTATTTTCTACTTCCTGGGAGGTTATATGTTATACGCAGCACTGTTTGCCGCCGTAGGCAGTGTAGTGAGTGAAGATCAACAAGAAGCACAACAACTGGTTTTTCCGGTAATAATGCCTCTAATCCTTGGATTTGTGATAATGACAAAAGCAATAAATTCTCCGGACAGCGGGCTGGCAATATTTGGCAGCCTGTTTCCATTAACCTCACCTATTGTAATGATGGGGCGAATTGCTTATGACGTCCCCTGGTGGCAACTTTTGCTTTCTATGATTTTTCTATTACTTGGCTTCCTATTTTTCACATGGTTAACTGCCAAAATATATCGCACAAGTATTTTATTGTACGGTAAGAAAATTACCTGGAAAGAAATGTGGAAATGGTTGATAAGAAAGACCTGATTGTCAACTTCACAAAGTTATATAAAGGAAAAAGCCGGACATTCGCCGGCCTTTTTCTAATCAAAACCATAACTAATACCAACTGATTTTTACCTTACCATCTATTTTGTAACAACTGTTTCTGTTAATTGATATTGGACCTGATATTTTTTTAGCATATCATTATCTGCATTATCAGCAGCTATTTTTGAAGGTAAACTAATCATTACCATATTTTTTGCAACGAAATCATTCTTCAATTCTGCATCTGATTTAGCAACACACTCTTCTGTAGAAAAGATGTTGTTTTCTGAAAGCTGGGCAGTTACAAAATTATCAGCAACTTCTATATCTGCTGCAGCCAGACCCGCAGTTGTATATTTTACATTTTTCAACACAATATCATCTGCAAATATGTCAATCATTTTTACATCTGCATCCTGAGCTACTACAGTTGAAGGATATATATTTCTCAACCCAAAGTTGAAATTCATTTCCGCGTCTGCTTCTTTTCTTGCAGTTGCAATATCCATGTTCCACAACCTTCTCATCTGCGACGCTGCAATAAACTTTGAAATATTTTCTGCATCTGCCCTTGCTATGATTTTGTTATCAGGCAGGCTTATATAATAAGCATTTCTGATCTCATCACCAGGCGCAACTGCTTTCAAATTGCAACATTCATTATTGGATGACATTGTTATAGAAGTAACCGCTGCTTTTTTTACATTTTGGTTTGTATCAATACCATTCACGGATGTATCATCCTGAGTAAAGGACATTGTACCTAATCCTGTCATAATTATCAGCAACATAGAAGCAGATTTGCTGATTACACTGAGCAGATTTTTACTGTTTTCTGTTTTAGGGTTCCCTGCCTTAGAAGCCATTTCATTCTTCTGTTTCATTTTCCTGTATTTAATTGTTAGTTCGTTTATCATGTTTACCATACAAAGATATATCTTTTAACTGCTACTATGCAATACATAATACTATGTATGGTTTTAATAGCTGATGAATGGTAATTTTCAAATTTCATTCAACCAATCGTTAGAAAAATTCAAAAAACTTTTAATGAACTAAGCCTGAGGAAGTTTTAAGTTTAACTACCGGAGAAAACTTCTTAAAGACGGTGGGACTATCTTAAGTTTTAATAGCCTCGGACAAGCAAGGTTATTTTCAGGTTCAACTTAGTGCCGCAAAAGTACGGACTTTTTATGAATTAATACCAAAGTTTTAGATTCATTTTAGAAATATTCTAAAATCTAGTAATTTTTTACCACTTTTCAAGGTTCTTTAACACAAATCAACCATTTTCATAAATTTTATTCAAAGATCTATACTTTTCAATTTTCCAGCCTTATAACGGTAGTCTTGTATTTTTTGTTACTTTTTGGTGTAATATTTTATGTTAATAAATAAGAGATCGCTCTTCTTAATGAAATGCAGGATGGAATTTTCTAAGAGTCTCCCTTAAATATTCTCTGTCAAGGTGAGTATAAATCTCAGTAGTTGTAATACTTTCATGGCCTAACATCTCCTGAACTGCTCTTAGATCTGCACCTCCTTCTACCAAATGTGTGGCAAAAGAATGGCGAAAAGTATGCGGAGAAACCTGTTTTTTTATACCCGTCTTTATCACTAAATCTTTAATAATCAGAAAGATCATAACTCTTGTCATCCGTTTTCCTCTTCTATTCAGAAACAGGATATCCTCTTCACCTTTTTGGATATGCTGATGATTACGTGCAGATGATATATATATATTAATGTATTTTATTGCTTCTGCCCCTATGGGCACTAATCTTTCTTTATCTCCTTTTCCTACCACTCTCACAAAACCATCATCCATATATAAACAGGATATCTTTAATGTAACTGCTTCTGAAACTCTAAGCCCACAGCTATACAAGGTTTCAAGTAAGGCTTTGTTTCTTACCCCTTCAGGCTTACTTAAATCTATATGACTGATAAGCTTTTCAATTTCTTCAAAACTTAATGTGTCCGGAAGCCTTCTCTTCAAACGAGGTGCTTCTAACAATACAGTGGGATCAGTATTACTGATCTGCTCCAGCAAACAAAATTTGTAAAAAGCTTTCAAACCAGAAATGATTCTTGCCTGTGAAGTAGCTGACATTTCCAGTTCAGCAATGCTTTTTATGAATTCCTGAAGGTCAGTTAGTTTCACATCCTGTGGTGTTTTCATAAGCTTAGCGAACTGCAAATATTGAGTCAGTTTATCCACATCTCTTAAATAAGCATCAATCGAATTTCCGCTTAATGATTTTTCCAGTTGGAGATATGCCCTGAAGCTATTTTTATACACTTCCCACATTAGTAAAATGTTTATTTTCGACGTTCAATATTAATACAATTTATGTTTCCCATTAATCTTAGGTCGTTTAAACAAAGAGTCAGGCATCAAAAAAAAAGATTTAGAACTTTTCTCACTAAACTCGAAAATAACCCTCCCCGCAACCTTGATAAGCTTGCTGAAATAGCAGATGTCGAAGTTTGGAAAGAAACGGATTGCCTTAGTTGTGCTAATTGCTGTAAGACCATGAGCCCAACCTACAATTCCAAAGACATCCGTCGTATATCAGCACATTTCAATATTTCACCTAAAGCATTCAAAGAAAGATGGCTGCTATATGATAAAAAAGAAAAAGACTGGATGAATAAAACACAACCCTGCCAGTTCCTCGACTTAAATACCAATATGTGTAAAATATATTCCATCCGCCCGGATGATTGTGCGGGTTTTCCTCATCTTACTAAAAAGAAAATGACAGACTATATGCATGTACATAAACAAAACATAGCTTATTGTCCTGCAACATTTAAAATGGTTGAAAAAATGAAAGCCCTGATTACTACAAATAAACATCTTCAATAAAAAAGAATTCAGCATTGTTGTTCCCGGTAAGGAATATTGAAAGCACATCAAATTGTACTCTTTTCCATTCGGGATAAAGTATCAAAAATGCTTCTGCAGCATTGATAAGATTTTGCAGTTTTTTCTTAGAAACGCTTTCCTCCGGCAAACCAAATTTTTTTGAGCGTCTTGTTTTTACTTCTACGAAATGAAGTACTTCATCACGACAGGCAATGATGTCTATTTCGTAGTGAGCATAACGCCAGTTAGCAAAAATGACAGTAAATGTATTATCGGTGAGATATTGAACTGCAAGCTGCTCGCCTTTTTTTCCGGTGTCAAGATGATTAGCCAAAGATGAGAAGATTAGATTTAAACTGCGAAAGATAGGAAATATCTATTCTTTCATGCTTATAGGTTGTCGTCTATTCACTTTCTTTATCAATTTTATCAACATAAATTAACTATACAGTTTTAGGTTTTGCAGAGTACATCCTGATCAGAGAATACCCCCCGAATAAAAGAGCAGAGAAGAACATGGTTCCCCAAACTGAGTTTTTATAAAAAGGGATGCCATCTGCGAAGCACATCATCAAACCATCAAATGTCTTTGGGCGCATTAGTCCGCTGCCACTTAACCAAACCAGGAAGTTGGATAACAGGAAATATACTGTGGGCCCGGCGATAGAAGCAAGAAGTATATTAACAAAATTAATTTTTCTGATAAAGAATCCACCCGCCGTCAACAGGACAAACAACGCATAGTTAGTAAGTTGCCCTTCATAAAAACCCTGAATGGCAGAAAGTCCGGAGATAAATAACAGCTCATATAAAACATCGGAAATTAACATAGAAAACAATGGCAGTGTAAAAGCATATTTCCTATCCTTGATTACTGCTCCAGAAAAAAGAGCCATGGCTATCTGCGGAGCAAATCCATATGGACGACCAGGTACTACCCTGTATAATGCAGCTATAATTATTAATACCAGAAATGTAAGTAGTATAGATTTTTTATTTTTCATGCCTTTACTTTTGTGGATAAACAAAAATACAACAAATTCAATATTCACATCTAATTAAGAATTGAACAGTTTTGCCTTGACATATCCTGATATAATTCATTAAACCTTCTAATCACTAATTTACATTTTCACAAGATTACCTATACCTTTATAACAATCGTTCTAATAAGACTGTAATGAATAAATCAATCAACAAAAAAACAATTGTACTAGGTGCATCAGATAATCCTTCGCGTTACAGTTTTCTTGCATTACAAAAATTGAAAGAAGCCGGACATGATGTAATTGGTATAGGCAAAAGGGAGACTGTGGCAGGGGAAATTGCTATACATGCAATCGAGCAGGCAGTGGAAGATGTGCATACTGTCACAATTTATCTTAACCCTGGCAACCAGCGGCAATATTATGACTACATCTTATCTCTGCATCCCAGGCGCATTATATTCAATCCCGGAACAGAAAATAATGAACTTAAACAACTTGCAAACAGAGAAGGAATAACAACATTAGACGCCTGTACTCTGGTATTGTTAAGTACTGGACAATATTAATTTAAGCATAAATATTGTTATTAAATATAGATCATCCCCCTGTTCTAACGCTTAAGTTTACACTCAATAACAAAACAATATTTAAAAAGACTTAGTGGTTTTTTTAAAAAATACGTAAATTCGGAAAACCCCATCGTATATGTTATGGAGAAAATTTAACGGAGAACGCTTCCAACTCCCCATCAAAGAAGAAGTAAAGTTGGCCATCATTCGAGAAAAAGGGAATGGGTATCGCCTTAAAGTTTGTATTGGTACCGACTCCCAGGTTAAAGGTCCGGAAACGGAATTTGCCACCGTAATTGTATTTCTTCGGGAAGGACATGGTGGCTTTATGTTTATTCATAATGAAAAAACAAGAAAGCAATACCTCATTAAAGAAAGGATGCTCGTTGAAGTAGCAAAAAGCATTGAAATTGCGTATGAACTTTGTGACCTGTTTACAGAATATGATGTGGATATGGAAGTGCATGCCGATATCAATACCAATCCACACTTCAAAAGTAATGAAGCTTTACGCGAAGCCATGGGTTATATTTTGGGAATGGGATTTGCATTCAAAGCTAAACCCGAAGCCTTTGCCAGCAGTAGCTGTGCAAATAAAATGGTAAACTGACATTCACTTAACCCATTTTTAAATACGGTACTGTTAATGTACCGTAAGGAAGTTATCAGCCTTATTCATTCCGGATGTTACTTTCATACAGATTGTTCATCACTTCAATAGCCTTCAATATTTTGTCTCTACCAAGTTTTTTAATTACGCTTGTAGTATAGCTCGGCGGTAGAAATTCCCAGTACTTTTTCATTTCACTCAGAAAGAGTCTTATGTTATTACTCACTTCCCTCTGCGTGGTTTTATCCGCTTTGGTAAACACAATACTAAAAGGGATATTCCACTCACCGAGAAGATTTGTAAAATCAAGATCAACTTTTTGTGGACGATGTCTGCTATCTACAAGTACAAAAACATTTATCAGGTTGGAACGATACCGGAGATAGCCTTCGGTCATTTTTTGCCATTGTTTTCGCTGCTGTTGCGACACTTTCGCAAATCCATATCCGGGTAAGTCAACAATATACCAATGCTCTGTATTCCTTTTGACAGAAGTACTTTCTATAGCAAAATGATTGATCATTTGGGTTTTACCTGGCGAGGCTGATGTTTTGGCCAATTTTTGATTATTGCAAAGCATGTTGATCAAAGATGATTTACCAACATTGCTACGTCCAATAAAAGCATATTCAGGCCGATCTGGTAGCGGGCATTTTAAATAATCGGGGCTGCTGATAAGATATTTTGCCGACATTATCTCCATTGCTGCAAGATACAGCAGATTGTAAAAGCTTTGGCGTAGCCAGGCTATAATATATTATAAGATTTTTATGAGAACAATGGGAATAAATGTGATAGAGACAGATTCGTTTACACTGATAACTTTTATACACTGTTTACATGCAATGGACCAACGGATTTCAGCAATAAGTTAAAGTGTCTTGTAGCAGCATTGTGTGTTATCCCCTGAAATTTGACCAGTACTATTGTTTCCCATTATTTCCGTCTTCGTATCCGGATTGTAAAATTTTGTGTAAGGCTGCTTGATAAAAATATTTCGTACCGGTTTACGCCATCAGTTATTACCATTAATGCAGTATTTGGAGGTATTGTACCCAGGTTTTCAGCAAACATACTGATCTCATTGTATGTTTTAGTAGTATCCAGTACTGCATATATTACTATACCCCTTTCAGAGAGCAACTGATGGGTTGCAATAGGTTCTTTATTGAAGAAAACAGAAATGCTATCGCCATCAACTATACCATTATCATAAAAAGTCAGTCGGAGAGAATCTGAATCAACTAACAGTTCCTTGCCTACCACTTCTTTACGTTTATTAAATTCCTGAAGAATTTTTTGTGCTTCCATCTGATCCAGTGAAGGTTCTTTTACCTTTAAATCTACAGAATCAGGAACCCGGCTTTCCAGGGGATTAACTACCACATCTTCTTCACTTGGACGCCAAATTTTACGGATGGGAGAAAATTTATCAATCAGACTATCAGTATTAAGTTGTTCACCGTATACAAAATCAAATGCAATATCCGGACAGGTATATTTATATTTTCCCTGGGAAGTAAATACACCTTTGATATTGGTGCTGACCCTTGATGCAGTAACAACAGCGCGGAGGTCCATCACACATTCCACGCCATTGGATCCTGAAGCCCGAAAATAAGTAATGGGTAAGTCTTTAATCAAAATTTCCCGGGTACGGGGATTGTAGGTACCCTTCACGTAAAAACTCTGAAAGGTCTCCTTGAAATAATAACTAATAATTCCTTTTATCTCATTGTTTTCCTGTTTCAGATCCAGTTCAACAAGGTAGTTGTTATGAGATCCGCCCAATAAAACATCTGCACTGCCAAACCAACTCCCTTTTATACCCTGAGCACTGCCGCTAAGTACAGATAATACAATTAATAAAAATAATATTGCTGACCGCATATCTCCTTTTCTTAAAAAATTATCATACCTCATCAATACAAAGTAACGCATGATAGACAAAACTATTGTAAATAAGCCGTTTATATTTCAAACGGGTACATTTCAAACCAACACCTAATGATTAAACCCGGGAGTATTCCTGAAAGAAATTCTTGTTCAAACACCATATTTTCTCTTAATCTCTCTTTCTGTATCCCTTGCTTTGATACTTTCTCTTTTGTCATGTACTTTTTTCCCTTTGCCCAATCCAATTTCAAGTTTAATCAACCCCTTTTCATTAATAAAAATACTGAGTGGTACAACGGTGAATCCTTTCTCCTTTATTCGTGTTTCTAACTTTTTCAATTCCTTCCTGTTGAGCAGGAGTTTCCGTTCCCGCAAAGGATCATGATTATTATAATTACCGTGACTATATTCTGCAATATGCAGGCTTTTAATCCACAACTCACCTTTATTAAAATAGCAATAACTGTCGTTGAAGCTTGCCTTTCCTGCTCTTATTGATTTTACTTCAGTTCCTGTCAATACCAGTCCCGCGATATACTTATCGTCAATATTATATTCAAAATAGGCAGATCGGTTGCGTATGTTTGACATTAGTTTGTGATAATTCCAGGTTGATTACCGGATGGGAGATAGAAATATTAATTCTATGAATTAAAAAGAGTAATTAGTGTTGCCAGTTTATCTTTCAGATCTTTACGGTCAACAATGCAATCAAGGAATCCATGTTCCATTAAAAACTCAGAGCTTTGAAAACCTGGTGGCAAATCTTTTTTGATAGTTTCTTTTATTACCCGCGGACCGGCAAAGCCTATCATAGCGCCGGGTTCAGCAATATTTACATCTCCCAGCATTGCAAATGAAGCTGTAGTTCCTCCATAGGTGGGATCCGTACACAAAGAAATATAAGGAATACATTGATCCGATAATTGAGATAATTTTCCAGAGGTTTTTGCCAACTGCATCAGCGAAAAAGCACTTTCCATCATTCTGGCTCCACCACTTTTACTGATGATTAATAATGGTATTTTATGTTCTATAGAATAATCAACTGCTTTTGCAATTTTTTCCCCCATTACGCTCCCAAGTGAACCTCCAATGAAGTTAAAATCCATACAACATACCACAAGTGATTGACCATGCAACTTACCTACACCTACTGACAAAGAGTCATCTAATCCGGTTTTAGTATAAGCTTCATCAAGTCGTTTACTATATGGTTTCAGATCTTTAAATTGTAAATAATCAATAGAACGAAGATTGTTAAACAATTCATCATATTCGTGATTATCAAAAAGTATATCGAAATATTCCTGACTTCCAATGCGATGATGATAATTACATTTAGGACAAACGAACAAATTCTCTTTCAATTCCAATACCGTACAGGTGTATTTGCAACTTGGACATTTGGTCCAAAGACCGTCCGGGGTTTCTTTTTTCTCCGCAGTAGATGTTAAAATACCTTTTTTGATTCTTTTGAACCATCGGCTCCTGGCCTCATCATTCGTCCTGTCTTCTCCTGCAAGGTTTGCGTCAAAATCTTCTTCGTATTGCATTGTAGAGCTTATGTTGGAGTTCAAGATTAAGTATTTTACCTAACAAAAACAAAAATGCTAAAGTCTTTATACAAGCATTTAATATGCTATAACGGAAGCAAATATAGTTAAGAAATAGCAATAGCTTATATCACCAGGTTTTACAAACAAAAACCTCCACCAATAGGTGGAGGAATCTTTTTACCAGAGCCTACTAAGAATAGATGGCTTTTAAGGATTGGACTTTTAGGGAACTCACAAATACTGTTCGCGGTCCGAGGTTGTCGGGTCTTTTAGGTTAGGAATATCGGATTTTCAATCGGGGCGGTTTTTCCTGGATAATTGGAAATTGGATTTCGGTTTCAAAACCGGGTTTTAAGGATATCAGTTGTTTTTCGTGGATATTGGTTTAATGGATATTTATTATTTTATTAATTGCAAAAACAAAGTTGATTGATACTGGATTTTAATGCCTTTTTCAGTGGATTTGGATTTCAATGAATTTTAGGACGGTTCTCAGGATTTTTGGATGGTATGAGGCGTAACTTCCTCATCAATCAACTTCAAATCAAAGATACTCACCAGTTATCCACCGTACAAGAGAGTTTTCCCCCAATTTTTTCAATGTTATTTTTACGTAATTGTGAATAGAGAATCGTATTTTACAATAGTAATTTTACGAATAAAGTCTCGTTGCTGGAGAAATACAAATTTCACAATACAGAATATATAAAATCTAATATAATTATAATAAGTTAATTATATATAATGTTATTAAAAAATATAAACTTACTCTGGTAACTATCCCCTAAATTTTTGTCAATGATTGAATAATATCGTACTTCGTTATAATGTGGAAATCTCCACTTTCATTTCTGCTCAAAATTGCACCGTTCTCTTTATTTATTAATTTACCCAATCGTTCCACCGGAGTATCAAATTCAACCAACGGATAAGGCGCTTCCATAACAGATACAACAGGCTGTTTTTTGATTTCAGGATTAATAAAAACTTTATCAAAGAGCCCTGCTTCGGAAATTGCTCCTTTAATTTCTCCATCTACCACAACAGGAATATTTTCAATATCGTATTTCTTCATTAAGTCAAATGCTTCGGCAATAGTTTTGGAGCCATCAATGGTAATCAATGGACGACTTTCCCTGCCGGTTACAATATCTCTGAATGTTTTTACTTCAAAAAAACCTCGTTCTATCATCCATTGATCGTTATATATTTTTGCTACATATCTGCTGCCATGATCATGAAAAATACAAACTACCAGATCTTCTTTTTTCAAACGGTCCTTTAATTGCATCAAACCCTGCAGGCAGCTTCCGGCACTATAACCGCAAAATATACCTTCTTCCCTGGCAAGCCTTCTTGCCATAATAGCCCCGTCTTTGTCAGTAACCTGTTCGAACAAATCAATAACCGACATATCATAATTTTCCGGAATAAAATCTTCCCCAAACCCTTCAGAAAAATAGGGATGAACTTCAGTCATATCCACTTTGCCCGTCTTGAAATAGTTTGTAAGAAGTGATCCGTGGGCATCTATTGCCCAGATTTGTATCAATGGGTTTTGTTGTTTTAAAAACATAGCGGTACCAGTAATTGTTCCTCCGGTGCCTGCTGTGCATACAAGATGTGTAATTTTCCCCTCTGTCTGTTTCCATATTTCGGGGCCTGTAGATTCGTAATGAGCCTGCCTGTTGGCTAGGTTATCATATTGGTTGCACCAGAAAGAATTAGGAATTTCCTTTACTAATTTTTTTGCTACCGAGTAATAGCTTTGAGGGTCTTCAGGCTCAACATTGGTTGGGCAAACTATTACTTCTGCACCAACAGCTTTCAGAATGTCAATTTTTTCTTTTGATTGTTTGTCAGTAGTTGTAAATATACATTTATACCCCTTTACACAAGCAGCCAGTGCAAGTCCCATACCGGTATTCCCTGAAGTACATTCGATAATCGTTCCGCCTGGCTTAAGTTTGCCTTCCGTTTCCGCCACTTCAATCATTTTAACAGCCATCCTATCCTTAATTGAATTGCCGGGATTAAAATAGTCAACCTTAGCGGCAACTATACAAGGCAATGCACTGGTAATTTTATTTAACCTGATGAGAGGGGTATTTCCTATTGTTTCCAAAATATTATTCCTGATATCCATCCTTATTTTTGCTTTTGGTAAAGGTACAATTCACATTGGTGATATGTTGCTGAAGTGGAGTATTAACTTTTCCGATATCTTGCGGATTCTTTATCATCAAAATATTATGACGAATAACAGTTTTGACATAGTAATCATAGGAGCCGGATGTGTAGGACTTGCTACAGCATATAAAATTAATAACAGGTATCCTCATTTAAAAATTGCAGTACTTGAAAAGGAAAATCATGTATCGGCTCATCAAACGGGCAGGAACTCCGGTGTAATTCATTCCGGGATATATTATAAGCCGGGATCTTATAAAGCAAAAAATTGTGTGGAAGGCCGACGGGAACTTGTAGCTTTTGCCAAAGAACACCACATTAAACATGATATATGCGGAAAAATCATTGTGGCATCAAAAGAAGATGAACTGGCGCACATGAATAAAGTTTTCCAAAACGGACTGGCGAATGATGTAGAAGATATTAGACTGATATCTGCGGATGAAATAAAGGAAATTGAACCTTTTTGTGAAGGCATTGCAGGTATATGGGTTGGTTGTACTGGTATTATTGATTATGTTGGCTTTACTGAAAAATTGGCCGAACTGTTGAAAAATAAATTTCAGGGAAGTAAGGTATTTTTAGAAACGGAAGCTAAACAGTTTATCAAAGATGGGGAATCAACGACTATCAAAACTAATCGCGGTGATTTTATAGCTAAATATTTAATTGCCTGTGCAGGACTACAAAGTGACCGGGTTGCCAAAAAAGAAGGTACAGGCACTGATAGTGCTATCGTTGGATTCAGAGGTGATTACTATGACTTAAGTGAAAAAGGAATGAGCAAAGTGAGAAACCTTATTTATCCGGTTCCCAATCCGCAGTTTCCATTCCTTGGAGTGCATTTTACAAGGATGATAAACGGAGGAGTGGAGTGCGGACCCAACGCTGTATTTGTTTTTAAGCGCGAAGGATATAATAAAACTGATTTCAATTTAAAAGATACAGCAGAAGCTTTGGGTTATAAAGGCACCTGGAAGTTTTTTGCAAAACACTGGCGCTTCGGGCTGGATGAATACAGAGGCGCTTTTTCTAAAGCATATTTTTTGAAACGACTACAAAAACTGATTCCTTCACTCCAATCAGACGACATTGTCCCAGGAAGGGCCGGTGTACGAGCTATGGCGTTATCCCAGGAAGGAAAAATGATTGACGATTTCAAGATTGAAGCGCAAGGTAACGCTATTCATGTGCTCAATGCACCCTCCCCTGCAGCTACTGCTGCCCTGGCAATTGGTAATGCAATTCAGGAAACAGCTACCAAACAATTTGGCTTGGTATAAATAAATGTTATACTGATTAGAGTTTAATAAATATTTTCTTCCTGTAAAGTATATATGCAGGTATAAAATTTACAGCCACAAAAAACAGGGCATACAATAAACTGGCAAGCTCTGCCTGCATGCCTATATTCATCAGCCCGTTTACAACTATGTCGTTCAGCGGCATTGCTCCAAACTTAAGCCTGTAAAAAATCAATGCTAATACATCGGCAAGGACATAAGTAGTAATAGCATTAGCGCCAAATATCACTCCAACAGTTGTCCATTTTTTGTATCCCTTAATATCTATCCTGAAATACAATGCACCCAGTAATAATGCCCCGAATCCGGAAGTCACCAATACAAAAGAACTTGTCCAAAGATTTTCATTTACCGGAAAGCTTAGCCCCCAGAGATAACCTGCAATAGAGGAACAAAGCCCTGCTATCATAAGGTAGTTTGATTTCTCAGCAGGTGGTAATTCACTAATCAGTAACCGACCTGCCAGCATACCGGTAATTCCACTCCCTGTAGATGAAATGATGCTAAGTATACTCTCCGGATCCCAGGTACCCTGCCACATCTTTCCGGGAAGGAATTTTGAATCTACCCAGGCAACAATATTTATACCTGGTTCAAGCATTACTTTGCCAATCCCGGGAGTGGGCACCTGGGTAAGCAAGAGCCAATATCCAATTAATAGTATTGTCAATATCCATACCTGCTGCTTCCAATTAGTATTGAGAAAGATTATTGCACAAAAAAGAAATACAAACGCTATTCTATGTAAAGTTCCTGTCCATCTTACATCGTTAAAATTAAAATCAGGCATAAGATTCAGGAACATGCCCACAGCAAAAATTTTAAGAGAACGGATAAAAATTTTCCGATAGAGTATCCCTTTAGGACTCCCATCCCTGCGTCGCTTTGTGTAGGCTAACGTAACTGAAACTCCTATAACAAACAGAAATATAGGCGCAATTGTGTCAGTAAATGACAATGCATTCCATGTCGAATGCCTGAGGGTAAAAAAAATAAATTCTTCCGATCCAGGGTAGTTGACCATAATCATTGCGGCCATAGTAAACCCACGAAGAGCATCTAAAGAAATCAGGCGATTGGTTTGTTGATGCATACGATAGTATTGAAATATGAAATTGATTTTCTCTTCATTTCACATTTCAGTACAGAGAAGATTGAAACCAGGTAGATACTGCATTCAAGAGGAGTTTATACAAAAAATGATTAAGATCCCATTTAACTTTAATAAAAAAGCCGCGGTATTACCACGGCTCTGTTTAATTCAGTTTTATTCAACTCAGTAAGGGAATATGATTGTATAAACTTTACCATTTGAGCCGGTATATACCAGCTTATAATAGAAAGTCGCGGGACAGTCAACGGGGTTGCCATCTTTGTCTAATCCAAAAGTAACAACAGCTGATACATTACCTACCTTATGTGTTACTGAACCACTGGTCAACCGGAAATTACAATTCTGTTTTATAATCAATGGGCTGGAAATGATAGTAACGAATGATACTCCAAAACGGTTGTTTCCCCATTCTGCAATACCTTCAATCCCTCCCTCCGCATGATTACCGGTTGTGGTTATAACAATTCCGTCATTATAGGTAAATACACGTTTTTTTGCCACCTGCCATGAACGCTGCGAACCATTATCAAAAGTTATTGTAAATCCATCGCTGGTAATTGTATGAGTGATAGACTGAAGACTTTTCAGATTCTTCAGCAAACCGCCGCTAACATTGGTATAAGTTTGTGTACCATTAATAGTCACGCTCTTCTTATCACTGAGCCTGGTAATTTTCAAATTCTTAATACTAACACTCACTGTTGCACCGGCTTCACCCCATTTTGTTCCCTTGGGAACTGAAATTAAAATGCTACCCTCTCTTTTTTTACCAAAACATTCGCCACCATTAAAAGTAATTGTAGCTGTTTGTGGGTTCGACACTATATCCCAGGATATACTTGCACCACAGATAGAGGTATCTGAGCCCATCTCTCTTGGGCTGACAGAAGAATAAACTTCGAGAACTGCATCAGCATCATTGGAAACATCGTCAATCTCTGAAGTAAATAAAGACTGATCATCAGAATGAGTGGAAATCTCTGTGTCAGAATCTTTGCCGTTGTCAGTACTTGTATCTTTTTTGCAAGCAACAAAACTTGTCAACAATCCAAGTGCTAATGAATAGAACAATAATTTTTTCTGTTTCATAAATTGAGGATTAATTAATAAATGTTCAGGCATAGACCCTTGATTTGTTCTAAGGTTTAAACCTTCTTAACAATTTTTTTGAAGGTTGTTATACCTAATTACTCCATCAGGTATAAACGGCATTTTCGTTTTATTATTATTTGTTTATTTCACTTAACAAAAATTTTACAAAAAAAATTAATTGCACATAATTTAGACTTAAGATTTTCTATCACAACAAAAAATATATTAAAGTAAAAACTCTGATAAGGGCTTATGAAGAAAGATGCAAGAAAATAATAATTTAAAGGTTACCTTTGCGGCTTTATGGTATAAAGTTCATCCTACCCTACGCGTTTGCTTAGCCTGTAAATTGAGTCAATTAGCTTGACACAATTATTTATAACCAACTTTAAAATGTAGAAAATGGTACAGAAGACCTATTTCAAAACCAAAGATTATTGTAAAGTAAAATTTGCTTTCAAACCTGAAAACGCCGAAACCGTTGAAATTTTAGGATTAAACAGTGACTGGGAAAATGCCATTGTCATGAGCAAGAAAAAGGATGGTACATTTAGTGCTGATGTAACTTTACCAAAAGACTCCAAGCATGAGTTCAAATACCTTGTTGATGAAACAATTTGGGTAAATGAACCTGAAGCTGATGAACAAGCCCCAAATCAATATGGCGGCACAAATAGTGTTATTACATTATAATATCTAATAAACAGGGATACCGGGTGTCACAATATATATCTGCAACAGGATTTTACAATTGCAGATATATATTGTGATTCTTTATACTTAATACGGTATTGTTGTATCAATTTAATTACTTGCCGGTAAAAATAAATTGACTTGGGGATGCATGGTATACATCCTGTATTCTTTCCCATTGTTGACTATTATACCGCTCGATCTGTCATACATCATAATGGGATTGTGTTCATATTTTGTCCAGTGAATAAGATCCTTACTCACAGCTACATTCGTAGTCCACTCTTTCCATTCTTTTGTATCTGACGCATGATAATAACCATAGTACAATCCGTTATATTTAATAACCTGGTTCATGGCTACGGCAAACTTGTCGTATTTGGAAGGACCCATCGCTAATACAGGCACATCCTGCACATTGGTCCAGGTTTTTGTATCCTTTGATGTAGCCAGCCAGATTCCGAGATCCCCTCTTTCATAAAAAAGATACCAGGTATTGTTTTCAAACCAAACAGTTGGAGTCCCATAAGCCCCCTTGTCAATAGGTGTACCATCCACTTTTCTGATATCAATGTTTCCTGCTTCATTCCACTGAATACCATCCTGTGATGTCAATATATGTGCAATATCATTTCGCCCCTCGGCAAACATATAGTAAGTATCATTCACTTTTATTACACTCATATCTTCTACCCATCCAGAATCATATATTGGCTGGTCACTGTAACGTTTCCAGTTAATACCATCATCTGATGTAGCATACCCCAGATGCCTTTCTGATTTCTCATTATTATAACCGGTGTACCACATACGATATACGCCGTTTTCATACAATATATATCCGCGTTCCCTGATCTTCCGGTCCCAGGTATTGATATTAGTTCCTGCAAAAACAGGGTTGTGATTATAGGGCTTAAAATGCACCAATATTTCCGGAAATGTTTCGGGATAATTATTTTTTCCTTGTGCTGCAGTTTGTTGATAAACTCCTGACAACAGGAAGAATATTAATAGCAGATTCCGTGTTTCCATAAACAATAATATGATTGATTGAGATAAAAAAGTTTACAATATACCCAACTTATTTTTTCATTTAAAGCCTGGAAGTTATTAACATAAGATAAATAAGCTTTAGAAGTTGAATGGGTATATACGGTAAAGCACCATTCATTTGTAAGCCACGTTATACATACAAAAAATATTCCTGTGAAAAAGGTAATAATCATTGTTATTTTTTCAGTTTTCGCAAATAATGGGATTGCACAACCAATGATTGCAGATACATCCGGAGGATTGATTGAGCAGAAAGATAATACTATTACATCAGGGACGATTATCAAAATTGAAAACCTTGGTACAAAAATAAATTCAGTACTCCCCGAATTGCGTCCCACAGTTTCAGCAGATGGCAATCACCTGTATTTTATATGTCAGAATCATCCGGCAAATACCAAGTACCGTTCAGTACCCAATTCACAGGATATATGGTATTCGGAAAGAGATAGTACCGGAAAATGGAGTGATGCCGTACATTTAGATTACCCGTTAAATACCACACATTACAATGCTGTATACTGGATTTCTCCCGACAATAACCGCTTGCTCTTACGTGGGGCTTTTAATGATGGAGCTTTCATCCGTAAAGGGGTAAGTATGACCTATAAAGATAAGGATGGAGATTGGACACCACCCAATGCACTATTTATCAAAAATTATGAGAAGTATGATCGCGGGCGGCAATCAGGAGCTTCTATGACGCACGACGGCGAAACTCTACTGTTGTATATGACACCAGAACCGAATGGAATAAATAATGATTTGTATGTAAGTTTCCTGACTCCTGAAGGCTGGTGGACGGAGCCCAAAAGTCTGGGAAAAATAATAAACCTTCCTGAATATGATGAGATGACTCCGTACATGGCCGCCGATGGTGTTACTCTTTATTTCAGCAGCAACCGCCCCGGAGGATTAGGTGATAACGATATTTGGATGACAAAACGCCTTGACAAATCCTGGCAGAAATGGAGCCCGCCAGTAAATCTCGGGAGTCCAATAAACACCTCCGACTGGGATGCATTTTTCACTCTTGATGCCGGTGGAGAATACGCTTACCTCACTACCAATCTCAATACTTACGGAGAAAGTGATATAGTCAGGGTAAAATTATTGGAGGAAAAAAAACCGGATCCTGTTGTGCTGGTTAGTGGCAACGTGTACAACTTAAAAACAAACAAACCCCTTAGTGCTTCATTAATATATGAAACGCTGCCAGAAGGAAAAGAAGCCGGCAATGGGGTATCTGATCCATCAGATGGTTCTTTCAAAATAGTATTACCATATGATCAAAACTATCTGATAAGAGCAACAGCCGATAAATTTTTTGCACAGTCAGAAAACCTAAATCTCGACTCCCTTGTAAAAGCAGGTTATAAGGAAATTCATAAAGACCTTTATCTCGTGCCTATAGAAATAGGTCAGGTAGTAAGACTCAATAATGTATTCTTCGATTTTGACAAATGGGACCTGAGAGTAGAATCTTTTGTTGAATTGGACCGCGTGGTAAAATTGCTAAATGAAAACCCGGCTATCGAAATTGAAATGAGCGCACACACCGACAGTAAAGGCTCTGACGAATACAACTTTAAACTAAGCGACAACAGGGCCAAATCCGTAAGAGACTACATTGTCTCAAAAGGAATAGCAGAAAACCGGATTACCTCCCAGGGATATGGCGAAACAAAACCTGTAGCCACAAATGATACAGATGAGGGAAGGCAATTAAATCGAAGGGTAGAGTTTAAAATATTGAAAAATTAATTTTGTTTGAAATTATTAAGAAGTTAAGAGTAGTGAAGCTTGAATACTTTTAATGGTTCGGCTTTGCAGCTTCAGTGAAGTCGCTAAATTTACACCATCGGTCGCCCCGGCGCGTGTCTCACGCGTTGGAAGGTGAGGCAGTAGTTTCCTCCTGGGAAAAATTGAGATGCACCGCTTTACCTCCAATTCCACATATCGCTTATTTTTGCCAGACTATGGCAATTCCATTAGCCGAAAGATTAAGACCAAAATCGCTTGATGACCTGACTGGTCAGGAACACCTTACCGGGAAAGGAAGCGTGTTGAGAAAAGCTATAGAGCAGGGCAGGATCCCTTCCATGATTTTGTGGGGGCCGCCGGGAGTTGGCAAAACCACCATTGCCAATATCATTGCACACACACTCAATACTCCATTTTATACCCTCAGCGCCATCAGCGCAGGTGTAAAAGAAGTAAGGGAGGTAATTGAAAAAGCCAGGCTGCAGCCCGAAAGTATTTTGTTCATTGATGAAATACACCGCTTCAACAAAGGGCAACAGGATGCATTGCTGGGTGCTGTGGAAAAAGGAACGATAACGCTTATAGGCGCCACTACGGAAAATCCATCGTTCGAGGTAAACGCGGCTTTATTGAGCAGGTGCCTCGTATATATTTTGAAACCGCTTGATGAAAATGCGCTTAACGGGTTGCTGCAATTTGCCGTGGAGCATGATGAGGTATTGCGCAGGAAAAATATTGTGCTGAAAGAAACAGCCGCCCTGATCAATATATCAGGCGGAGACGCAAGAAAATTGCTGAACCTGCTGGAGATTGTCGGGGATGCTATACCCGGCGAAAAAGAAACAGTTATTACTGACGATGTAGTGATGGATATTGCGCAAAAGCGGATTGCACTCTACGACAAAAGCGGCGAACAGCATTACGACATCATCTCCGCGTTTATCAAATCTATACGCGGCAGCGACCCCAATGCTGCAGTATATTGGCTGGCGCGAATGATTGAAGGCGGCGAAGATGTAAAATTTATCGCCCGAAGAATGCTGATATTAGCCAGTGAAGATATCGGCAATGCCAACCCTAATGCATTACTATTGGCAAACGCTGCATTTGATGCAGTAAATAAAATAGGTTACCCGGAGGCAAGGATAATATTGGCGCAATGCGCCACCTACCTTGCATCATCTCCCAAAAGCAATGCTTCTTATATGGCTATCAGTAATGCGCTTACTACGGTGAAAGAGCACGGCGATCTTCCCGTACCCCTTCATATAAGAAATGCACCCACCCGGTTGATGAAGAACCTTGACTATGGGAAGGGCTATCAATATTCGCATGACTTCGACAACAATTTTTCAGCGCAGGAATATCTGCCGGAAGCGATTAAGGGAACAATGTTTTACAACCCCGGAAAAAATACAAGAGAAGAAGAGTTGAGAAAATGGCTGAAAGGTTTGTGGAAAGATAAATACGACTATTGATGATTTAATGAGGGATGGATAAGTCGTATGAATCATACCTTTTTCACCATTAAAACCTGCTGCACTAATTTCACAATTATCATACATCAATTATATGTCACTCCGTTGGACACTTACACCGTTTCAGGAACTTACCGTTGATCAACTGTATACTATAATACAGTTACGTATTTCTGTTTTTGTAGTTGAACAACAATGTAACTTCCAGGACGCTGATGATAAAGATCGCCATGCATGGCATTTATGCTGCTGGGATGGAGATAACCTTGCAGCCTACACCCGAATTCTCCCACCCGGTATATCCTATAAAGAAGCATCAATAGGAAGAGTATTGACTGCAAAAAATGTAAGAGGAAAAAAAATCGGTACAGAGCTGATGCAGCGGTCTATTGAAGAAGTGTACCGGCTTTTTGGAAAGACAGCAATACAAATTGGTGCACAGCTTTATCTGCAAAAATTTTATGAAACATTTGGTTTTAAAAAGAACAGTGACGTGTATCTGGAAGATAATATCCCCCATATCAAAATGATACTTCTCTAAGTTTTATCATTTGTCAATTGCCTTTTCCGTTTACTTTCATTCAATTCCTTGATGGTTGATAATATTCTGCTTTATCCTCCGTTAATTATTCAGTCCAATACTTTTTGAAAGCATAAAAAATCCGGTCTCATGAATAAAAGTATACCTATCCTGTTTCTGCGCTATTGTGCAATAATTACAACAAGTTTATTGTCATTAAAATCGTATAGCCAATATAAATTTTTGGGAAAGCCTGTGTTTGAAATTGGTATAAGTGCCGGACCTGCAAATCTGCTGGGAGATCTTGGTGGCAATCCCGGAATAGGAACTACTTTCATCAAGGATAACAATTTTCAAATGACGAAACTTATGAAAGGAGTTAATATAACCGTGAGACCTAGTGAGTTTATTGGCTTTACCTTATCAGCCGGTTTTGTAACACTTGAAGGTGCAGATAGTATCATCAAAAACAAAGGTGGCGCCGAAGTAGCAAGAAAAAATAGAAATCTTTCAGTAAGCACTCCTATAAAAGAGGTTACATTAACTACAGAAATATATCCTACCGTTTTATTTGAAGAGAACGACAAAGATTTATGGCATAAATTCCGGCCTTACGGGGTAATTGGCGTAGGTGTTTTTCATTTCAATCCGCAGGGAGAATATACTGCTCCTGATGGCACTAAAATGATGGTTGACCTTAAGCCTTTGAGAACAGAAGGACAGGGAATGCCTCAATACCCCGACAGAAAAGAATATAATCTAACCCAAATTAATATCCCATATGGTGCAGGTATCAGGTACTATTTTTCTGATGTTGTCAGTGCTTCATTCGAATTGATAAATCGCAAGACATTCACAGACTATATTGACGATGTCGGCACGAAATATATCTCTGATGCCGATTTTGACAGCTATTTTGGAGCAGGTTCAACAACAGCTACTATAGCAAAGCAAATGGCGAACAAGGCACAGCAGGTAAGTCCCGGTGTTAGAATAAGTCCATATAATGCCGGCAATAAAAGAGGAACTGCTTCAAGAAAAGATTCTTATTATTCAGGAGTGATTAAATTAAGTATTCGTCTTGGAAGAAGTCATGCCGGAGAAATTGCATGTCCGATGCGCTTTTAATATTCCACAATTATTATCGAAATAAAATCCATTACCTTAAATACAGCAAACATGAAAAATCTTAAAAAAAACAAGGCAGCTCGTATTGTTACAATTAGAATCGCGGTACTTACCTTCCTTGTAATTTATACACTTGTTGCAAACGCGTAAACAAAAAAATATTATACCCTCCTATCTGTATTACGCTCTTCATCCCCGAGATGAAGAGCGTTTGTTTTTACGGAATATTATACGAGTAAAAAAAACATCAATCGCAATTAATCAATTGTAAAATCAAATTGATCATACGGTTCTGTTCTCCAAGCCAGATATTGTGTTGATGGTGAAATAGCAAAAAATGGTGAAAACGTTTTCACTTTAACTGTTTTATCGTCAGGTTCAAATTCCAGTATTCTAAGCCACCCATCACCTCCGTTTCCATTCCAACCGCCACCCATTGCCTGGGCATTAAAAACCAACTGACTTACGGTTTTTCCTGATGCATTTTTATCCTGTCTGAATCCTACATGTTCCCTCGCATTATCCGGTGCACCAATATGACCTGAAAATACCAGTTGTATATTTGAAGAAGTCTGAATGAGCTTTTTCCATATAGCTTCTCCATAATTCCCATCATTGATAGGATAATTTTCTTTTTGGATCCGTTCATTCTTTGAATTTAGATAGGCATGGGTAAGTACGATACCCGTATGGTTTTTATACTTTGTCATATTTATTACCTTCCCGGCCCATCCTAAAACAGTATCCCGCGGTGCAAATTCAAGATTCAGCAGCAGAAATTTTCTGCCATGGGGAGATGTAAATTCAAAAGCAGCATTTTCCATAGTTGGCACAGCTTCTGCATTTAATGTTGCTTCGCGAAGTAATCCCTGTGTCTTAAAATTTTTATCTACAGGGAAATAAGAATTGTAGTTAGAGTGTCTGACAGAAATATTCCGGTATCCGTAGTCATGATTTCCTGCGGCAAGGATATAGGGTACCCGCCCATCAAGACAATTGAATGCATGAGACACCGACTCCCATTGGGATTTGCTGGGTTGATTACCAGCAATGCCATCCGGATCTATCATATTATTTTCATTCACAAGATCGCCCGTACAGATCACCAGTTTAATATGCAGTCTTTCTATATTTTCTTTTATCCATGCTGTCATCAATTCAAAAATGGGTTGATTTCGGCCAAACTTCTGATAGGTCTGAGGATCCGGAAGCATAATGACAGTCCAGGCATTGGAATCGGTAAGCGCAGGTGGCTGATAATTTTTCTGTTGTGCAATTGCTACAGATGAGCAAATTGCTAAAGTCAGCAGACTAATTACCATGCTTTTAAAAAATCTAATCATAATCAAATTATTTTCTGTTAAAACAAATAAACCAAACACTATCCCTGAATCTCCCAGGTAAAGATTTTCCCAACAGCAATATATCACAATTATATGATGATGAACTCAATATTAAACCACAGATACTACAATATACCTTTAAGCTCTTTCCACACATTTTCAGCTACAATTTTATGTCCTGACGCTGTTGGATGTATGCCGTCAGGCTGATTGAGTGCCGGATCGCCACCCACATGATCCAACAGAAATGGGATCAATGTTATATTATTCTCCTTTGCAAGGTCAGGATATATCTGTTTAAATGCACCTGTATATCGTTGACCCATATTCGGCGGTATCTGCATCCCGGCAAGCACAATTTTTGTACCTGGATATTTTGAGCGTACTTTATTAATAATAGTCTGCAGATTTTTTTTGGTTTCCGCAGGTGATATCCCACGTAACCCGTCATTACCACCCAGTTCAAGCACAAATACATCTACCGGTTGGTGTAGCACCCAGTCAATTCTGCTATTTCCACCGGCGGTGGTTTCACCACTAACACCTGCATTGACGACTTTATATTGCAAACCAAGTGAATCAATGATTCCCTGGATCAGGGCTGGGAAAGCTTCTGAAGGATCCACACCATAACCTGCAGTTAAACTATTGCCGAAAAAAATTATAGTCTTTGACTTGGGTAATGCATCTTTTGAAACTTCCCGGGGGGTGTCAGGTTCAGAAGTTTCGGGCTTTTTCAATTCGCCATTCTTGCAGGCAATCATTCCCGTTAGTATTATGAAAAAGAATGCAGAATACAATTTATTCATTTAAATAGTTTATTAAATATTCAGAACAATCAGTAATTAACCTGATAATTCAGGTAATTTTATTCTTAAGCTTAGCAAAAATAGATGATATGGATACGATTCTCAAACTCACCAATGTAAGTAAGACATATAAAAGTGGCGACAGAGAACTAACCGTGTTGGATAATTTAAATTTCTCAGTAGAACGAGCATCTATTATCTCTATCGTAGGCCCCTCCGGCAGCGGTAAAACAACATTACTCGGATTATGCGCAGGGCTAGACCGGGCTTCTGCAGGCACGGTAGAATTGCAGCATAAGACATTAAATATATTGAACGAAGATCAACTGGCTATTATTAGAAATAAATATGTGGGTTTTATATTTCAAAATTTCCAACTCATCCCTACCCTCACAGCATTAGAAAATGTAATGGTCCCACTTGAGCTTCGGGGTGAGAAAAAAATAAAAGACAGAGCGATGGCATTGTTGGAAAAAGTCGGACTTACCAACCGTATCCATCATTATCCTCTGCAGTTGAGTGGTGGAGAACAGCAACGGGTATCCATTGCCAGGGCCTTTTCCAGTAATCCGATCATTTTATTTGCAGATGAGCCAACAGGCAACCTCGATGCAGATACCAGCAGCATAATTGTTCAACTTCTTTTCGATCTCAACTCGGAAGCAGGGACAACCCTTGTACTGGTAACACACGACCGGGAGCTTTCTGCAAAAACACAGCGTATTTTAGAACTGAAGGGTGGAAGGATTATTTCTGATTCCCAGGGACTACACGAATAACTTAATTATACAATGAATCACCATACCAATTCATTCAATAAATCAGGAATGCGAGACAGGGGCTATAACTTCCCCTGGCTGCTGCAGATGGCATGGCGAGATAGCAGACACAGTCGCCCGAGATTATTCCTTTTTATATCATCCGTTATACTTGGGATTGCAGCACTTGTTGCCATCTACTCACTTGGCAATAATCTGCACAATGAAATTGAGCAACAGGCGGCTGAGTTACTGGGAGCCGATTTAGAAATATCAGGCAATCAACCCTCAACCCCTGAAATCAGGGAAATGCTTGATTCCCTGGGCGGGCAAAGGTCATCACAACAGAGTTTTGCTTCAATGATTCTTTTTACAAAAACGGGCGGTACAAGACTAACTGAGATTCGGGCATTAAAGGGTGCATTCCCTTATTATGGCACGCTCGAAACAGAACCGGCATCAGCAGGTCAAAGCTTTCGCAACAAGCAAGAAGCATTGGTGGATGAAACATTAATGTTGCAATATGGTGCGCATATAGGCGACTCAGTTAAAATAGGCAGTGTGAGTTTTGCAATTGCAGGTAAACTAATTCTTGCACCCGGACAAACCGGGCTGTCTGCTTCTGTAGCTCCTGTTGTATATATTCCTTTGCAGTATATGCCTCAAACAGATCTTGCACAAAAAGGCAGCCGCATTAGTTACCGGTACTTTATCAGGTTCAACCCGTCAACAAATGTTGAAGAATTAGTTTCCCGTATAAAGCCCCAACTCGAAGCAAATAATCTTAGGTATGAAACCATTCAAAGCAGGAAAGAAGACACAGGAAGATCATTCACGGATCTCACCAGGTTTCTTTCACTGGTAGGTTTTATCGCATTACTACTCGGCTGCACCGGTGTAGCAAGTGCAGTTCATGTATATATAAAGGAAAAGGTCAACAGTATTGCCATCCTGCGTTGTCTTGGTGTGAAATCATCACAGGCATTTTTAATCTTTTTGCTGCAGATAGCCGGTGCAGGTTGTATGGGAGCTATTGCCGGTGCTGCGCTTGGCGTGGTTATACAACAAATGCTACCGATAGTATTAAAAGACCTGCTACCGGTAAAAATCAGTACCCCTGTATCATGGACTGCTGCGGGGCAGGGCATTATACTTGGTATTGTTGTTTCAATCTTGTTTGCTTTACTTCCTTTACTTTCCATCCGGAAAGTTTCTCCGCTAAGTGCTATTCGAATTTCATACGAAACATCAGGCAGGCAAAAAGATTTGCTACGTTGGATTATTTATATCTTAATTGCTCTCTTCGTATTCGGTTTTACATTGATACAATTGCACAACTGGCAAAGAGCATTATCCTTTTCATTATACATCGCCGTTTCATTACTCGCTTTAACTGCTTTAGCTCATACGCTAATGTGGATGGTACACAAATATTTTCCTTCTTCATGGAGCTATCTGTGGCGGCAGGGATTGGCTAATTTGTATCGCCCCAATAACCAAACTGCCATACTCATCATTTCCATCGGTCTTGGTACAGCACTTATCTGTACGTTGATATTTGTGCAATCAATATTGCTTAATCGGATCAATATGTCCACAGGAGCACATCAGCCCAATATTGTCCTTTTTGATATTCAGGATAAACAAGAGGCGGCTATAATGAATTTAGTTCGGGATTTTAATATGCCGGTAAAAGAAACGGTACCTATAGTGAATATGAGACTGGAGGAAGTGAATGGAATAAATGCTGAAGAGGCCAAAAAGGACACCAGTAAAGGACTAAGCTATTGGTTGTTTTCAAGAGAATATCGTGTTACCTACAGGGATTCGCTGACACCATCTGAGAAACTAACTGCAGGCAAATGGCAGGGAGAGGCATCAGGGAATGGACTCCCTCTCATTTCACTGGAAAAAAATTTTGCCAGAAGAAGTGGCGTCCACTTAGGAGACACACTCACCTTCAATGTACAGGGTGCATTAATGCAAACAATAGCAGGCAGCCTTCGAGACGTGAACTGGAGCGGTATACAAACCAATTTCCTGGTTGTATTTCCCAAAGGAGTACTGGAAGATGCCCCTAAATTTAAAGTGTTACTCACCCGCGTACCCTCCCAGGAAATATCTGCCAAATTTCAGCAGGCAATGGTGAAGCAATATCCTAATGTATCTATTATAGATCTCGGACTTGTGCTGCACGTGCTCAATGACATAATGAGCAAGATCAGTTTTGTAATACGGTTTATGGCAGGTTTCAGTATTGTAACCGGACTGGTAGTGCTAATATCTTCTGTACTTATCAGCAAATACCAGCGGCTACAGGAAAGCGTCTTACTGCGTACCCTTGGCGGTAGTCGAAAACAGATATTTATTATTACTACACTGGAGTACTTTTTCCTTGGTGCACTGGCAGCTTTTACTGGTATATTACTGGCATTGATAGCGGGTTATGGATTAGCATATTTTGTTTTTGATACTGAATTTACTCCGCCATTATTGTACATACTGCTGCTCTTTGTGTTGGTATGCCTGCTTACAGTTGTCACCGGACTTGTCAACAGTAATGGAATATTAAACCGATCCCCACTTGAAGTGCTTAGAACAACAGGTTAACCTTGGGCTCATTTCAAATTTTCGAATATTGAAAATATCCGGTCGGAGGGGACACCTACCGGTAGCGGCTCTCACTGGCGGATGTCGCCACCCGCCGGCGAAAATTTTATATATACCTGTTAATCTTTTACAAAGTATTCCTCGTGTATAAAATTATATCTTTATATAGCAGATTTTAATTTGGCTTATACTGCAATATCATTCAAACAAACAGGCGATGCAGAATGCTTAGTTGGAGCGAAATATTAATACGTTTATCCTTAGCTTCCTTATTTGGAGCATTAATAGGACTGGAAAGACAAAGAAAAGATTGGGCGGCCGGTATGAGAACACACATGATGGTATGTGTGGGTTCATGCCTGATTATGATTGTTTCTACGTTTGGGTTTTCAGATATCCTGGGTGCTGATCATGTTGTGCTCGATCCTTCGCGAATTGCAGCACAGGTAATTAGCGGAATTGGGTTTATTGGTGCAGGAACTATCCTGCTATTAAAGCAAGGAACAATCCGCGGGCTCACAACAGCTTCAGGATTATGGACCGTTGCCGCAATTGGTCTTGCCACAGGCAGTGGTTTGTATTTTGCCGCAGGTGCCACAACAGTAATTGCTCTTATTATACTTTGGGCCTTACAACCCTTAGAACAGGCTTACTCCCAGAAGTTCAAACAAAAAACATTAAGGATTGTTACAAAACTGAATGTAAATAATACTGCAATTCTCAAAATTTTACTTGATAATACAGATTTAAAAATTCATACTCTATCTGTTGAGAGAGACGATGAGGAGTCAGTTTTTCAACTTAAGTTTGACAGTACAGATCTTACAAAGATCGAAGATGTAATTGTTGAATTGAAAAAGAACCCTTCCATTATGGAAATCTTTTGGACGCAATGATTCCATACAGTTTATCAAAAATCTACTTCATATAGTTTGTTAAAAGCATAGTGACTAACAGATTTCATGTCAAGAACATCATTCCAGTTTAATTATTCATTTCGTGCTGATTTCAAAACCAATGTGACGGAGTAATAGAAAATAGCAACCCGATTCAATAAATCATCAATTGTAAAAGATAGAAATATGGAAAACTCAATTTCCTTTTTTCGGGTTTTCAAGATAAAAAGATACAGGAAAATGACAGCAAATCATCTATTTCCAGCATTATGCACCAGCCTGCGGGAAAAAGCAAATAATCCGATATTTAAAATAGCGGCAAAGCTAAACATATTCTGTTTTGCAGGAGTGGAAGTTAAAGGCGTTGTATCACCAAACAATATTACAGATGCCCAGAAATAAGGCAATTGATTTGCTTTTATTCTTTTCTTTACAAATTCTATTTTTGCTTGTTGTAATGCCTGATTCCTGGGCACACCCAATTTCAATAACCGGTAAAATGTTTCACTGATGGTGTATACCGCTTTGTTTTCCACCTGCCATAAAGTTGCAATAGTACTAGGTACACCTGCATAAACAAACTTGTCAGCCAAACTATAATTTTCAATACCATTCCCAATTCCCGCAACTGCAGTTTCACATCCTGCCAAAAAAATAAGTTGCAACCGGTTTTGTTTGGCCAGATTGATATCATCCATATAAACAGGGTTATCATGCAAAAACAAAACAGGCTGCGTACTATGTACCCCTGCATGAGAATAGATGTGCAATACACTACAATTTCCCATAGATCTCAAAAAAGATTTTCTGGAAGCAGTTTGTTGTGACAGTATCGCAGCATTTGCAAAACAATCTTCAATTTTTTGCAATGATTTCACTGCGCCAAACAAACGAGGAAGTGCCACATTGGATGAGTAAAATTCAGGAGCTATTCCCAAAAAATCTATATCCCCTATTGAGGAATGTTCAGGTATTAGAAATTGCCTTGTGGCCGAATGGGTATAGCTGATGGCAAAATGATATAATAAAAAATCACCTCCTTCCCTATCTGTAGTAAGTGCATCAAACGGGATAAAATGTTTTCCGGGCGATATCATTAAATTTCCTGGATTTACGTTCACCGGAGCAATCAACTTTTGATACAGCAAATAAGCAATACGGGCATAGTTGAAATAATTTGCATTGAGCAATTGCCTGTCGGAACATAAAGCATTGAATTGCCGAACAGTATCCAGATAGCCGGGAAAATCAATTCGCTTACAGGTATTATCTTTCCCATTTAAATACAATGCATAAATACAATCACCATCTTCAAAATAGCTTAAAAACTGTTGCCGTTTTTTTAACAACTCATGTTGAAGCCTGTCCAGACTTATGGTCGTTGCAGCAAAATTCATTTCCGGATCGTGCAATAATCTGCTCAATTCTATATAATGAAATAAGCGTGATACATCATTAGCCTGGTAACATATTTTAATGGCAAGTGTATAAAATTTTTGAAATTGTAGTAGAATCCTGTCTTTTTCAATCATAGTAAAATCGGAACGGGTAACATTATCTGCCAATGATTCAATTTGTTCACATAAAGTCATAAACGATTTCCAAATTGATACCTCTGTATTTTTTGCATAAACCTGTTCCAGATCGTAACACTTATTAATATATACAGCGACTAATGAATCCGCATAAGCTGGGGATAATAAGATATTACGGCTATACCGTGTTTTATTATCAGGACTATTTAAATTTGTTCCGGGTATATAGGTATTATTACCCAAAGGAAAGGACTTAGCAAATGGATGGGTGTCGGGCAGCAAAACCAGTACCCCTATGCAAAACAATAGTAGCACTATTGAAAGTTTGGAACCTCTTCTGGTTCCTGGCAGAAATAACATAGTATAATGATTTAAAATCGTTTAAGTCCTACAATATAGTTTACCAAATACGCTACTGAATGGAATGGACCTACTGGATTTTAAGACAACGGCACAGTTGCACAGGGGCTTTTAAAAAAATATTGGTAAAATAAACTTTCAAGGTTTGGGGTATGATTATCTATCAGCTACAGAAAAAGTTTTCCTGAGATTATTGCCGGATTATGTAAAAGAATCTGCAGCTTAAGATATTGGGATGGTATCTGGTATAATATATACCCGAAGAAGTTTATGAACAGGGAAGGATTATTGTCTACTATAGAGTACCTGTGTACGCAGAAGCTTTGAACTTCAAAGATTACTTCCGTCGAAATAGTTTAACCTTTTAAAAAACATTATGTAACTGAATCGGGGTACAGTACAATAATGTTACTCTATGATCTATTCTGTATTGTTGGGGTATTAATTTGTGACAATCTACTTAATTAAAAAGAAATTTCCAATACTATTTTAGTTACAGGCAATTATTTTTAGGACATTAAAGAAAATACTACTTATCGTCCAAATTTCTTCTTCAGGGCGTTCAATGCATCACTCATTGAAGCCGGTGAAAGATCAGCCGGTTTGGTATTGCTGCTTACACTCCTATTTCGCCTTTCTCCTCCCTGCTGTGGCATATCCTGTGTTTGTTTTATAGAGAGTGTAATGCGTTTGCGAAGCTTATCTACATCCAAAACTTTTACCATCACCTTATCATTAAGTTTAAGTGCCTCATTGGGGTCTTCAATATACCTATGAGCTATCTCCGATACATGTACCAAACCATCCTGCTTTACACCTATATCTACAAAAGCCCCAAACCGTGTAATATTGGTCACAATACCTGGCACCACCATCCCAATCTCCACATCATCAATACTATAAATAGAAGCAAATTCAAACTGTTGTACTTCACTGCGCGGATCAAGTCCCGGTTTGCGTAATTCCCTCAGTATATCTTTAATCGTATGTTCCCCAAACTGTTCAGTTATATACTTCTTTATGGGTATGTTGTTTATCAAATCTTCATTGCCGACAAGTTCTTTCACCTGTACATTGCAATCTGCTGCCATCTGCTCTACCAATGGGTATGCTTCAGGGTGTACTGCACTTCCATCCAGCAGATTGCTTCCACCGTTAATCCTCAAAAAACCGGCACATTGCTCATAAGCCTTCCCTCCAAGCCTCGGCACTTTGAGCAACTGGTTCCTTCCGGTAAAGCCTCCCGATTCTGTTCGAAAAGCGACAATATTTTCTGCAAGTGTAGTTCCAATACCACTCACGTATGCAAGCAAATGTTTACTCGCCGTATTTAAGTTCACCCCTACCTGGTTCACACAGCTTACCACGGTTTGGTCTAACCTTTCTTTTAACCTGTACTGGTTAACATCATGCTGGTATTGTCCTACACCAATACTTTTGGGATCAATCTTTACCAGTTCAGCCAATGGATCCATCAACCTCCGGCCGATACTTACAGCACCGCGTACTGTGATATCCTGGTTTGGAAATTCTTCCCTTGCTGTTTCGGAAGCAGAATATACCGAAGCTCCATCTTCATTTACCAGAAACACCGGCAAACCCATGTTTAGTTTCTTGATAAATTGCTCGGTTTCCCGCCCTGCAGTACCATCTCCGATAGCAATGGCTTCAATTCGATATTGCTCCACAAGATGTCTTATCGTATATTCAGAATTCATGAGTTTAGCCGGCTCATGCACATATATGAGGTCGTTCATTTTCAAAGTACCGGTCTCATCAAGACATACCACCTTGCAACCTGTTCTGTACCCGGGGTCTATAGCCAGAACCCGTTTCCCGCCAAGCGGAGCACTGAGTAATAATTGCTTCAGATTCTCGGCAAATACATTAATTGCTTCTTCATCGGAACGTTGCTTGATCAATGTACGAAACTCCGTTTCCAATGCAGGTTGCAGCAATCTCCGGTAGGCATCTTTTACTGCTTTCTTTACCTGTGCACTACAATCATTTGTTCCTTTCACATATATATCTTCTATTACCGCTAGAGCCGATTCTTCTTCCGGTTCAATAGATATTCGCAGTATCCCCTCTACAAATCCACGCAATACTGCCAGCGCCCTGTGAGAAGGCATCTTCATCACAGCTTCGCTGTAATCAAAATAATCCCTGTATTTGATACCTTCCGTTTCTTTGTCTGTTACAACCTTACTATGCACCAAAGCTTTTCCTTCAAAAAGCCTGCGTATTTTTGCCCGCAGTTGTGCATCTTCATTGATTTGCTCTGCTATAATATCTCTTGCTCCCTGCTGCGCATCTTCTATAGTCTTCACTTTGTCATTTAGATATTTTGCAGCGATATTTTGCAGGTCGGTTGCTTTTTGCTCAAGCACAATTACAGCTAAAGGTTCCAGTCCGTTTTCCCGGGCTGTTTGTGCTTTTGTTTTCCTTTTAGGTTTATAGGGCAAGTATATATCCTCCAGTTCGGTAAGGGTAGTGGCAGCATTCAGTTTTTGCTGCAAGGCGTCAGTCATTTTATCCTGTTCGGAAATAGATTTTTCGATAGCAGTTTTTCTTTCTTCAAATACTTTGAGTGTTTTGGCTTCATCCTGTATATGCTGTATTATTACTTCGTCCAAAGCACCGGTTTTATCTTTACGGTACCGTGCAATAAAAGGTATAGTAGCACCTTCCTCGAGTAATGATAACACAACTTCTGTCTGCTGTGTGCGTATATTGAGTTTTGTAGCAATAGCTGATGCAAAATTTTTCATAAGGGTGCGAAACTAAGGGCTTATTTTGAAATAAAAACTTTGAAAAATTATCGGGTTTCAGTAAAGAGATATTCAACCCTGGATAGATTAAGTTAACCAATATGTTATTGAAAGTCTACTCTTTGATTGGGATAAGTTTGTACAAAACTATAAATCATATCACGAATAAAATCATTATCGGGGTAAGGTGTAAGCTGTTTTTTCAAACGGTTAATATCATCAAGTTTCATAGTAACAGGAATATATCCCATACCAAAAAATTTTCCTCTCTCCATTAACAGGCAACTATACTGATTTTCTTCTATACCATCTCCCAATACAGCAAAACTCGGAAGTTCATCGTGCAGGGTGCGGAGTGCCTTTTCCACACGTAGATTATACGTATCCGGGGCATCATACCTGGTATGATATTCACCCTCATATTTTGTTTTATCTAAAAAACATAGTTCGGGCGATAATTGGTAACGTTCAATCAGATTCCATAATATTCTATATCCTTCCCACATCAGTCCAAAGGTATGCACAGGCTGAAGGTGTTTCCGCTTTTTTTCAATAGCAAGCCTGGTATATCCTTTCTGATCTTCAAATACATACAATCCATATTGCACACTTGCCTGCTTACGGCTGGTATTGTAAATAGGCCAAAATTTTTTTATTTCTGTTTCCTCCAATATAGCTGCCATCAACTCCGTACCGCATTGCTGATAACTGATATGATGAACATTGCGAATAAATTCCTGCTTTTGCCTTCCAATACCGTTATGGGTAAAATGGCTCCTGACCCTATGTTTTAAACTTTTTGCTTTACCCACATAAACTACCTTACCCTTCTGATTTCTGAAGTAATATACCCCTGGTTTACGGGGAAGCTGTTCAATTTGTTCTTTGGGCAAATGCAGAGGGAGATATTGCTCTTTGGATGACTTTTTAAGAAACTGTTGAATGTGATTTTCAGAATCGTTGAGCAGCAGTTTTTCAAAAAGTAATACCGTCGCCTGTGCATCTCCTTCTGCTCTATGCCTGTTTTGAATGGGGATATGAAAAGAACGGCAAATATTACCCAGACTGTAAGAAGGCAAGCCACTAAAAATTTTTCTGGTCAGCCTTACAGTACAAAGCTTTTTAACATTCAAATGATAACCGTTCATCTGCAATGCATGATTGAGAAAAGAAAAATCAAAATTGACATTATGTGCAACAAATACTTTATCATTCAACAGGTCAAATACTTCTGCAGCTATTTCTTCAAAAGAAGGTGCATCTGCCACCATTTCATCGGTGATACCTGTCAGGGTTTGAATAAAATGTGGTATGGGTTGCAAAGGATTTACGAGAGAATGATACTGATCTATTATAGTTGATCCATTATATACCATTATAGCTATTTCGGTTATACTCCCGGTTGAAGCATATCCACCCGTAGTTTCAATATCAACAATAGCATAGATCAATTTTTCTGATATTTTAATTATCTAAAGGTAAAATGCTTTGGGCAATGCATTCTTATAGATTTTCAAGACATTGATTGTCAAA
The DNA here is from genome assembly GCA_018268105.1 of Bacteroidota bacterium. Taxonomy (GTDB): domain Bacteria; phylum Bacteroidota; class Bacteroidia; order Chitinophagales; family Chitinophagaceae; genus Agriterribacter. Next base: position 27,796 of record JAFDXG010000049.1, on the reverse strand, counting down.
TTTTAACGTATTTGTTTCACAAATTGTCTACAAATTCTCCATTTTGTACACAATAAAGAGTATTTAATTGCAGGAAAAAGATTAACTTTGGTGTAATCACTAATTAAGGGTATACGGTAGAGATTTTGCAGAAAAGAGTTGTTTTTTACATATTCATAATTAGAGAAAATAATATCCCATCCTCCTTTGAAAGCTTTGCATAGTCCGATCCTGATTTTTTAACACAAAAATCATCAGTTATGAAGCTTTTACATTCCTTGCACATTGGAGAAACAGCGAAAATCGCTATTATAGTTATTGCAGCTTATGCTACGATTGCTATTGTCACATACCTCTCCTGGTAAAAAATTATTGTTTTCCTGGACGGAACACTTTTTCGCATAATGTGGAAAAGTGTTTTTTATTTATATGTAGTTTTGCAACCCGCAATTAATATAACATTATGGAGCTCAGTAAAAATTATATACCAGGATCTGTTGAGGAAAAGTGGAACAAAATCTGGAAAGAAAAGGCTTATTTCAAAAGTACCCCTAATGATAAACCTGCTTTTACAGTAGTAATTCCACCGCCTAATGTTACCGGGGTACTGCATATGGGGCATACCCTTAATGAGACCGTACAGGATATTTTGGTAAGGCATGCCCGTATGAGTGGTTTAAATGCCTGCTGGGTACCCGGTAGTGACCACGCTTCAATAGCCACTGAAGCCAAAGTGGTGGCCATGCTCAAAGAAAAGGGTATTGATAAAAATTCGTTAACCAGGGAGGAGTTTTTACAGTATGCTTATGAATGGAAAGAAAAATATGGCGGTATAATCTATCATCAAATAGAGAAGCTTGGTTGCAGCGTTGATTGGGACAGGGTGAGTTTTACCATGGATTCCGAATACTATAAAGCAGTTATGAAAGTTTTTGTAACGCTGTATGATAAAGGACTGATTTATCGCGGTGCCAGGATGATCAACTGGGATCCAGCCGCAAAAACAGCTCTTAGCGATGAAGAAGTAGAGTATAAAGATGTAAAAGGGAAACTGTATTATATCAATTATGAGTTAGAAATACCAGGATCTACTCAAAAGCAGCATATTACTATTGCCACTCAGCGCCCTGAAACTATAATGGGAGATACAGCGGTGTGCGTTAATCCAGATGATGAACGGTATGCACACCTGAAGGGTGCATTTGCCATAGTACCTCTGATTAATAGAAAAATACCCCTGATCTTTGATGAATATGTTGATGCATCATTCGGTACAGGAGCATTAAAAGTAACGCCTGCACATGATATTAATGACTACAATCTTGGATTGAAACATAATCTGGAAGTGGTGGATACACTCAATCCCGATGGTACCTTAAGCAATGCCGCACAGATATATATAGGAGAAGACCGTTTTAAAGCAAGAAAAAAAATTATTGCAGAGTTGCAGGAAAAAGGATTCATCCAAAAAGAGGAAGAATATCAAACCCGGCTGGGTTATAGTCAACGCTCCGGAGCCGTAGTGGAACCCCGCATTTCCACTCAATGGTTTCTTAAAATGAAAGAATTAGCAAAGCCTGCATTAAAGGTAGTTTTGAATGGAAGTATAAAAATTCATCCGGGGGATAAGTTTTTAGCAACTTACAAATACTGGCTTGAAAATGTAAAAGACTGGTGCATCAGCCGGCAATTGTGGTGGGGGCAGCAAATCCCTGCCTGGTATGATGATAAAGGCAATTGTATAGTAGCAGAAAACAAAGAGGAAGCAATCCAAAAATGGAAATCCAGCAATGAGCGCAATGAAATTAGCCTTACCCAGGATGAAGATGTACTGGATACCTGGTTTTCTTCGTGGCTATGGCCGATACAAGTGTTTAATGGCATTACCCAACCCGGCAATCAGGAACTCAAATATTATTATCCTACTTCTGTACTCGTTACCGGACAGGACATTATTTTCTTTTGGGTAGCCAGAATGATTATGGCTGGAATGGAGTTTGAAAAAGAGATTCCTTTCAAAGACGTATATTTTACCGGCATGGTTCGCGATAAGCTGGGCAGAAAGATGAGTAAACAACTCGGCAATTCTCCTGATTTACTTGAGCTAATTGAAAATTATGGAGCAGATGCCGTACGTTTTGGTATTATGATCTCTTCGCCTGCAGGAAATGATTTACTATTTGACACGGCTTCACTTGAACAAGGCAAATTCTTCAATAACAAAATGTGGAATGCCCTGAAACTTGTGAAGATGCTGGAGCAAAAAATTGGGGAAACAGATAGAGAAAAAGAAAATTTTGCCGTGGAGTGGTTTAGAAGCAGATTAAGCCAGGTTACCGAACAGGTAAACAAACTCATTGCCGAGTTTAAACTCAGTGAAGCATTAAAAACCATATACTCATTGATTTGGGATGATTTCTGCAGTTGGTACCTGGAATGGATTAAACCAGATACGGAGCATCAAATATCACAGGAAGTATATCAAAAAACTGTTGATTTTTTTACAGATCTCCTGCACCTGCTTCATCCCTTCATGCCTTTCATCACTGAAGAACTATATCATATGCTGGACGAAAAAAGGGATGACGATTTATGCATAAGACAATATTCCTTACAAGCGACTGCAAAAACATCCATCATTGAAGCAGGAGAGTTATTAAAACAAACAATTACTTCAGTGCGAGATATGAAGGTAAAGCATCAGATAAAGCCGAAAGAAGAAATAAACCTGTTCGTACAAACAGATACCCCTTCACGTTACGAATATATATATCATATACTTGCAAAACAGGTTAAGGCTAAGGTTGTAAAAATAGTTAATGAGCCTGTAACAGCACCGCTTACAATGGTTGTTGACAAAGACAAACTATATATTGAATGCGACGCTCTTAGTAACAATGGATCTCAAAAAGAACAACTTCAGAAAGATCTTGAGTATCAGAAAGGATTTTTAGTGACCGTTGAAAAGAAACTGACTAACGAACGATTTGTTCAGAATGCGAAACCAGAAGTAGTTGAACTGGAAAGAAAAAAGAAGGCAGATGCTGAGGCTAAGATTAAAGCTATTGAAGAGAGTCTTGCACAACTGAACTGAGCCACATCACTTTTTGCCCATTTCTTCGATGTTGCATATAAAGAGCCTAGCAATTGCGGGTGATGCAACAACATCAGGAATTCTTGTTTCCATGGTAAGGATATTTATTTCCATTGGTAGGTCTGGATGATTGCGTTGTATGTAGTATAACCTGCCGTATGCGTATTCCGTTTTTTGGAATAATTACAGTTAAAACTTTATGGCTATATGATTTGAGCTCTGTTGGTTTTAGAAATCAAGATAAGTAAGGGCATGGCAGCAAGTCAGGCTAAGCATAAAGCAAGACTACCCAACCTGCGTCTGTGCGGCGCTTTTAAGGTCTGAGTAAATAGTTTTATCATGTCACAATTCCTTAGAACGGATAGCCAATACCAATATTAAAAACAAGATTTTCCCTTCTCCAGGTTCTGTCGCCAAATGCAACTTTATCCAATACCCATCTTTCTGTTTCTGGCAGCCAGGGTTTACGCAACGGAAATGCAACATCAAACCTTAATACAAGAAATGATATATCAAAACGCAACCCCGCACCTGTGCCTATCGCCAGCTCTTTCATAAATTTATCAGAGAATTTTGCACCTGTCTTTTTCGGGTTATCATTATACAACCACACATTACCGGCATCAACAAATATTGCACCATACACTATGCTGAATAATTTTGCCCGTAGCTCAGTATTGAATTCAAGCTTTATATCGCCCGATTGATCAGGCAGAAATCTTGTATTAACAGTATCCTTATATGTTCCGGGGCCGACTGACCTGCTCCTGAATGCACGCAGGCTGTTATTACCACCTGAAAAAAATTGTTTTACAAAAGGCAGTTCTGAAGAATTCCCATAAGGATATCCAAACCCAACGATTACCCTGTTTGCCCAAACATTTTTGCCGGAGAGATGAATATAATATCTCAAATCAGTTTCCAGTTTTACGTATTGAGAAAACTGTGCGTTAAATATATATTTGGGATTTCCCTTGTTTACATCAGCACCTGTAATCAGTCCTGCAATATTTCCCGACAGATCAACATTACCATTAAAATATAATCCTCCAAGCCCGTTATTGCCTGTAAGCTGGTTGTAGTTATAATTATAATTTGAGCCAAGAATAAATTGTTTTTCCACCGATTTTGCCAATGTAGGCTGACTTGAAATACTATCTTTATACTCCTGAGTAATAACTAGAGGTTGCACATAATTAATAGATACCGGGTTTAATTCATGTTCCTTATTAATCGTTTCCTTCCACGAATAACCATACTCCGCTATGAAGGAATTCATGGTATATAGTTTTTCCTTTATTAGCACTTCATAAGCCAGCATCATATTTGTTTTAGGCACGAAACCTCCATGTGTATTCAATGAAAGAAATGGAACAACAAATCTTGGAATGGTTAATTTGTTTTCAATCCCACCCCTATAGGTATTATACCCCTTCAACTGCCCGCTGAATTGTACTTCAAAACCTGTGGTGGCACTGATAGACAATAGTTCTCCGCCTCCGAAAATATTCCTGTTGCGCCAACCAATTGTTATTGAAGAACCCGTAAGATTATTTGATTTTGTACTCGCATCAATCTCAGCTTTTACAGATTTACGCGGAAGCGAAGTGAGGTAGTAATAAGTGTTCAGCTTTGCAGAATCATTTATTGTAACAGGTTCAAAGCTATTCCTTACATACCTGAACACACCAAGATTAATAAGCCTGCTGATGGTTTGATTATGATCAGTTCTATTATAAACGTCTCCGGGTGAAAACAACATGGCACGGGAGAACATGGATGGCTTATATGTTTTACGCCTGTCAACCAGGTAATATCTGTCATATTTTACTGCATCCTGTCTGGCTGTATCAGAAACATTGGCATTTAAGCTGAATCCGGGATATATGAATACATTATTGATCGTATATACCTGCCTTGCATTGCGTGGCGTCCGGGGTTTTAATTTTACATAAAGATTTACCTTATTATCACCGATGGTACTATCGGTTTCTATTATCAAAAAGTCAGGGTCAAAAAAATAAAAGCCATTTTCTTTAAGATAAGCGTCTATACGTTCCCGTTCGGCTTTAATTACAGCCAGGTCAAAAGGGTTGCCTTGCTTTAATAAGGTTTTGTTTGTGCTTTTATTAATCGTTGCCTGCAAGGCAGAGCTGTCTCTCCCAAAATCAACAGTATTAATCGTGTATTGATTACCGGGGGTAACAATATATGTGGTATTAGCTCTTTTATTTTTTACGGTAGTATCTCCTTCAGCAGCAGCCTGGAAATAACCCTGGTTTTGAAGATTGCTCTGCAGTACAGCAATATTCCTTTCTAAACTCACATTACTTAATAATACAGGCGGCTCACCGAATTTCCTTCTTATCCAGCCACCTATCGATTTTTCTTTTACAGAATCACCGGAAAGATTATACATCATCAGTTTAAATGGTATTCCCAGTATTTTTTTATTGGGCAGTGGCCTGGTCAGTGCTTCCATCTGCGACCTGATCGCTTTTTTCTTTTTATTACTCAGATGATCCGCTTCAACATTAACGCCTGCCCCTGTATATAAAGCATCGCCGGCAGGTACAGTACGCGTGGTGCTGCACGATGTGAATATGCACATTATTGCTGCAATAAATATTATATAAACTGGTCTGCCCATTAATCTTCTCCTTTTACATTTGACTTACTATGCTGCTGTTCGATTCTTCTGCTTTCTCTTCTCATTTTCCGTCTTTCAGCCGCAGCTTTCCTGCTCTCAAAAATTTCCTTGAACTTGTTATAATCCATCGTAATAGTAAACCCTACCCCCGTTTCTACCACATAACCATCAATTACACCCTGGTACTGGTTTTTCCGGTATGCTTTCAGCATATACCTTCCGTCTTCAGAAAGCCTGTAATTCAGCAGCACATTGCCGGCAATATTTGAAGCCTGCCGGTTGGAATTCTGCGGTCCTTCCAATTCAAAATTGCTGCCAACGGTTACAATCAACCGATCATTGAGCATTCGCTTGGATAGACCCACATTTAAATCTGTACGGCTTTCTCTTTCACCTTTGCTGTAATCGTCTGATGATTCAACATCAAAGTTCAGCTCAACGCCTTTAATAAGATCTGCTGCAAGCCTGTTCAGCTCTTCTGTAAGCAGTTTGCTTACGCTTTGCTTTACCATTGTTGAAGTGCTGGTACTACTGCTGCTTCTGAAGGGATCTTCAGCCACAAACCTGTTGAGCAGCAGCAATGCAAAAACCTGCTTATTCATTTCTGCATCATCCTGCCGCATCATTTCCAGTTTTGTTTTTACGGTAGAAATGATATCATTCGATACAGCAATATTTTTGTCCTCGGGCAGCGTTATATCAAAAGTAATTTTAGGCTGCAATAATTTACCCGACATTTTCAGCAAAACATCAAAAGGAATTTTAGTAAGATATGTATTCCGTGCCGTGCCCGTAATTTCTTCTCCTAACTGATTTTTTACAAGATCAAGCGGTGCAGTATTAACCGAATATTTTGCGGTAATATCCACTTCAGCATCAGTAGGTTCTCCCTGCCATACTATTTTACTTCCTTTAACGATATCAAATTTTCTTTTTAAGAAATTAAAAGTCAGCTCATAGGTTCCTTCATCCAATTCATAAGTGCCGGTAAGATTGATCTTTCCGCTGGGATCAACACCAGCATTTAATGCGGCAGCCCCTCTGACATTGAGGAAATCACCGTTGCTTTCATCAATTACAAGGGTAAAATCTGCATTTTTATTAACCGCAATGTTTACAGAAATATCCATTCCATGTACAGAAGAAGTATTTAAAGAATCATAGCTGGCCAGAAACAGAGAGTCATTTTGCTTAGCATCCTTATCTACAAAAACAACAATACCTTCCCTGTCAACAACGCCGGGATCATTTTGGGGAAGCACAATGGTCATTTTTGTTTTATCGTTTATACCTAACCTTCCTTCAACAGAAGGTGCGGCTTCCGTACCTTTTACTTTTAGCCTGGTATCAAAATATAACTGACCATAAAATAAATTGTTATCTTTTTTGGTACTGTTCAATGCACGGAAATTATCCGCTTTAATATCCATGTTGAAATTGTAGTTAATGAAATTATTTGTTGCTGCCAAACCATCAATAGAGAGAATATTGTCCGAGGAGTCTTTTACCTGGAAATGATCGAACCGGATGCCATCATTGGTCACTGATATTTTTTCCTGGTCTATTTTAAAAATATTATTCAGCATGGCAAGATTGAACACTGCATTATTAAAGTTAAGATCGCCGTTTACAGATGGTTTATCTGCCGTACCCGCTATATTGAATTTGCCATTCACCCCACCGGATGATTCCTTAATAGCACCTCCTGAAAAAGCCTCCGCAGTACGCAACGGCAGGTTCTTTATATCAAGCAGGAAATCAAGACTGCCTGTGCCTGCAAAATAATTGCCTGACAGGTTTACATCATTATCATTACCGGAAATAGTAACATTCGCATTGTAGGTATCTTTTACTTTATTATCTACCAAAACTTTTATATTACCCACTGTATCCTTCTTTATACTCAGATCGTTTACGACAAGATCTCCTACAAAAACCGGGGAAGAAGTTATATCCGTAACGGTAGCCTTGCCATTTAGAATGCCATCAGCCAGCGTTGAATCCTGCTGTGCAAACCCCGTTAATGTGGCTATTTTAAAATCTTTAAAACTTACTTCCATCGGTGCATTGCGTTCGGCAGAAAGACTGTTAATACTTAGCTGCTCACCGGAATGACCGAGCGTAAAATTTGCAGCGTTAATATCCCCTTTATTAAATACTATTTTATTGCTTTCCGCAATTGTCCATTTTTCGTAATTCAGCAACAGGCTGTCTGGCTTTAATGAAAACCTGTAAATGCCATTACTCAACTGGCTAAACAATCCCTGAAGCTTGTATTTTTCTTTTTTCGTCCTGTCCTTTATATTCAGCGCAAAGTCAATATTATTATGCGCTATATCGGCCGTAACACTTGTGCCATACATGGCAATACTGCTGCCCGCATTAATTTGCGCGACATTAATACTTGCGGTAAGTGCGCTGTCACCGGCATCGGCTTTTATTACAAGATCATTAACTGCATTAGCGCCAACCTTTACTGCCGGCGCAATAATCAATGCATTCCAACCCTTCCCCTGTGCAAAATGACTTTGAACAGATACTGTATCTAATTTTCGTAAACTGTCTATAAATACTTTAAGTATAGGTTTATTAACCAGTCTGGCATTGATGGTAAAATCGTAAGGAGATAATTTATTTTTAGCTGCGGCGATGCTGTCGGTTGAGAAATAAGGCTCAACCGCATTTTGCAGTACAGTGCCCATTTCAGTAAGTTTGTATTTTCCTTTAAGTTCTGCTTGTAATATATCGCTTGTTAATGTAAGGCTTTGCAAACTATCCTGGTTTGCAGCCAGCAGTTGTATGCTATCCATTGTAAAACGTTGCTGGTTGTGCACAAGCAATGATTCGAGTATGAACAGTTTTCCTTCAAGACTGTCTGGGTTGGTGCTTGAAAAATTACCGGAAATTTTTCCCCTGTAAACAATTACATCGTTGCTGAAATTTAATTCCTTCAGCTTAATACTATCAATAGTGCCATCCAACTGCACCGCGGGATATTGCTTCGCCAGGTCAGCTTTTGCATCCATCGAGAAATGAATATTCGGATCTGCGATATCAGCATGTATATCTGCTTTTTGTTCTGCAATGCTGCCATTTATATTTAAACCCTGGTAATTGTATTTTTTTAGTATTGCAGATTTTATTTTAGCCTGCAAACCGGCATTCGCTGTTTTGGTATCATATCCTTTTCCCTTCACAACAATATCTGCACTTACAGGTCCGAAAGTATTTTTATTCCGGAGGATAGTTCCAAGATCAAGCGATTGTGTTTGCAGCACCAGGTCATATTCGGCATTTTTCGAATTAGTAATATGTTGGGTACTTCCTTTAAATAAAGCATTTCCAAGGCTGGTACCCAGCTTGAAATCTACTGTGAGTTTTTCAATACCGCCATTTAGCTTTCCCGATAAAGATATCCTGTCCGGCAAGGTAATGCCTACCGGAAGAGCGTTAGCGGGCAAAAATGATAATATATCTTTTTTAGAACTGTTGATATTGTATATATCGAGATCAGCATTTATTTTTTTTGTATCGGGCAAACCTGTTATTCTTCCTTTTACAGATAGTTTTGTATCGTGCAGGCCGCTTACCTGCAAAGTATTGATCTGCATGTTTGAAACGCTGCCTTTGATATTGGCGTTCAAAAGCCAGGTGGCGTTAGGATTGGCAAATGCAGGCTGCGATCGAAGAGAAGGAACGAAGGTCAATATATCTTTTACCTGAATCCGGCTGTTTTCCACATTCGCATCAAGCTGTAATGGACCAATATTCTTTTGCAGCGCTTCAATTGATTCATATTGTATGGCAACAGCACGCTTTAATTCAGTACCAGGTGTTTTTACATAGAGATTTTTCAGGTAAGCCTGTTTGTCTGCATACAAAAAATCGGTTTGCAATTGCTGTAGCGTAAAACCACTTTGCTCCGTAAAACTTCCCTTCTCAATTTTACCTGCAATAGAATCATTATTATATATAAAATCATTAACGTGAAAAGTAAGTCCGTCAGCCTTTAAATGCATATAATCCATGCCTGATTTTTTTACTGGGCACATTATCGTTATCAAACTGTATATTATTACTATCCAGTTGAAGCGAAGCCAGTTGAATTTTCCAATTGGAAGAAGCCGGGGGTTGTTCCGAAGGTTTTACTGTTACATTAGTAGTTTCTGTTTTGCCTAAACGTATAGTGGCGGTTGTTTTGTTTAGTGATATATCACCGAGATTAACAAGCTGCTTAGAGAGATTAATTTTATCAGGTTTTATTTTTAACTGCCCAAGGTCAAGCAAGGCGTACAATGCAGAAACATCATTTTTATAATCAGCGTATATTTTCTCAAGTTCAATTGATTTAACAGAGATATCAGGCATTACACCTTCCTTTTGTTCGGCATTTTCTATTACTTCGGGTTTTTCAACTACGAGGGGTTTGGTTTGATATGCTTTTAACCGGAGTCCGGCCAGCCTGGTGGCGCCAATATCAAACTTCATTTTATCAAGGTTAAAATCATCAAATTCCGTATCAAAATGATCAAGATTTGCTTCTACATCATTGCCGGTAATTACATCTTTGTATAGAACCCGTATTTTATCAAGGGTAACCGAGCCTATACTAACCGGCGTATACACGGTGTCTGTTTTGTCTTTTGGTTTTGCTTCTTTTGATGTAAAAGCATCAATAATAAACCGGAAATTAAAAGTAGTATCCGGTAATTGTCGTTTAACCTTGACTGTTATGTTTTCCAAAACAACCCTGTTAATATTTACACCCCTGCCAAGTATAAGGTTTATCAGGCTAATATCAACTTTTATATTACCACCGTACAAAAGGGTATCCTTTTGCCTGTCTTCAAGGTATATATTTTCCAGTACTACATTTTTAGGCAACCCTATATATAATCTTCCTACTGAAACTTTGGTATCTAATTTTTTTTGAAGATATGCGGTAGCCTTATTAGTGATAAATTGCTGAACGGGGGGTGTGAGTATTAAGCCAGCAATAAGTAAAAAAATCAGCAAAAGGAACACAACCGTTCTCAGGGTTATCTTCCCTATCTTTTTCCATATATTTTTTTTCTCTTTAATCTGATCCATGCTTTTATCTTCTAAACATAAGCAGACAGCCCATATCACCATTATGAAAATATCAGGCTACTAATATCAGGCTGAAAATCAATAACGTTCTGGCAATAAATCCTTGAATAATTCAGCAAATATAAAGTCGTATTGTATTATCGGGAAGGAATAAAAAACTAACGGATCAATAAATAACAAACACTGTTTCAAAAATATGAGACAGCCTCTGTCAAAAAGCACTGATCTTATAGGTGTTAAAAAATTCATCCATTATTTAATAATGATCATCTTCTTTGTTTTTGTCAGCTACTTGTCAATCCAAAGAGAATAGCTGCAAATGCCAGAGGCAAATGCAGCAATATTGAGGATTAACCCACATTACAGCTATATGAACGAAATCCTGCATAAACAGTGGCTTTCATTTCTTTTGAGCTCCGGTTTGTGAACTACAGATTTTCTTAAGGTGAAAGGATGACCATTCATCAGCAGGATGAAACTGACAGGTCTGTAGCACTGAGAATAGTGTGATAGCCTGCCTGCTACCTTAGCTTTACTAATGTCGCTATAATAACAGTCATGCGACTTATGAAATGCCTGTTTAAAAAATTAAGATAAGTAAGAACATGGCAGCAAGTCTGGCTAAGCATAAAGCAAGGAAAGAAGAGGTTGCCTGATATTATAAGTGTGTATAAAGTGGCAATAAAAGCAAATTCGGAGTGCAGGTCAGGATATCTCCGTCAGTCCTGTTATTCATGCACTATTGAATTCCATTCTAAGCAGTCATTTGCTCAATAGCGATAAGAACGTATAAGCGAGCGTGGCAATAATAGCTCAATAGTAGTACCGGGGCTAAGTTCCTAAAGCACATTGAGGTAAACCTTCCCAGCAACACAGTATTATTAAAAGTGCCTTCCAAAAAATGGAAGGCACTCATTTTTGCACGCCTAATGTATATAGATGACTAAAAACTGTATATGGCAGCCAGTATAAATGTACCTGTACTTTTTGCAGTTGGAGAAATCTTATCAGCGTTTTTATAAAAAAACGGATCTTTTGCAGAATCCAACCTGAATTCCGGAATGATAGTTAAATTTTCAACCGGTTTTATATTTAAAGAAAGTGTAGCATCAAATAAGGAAGTTCCAAAACCGGCTACCCCTTTTTTATCGTTGAACACTTCACCACGAACAGTAAATCCAAACTTTTTTGTAGGGTCAACATTTAAATACAGGGCAGATCCCCACCAGGAATCAGAAGGCCCATCATACCTGGCAGTTTTAACCGTGCCATTATATCCTACTGAGAATTTATCAGAAAGTTTTCCTGTCAATACCAGATCCACCTGGTTAGAGGTGACCCCAGCCATATCTTTTCCGCCTGCATAATTTAGGAAAGCACTAAAATTTTCAATACTTCCGTGCATTTGTGCCAGAAAAAATTTTCTCCCAAAAGGAGCTGAAATGACGTCGTTGGGGTTGGCTATTCCCAGCATAAATCCAAAATGATCACTTAAATTGACATCCGCTTTTAAACCGGTATGCGAAAATGGACCATAAGAGAACATATAGTCCATGCTATAATTCCTGTTGAGCTGGGGATCAAGCACTTCATATCCGAGATGGGTACCAAATTTTCCAAAAGTAAAAATCACTTTTTCAGACGGAGCATAAGTAATATAAGCTTGTTTAACTGCAGCAAGCACCCCGGATTCGGCATAAGAAAATTCTGTAGCCCGGGTACCAAAACCCAGATCAGCCACCAATCCTACTTTACCGGAATTATAGGCTACTTTTACTGAAGCCATTCCCAGTTCAAAAGAGTTCTGCGAATTGGTAAAGCTGGTGAAATTATTGGTACGTCCTGAATCTTTGGCATTGGCAAAATTGTACCGGTAATAGGCATCAACACTCCCACTTATTTTAAACTTTTTATCTTCTGACGGAGCAGTTACTGTTGAATCTTGTGAGAGCGCATAGGAAAATGGAGCCAAAACAATGGCCGATGCAAGAAATTTTCTTAACATTGCAGTTGATTTTAAGTGTTAAATGAAAGGTACTGTTTTTAAACCTGGTCAGAGGTTTATATAAAAACTGTACCTTTTCTTTTTGTATATTAATGACTGAGTTAATCTCCTGAAAATAGAATTTGGTATTAATCTTCGTGATCAATGACTTCCTCTTCCTTTATTTTTCCATTGTTATATACCAATAATGTTCCCTGCATATATTTTTCATTATGCTGAGAAGCATCAAGACCAATTTCTTCTTCTTCAGCAGTTACACGTAAAGGCAGGATGAAATTGATAAATTTGAAAATTACATAAGAAACAAGAAAGCTATAACCTCCAGCAATAAGCATTGCTTTCATCTGTGTAAAGAAGAAAGCTGTATTACCGAAAAATAATCCATCGTTTCCTGCAGCATTCACTGCTTTGGTAGCAAATACACCTGTTAAAAGCATCCCTACCATACCACCGATCCCGTGGCAGGGGAATACATCAAGGGTATCATCAAGGGTGGACTTTTGTTTGTAATACACTGCAACGTTAGAAATGATTGCAGACAATACTCCTATAAAAATGCTCTGGGGAATCCCAACAAAACCTGCACCTGGAGTTATGGCTACAAGCCCCACTACGGCTCCAATACAAAATCCGGTAACTGAAGGTTTTTTGCCGCGAATGACATCGAAAAACATCCAGCCCAAACCGGCAGAAGCAGCAGCGGTATTGGTAGTGGCAAATGCAGATACAGCTATCGCATTTGCACCAAGTGCAGAACCTGCATTAAAACCAAACCATCCAAACCAAAGCAAGCCGGTACCGATTAATATATAAGGTATATTAGCTGGTGGAATTTCCTTATGTTCTATATGTGTTTTTCTTCTTTTTAATACAAGCGCCCCGGCAAGAGCAGCGCAACCTGCCGAAATATGAACCACAGTACCTCCGGCAAAGTCGAGTGCACCCATTTTAAATAAAAAACCATCGGGGTGCCAGCTCCAGTGTGCCAACGGAGCATACACCAATAAACTGAATAATGCGATAAAAAGAATATATGACGTGAAACGGATACGTTCAGCAACTGCGCCAACTACCAGTCCCGGTGTAATAATGGCAAACATTAACTGAAACAGTGAGAAAAGTGTTTTAGGAATTGTAGGTGCACCTACCCAGGGTTCACCAGAATTAACATCTTTAAAGAATAAATGAGTCAACGGGTTACCTATAAAACCACCTATGTCAGTTCCAAAACACAGGCTATACCCTACTGTTATCCATAATACACTAACCACACCGGCGGCAACAACACTTTTCATCATAGTAGAAATTACATTCTTTCTGTGAACCATTCCACCATAGAAAAAAGCCAAACCAGGGGTCATTAAAAAGACCAATGCAGTCGCTACTAATATCCATGTAATATCTGCAGCATTGTATTTACTCACATCGGCAAAATCAGAAGCAGGCTTAACAAATAGTGAAACTAACGCAATTAAAGCCAAAATAAAGAAAGGAGCGATCTGTTTAAGTGTTGACTTGGCCATTTTGAAAATTTTAAATTAATAAATAACTTAATTAATATTTATTGAACAAATATATTGTTTAATTGAATATTACTTCACTATTTTGTTATATATTTTTATTTTTAATTTTATTTCTAAAGTTCTTTATCCTTGCACGTAGAAAATTGTTTAACAAAATTGTATTACTTGTTTATAAAACTAATATATATTATTATTTTTATTATTTTTATACTATCATAATTTATATACTAATTATATCACTATACTTTAAACATCTATTCTTACTACATTTAATACATATTTAATATTATAATAAAAGACCGGACTGAGCCGGTCTTTTTATTTTAATCTGCATCTTATCTTAACCAACAAGCTTACTGATATCTCAAAGCAGTAATTCCATCTTTAATTTCTCTAATTCGGTATGTAGTTCTTGAACAGATGTTACCAATACCAGTATTAATTCCACAGCATTAATTGAATGAACACTATGTTTTCCACTACCCCAATTAATGAGGTATCAACTGTTATTCAGCAAACTCTATATAGGTAGATGAAATTAGTTTATTTCTGGAGGAGGTGCAGGCACAGTGATCAATGTGCTTGGTCAAACAGAAGGAGATTTGTATCCTTTTGCTATCATTAATGTTGTCACCACCGAAGCGGATACACAGGTACGTTGATTCAACAAACTTTCATATTGAGAGTCGTACTCCTGACAATTTTTCATTTCAGAAGATTCAATCAGATCCCCACCTACTGAAGCAGCAACTATTGTTTGCATACTTTCAAATACACAAATAACAAAAAAATATTCTCATGTCAGTTATACTAAGAAATATAATATCTGTACCTGAGGTTAAACAAAAAGCGATAGTAACGAAGCATCTTTTGTTTCGAGCAAAGAGGATCCCATCAAAAACTCATCTACCTTTCTTGCGCACTCTCTTCCTTCACTTATTGCCCAAACTACCAGCGATTGCCCCCTGCGCATATCCCCAGCAGTAAAGATTTTTGGAATATTGGTTTGATATGCTTTTTCTGAAGCTTTTACATTTCCTCTTTCATCATATTCCACTTCAAGTTCATCCAGCAAACCGTTATGCTGCGGATGAATAAAACCCATAGCAAGTAAAACTAAATCGCAGGGAATCTCTCTTTCAGAACCAGGTACTTCTTCAAATCGGGATGGGCGCATGTCATCAGCAAGCTTCCATTCCAGGTCTACAAGTTTCAATGCTTTCACATTTCCCTTTTCGTCACTTATAAATTCCTTAGTAGCGATCGCCCAACGCCGGTCGCAACCTTCTTCATGCGAAGATGAAGTTTTTAATACCATAGGATAGGTAGGCCAGGGCATATAAGGTGTACGTTCTTCAGGTGGCTTGGGCATCAATTCAAATTGAGTAACTGATTTTGCACCCTGCCGGTTAGAGGTTCCCACACAATCGCTACCGGTGTCTCCACCTCCTATTACTACCACATTCTTCTCTTTTGCCAATATCTCCTCATGCAAAATATTACTCTCAATGGTAGCATTTGCAAGTGGGTTCTTTTTAGCGTTCCGTTTATTTTGTTGCTTTAGAAACTGCATGGCAAAATATACACCTTTCAGTTCTCTGCCCGGTACTGGTAAATCTCTTGGCTGTGTAGACCCTCCCGATAAAACTATAGCATGATATTCTCGTAGCAAATCATTGATGCTGACATTAACGCCCACATTGGCATTGTACCGAAACTCAACACCTTCTTTTTCCATGAGTTCAACCCGGCGGGCAATTACCCATTTTTCCAATTTGAAATCAGGGATACCATAACGTAATAACCCACCTGCCGCATCATCTCTTTCGAAGACAGTTACAGAATGTCCCGCATAATTCAATTGCACAGCTGCTGCAAGTCCTGCAGGGCCAGATCCGATAACTGCAATCTTTTTACCTGTCCGCACATTTGGAATTCTTGGCTGCACATATCCTTTTTCGAAAGCAATTTCTATAATATGTTTTTCTATTTCTTCAATGGTTACCGGGGGCTGATTGATACCAAGTACACAGGCGCTTTCGCAAGGGGCCGGACAAATACGTCCGGTAAACTCAGGGAAATTGTTGGTAGAGGTCAAAATATCATATGCTTCTCGCCAGCTTTTGCGATAAATAGCATCATTAAATTCGGGAATTACATTTCCCAGCGGGCAGCCCATATTACTATGACAAAACGGAGTTCCGCAGTTCATACATCGTGCTGCCTGTTTTGTAAGTTCTTCTTCCGGAAACCGGTCTACAAATTCATCATAATTTTTTAAACGATCAGTTACCGGCTTTTTATGAGGTAATTTTCTTGTAAACTCTATAAAACCTGTTGGCTTTCCCATATTACTACCTAATAATTAATTTTTGAAAAATCAAACAACCTCTATTGTCCTTCCACTTTAATCTTTGCTTTCTGGATTGCTTTTTTATAATCCTTCGGATACACTTTTACAAAATTCCTGAGTTGGGCTTCAAAATCGTCCATAATGAATTTAGCAACTGTGCTACCGGTATAAGCATAATGCCTGGAGATCATATCATATAATTCTTCAGATTCACCATTAATGACCGGATCCAGATCAATCATCTCCATATTACAATTTTCTGCAAATTGCCCCTTCACATCATATACATAAGCTATTCCTCCGCTCATTCCTGCTGCAAAATTTCTTCCGGTATCTCCTAGTATTACAACTCTTCCCCCGGTCATATATTCGCAGCCATGGTCTCCCACGCCTTCCACAACGGTATTAGCACCTGAATTTCTCACACAGAAACGTTCGCCTGCCTTACCACGGATAAATGCCTCACCAGAAGTAGCACCATAAAATGCCACATTCCCAATAATAATATTTTCCTCAGGTACAAAGCCAGCTTCTTTTGAAGGGTAGACAACCAACCTGGCGCCACTCAATCCCTTACCAAAATAATCATTAGCATCCCCTTCAAGCTCCAGCGTAACACCATTGGTATTGAAAGCGCCAAAACTTTGACCCGCAGTACCCGTCAGCTTTAAGTGTATTGTATCATCAGGTAAACCGGCAGCTTTATATTGCTTGGAAATTTCATTCGAAAGAATTGTTCCTGCTGCACGGTCTGTATTTTTTATCCTGAATTCACTATATACCCGCTCTCTTTTTTCCAGTGCAGGTTTAGCAATTTCGAGGAATTTCCAATCGAGTACACCGGTAAGCCCGTGATCCTGATCTTCCTGGTGAAAAAGTCCTACTGATTCAGCAGCAGGTTCTTTAAAAAGTATGGGAGATACATCCAGCTTACGATATTTCCAGTGGTTAATATCATCTCTTCTTTCCAGGCAATCTGCCTGTCCTACCATCTCATTAATTGTACTAAACCCAAGATCTGCCATAATTTCCCTTAAGTCCTGAGTAATAAACTTGAAGAAATTCACTACATGATCTGCATTACCGGTAAAGCGTTTGCGCAATTCCGGATCCTGTGTAGCTACTCCTACCGGGCAGGTATTAAGATGACATTTACGCATCATTATACAGCCTTCAACAATAAGTGCTGCTGTTGCTATACCCCATTCTTCCGCACCAAGTAAAGTAGCAATAGCTATATCACGTGCAGTTTTCATTTGTCCGTCGGCCTGCAGCACTACCCGGCTCCTCAATTTATTTTTAACTAATGTCTGATGGCTTTCTGCCAAACCAAGTTCCCATGGCAGCCCAGCATGTTTAATTGAACTTACCGGTGATGCTCCGGTTCCCCCATCAAATCCTGCTATTAATATTACATCAGCTTTTGCTTTTGCAACACCCGCAGCTATAGTCCCTACGCCTGCTTTGGATACCAGTTTAACATTTATTCTTGCTGCCCTGTTGGCATTTTTCAGGTCATATATCAGTTGTGCAAGATCTTCAATGGAGTATATATCGTGATGCGGAGGTGGAGATATTAAACCTACACCTGGTGTAGAGTGACGTACCCTGCCAATCCATTCATCTACCTTGTGTCCGGGTAATTGTCCACCTTCTCCTGGCTTTGCTCCCTGAGCCATTTTAATCTGCAATTCGTCGGCTTCCGTCAGATAGCGGCTGGTGACACCAAACCTTGCAGAAGCCACCTGCTTGATAGCAGAACGCATGGAATCGCCATTAGGCATCAGTTCATATCGTCTTTCATCTTCACCACCTTCGCCAGTATTGCTCTTACCTCCAATACGATTCATTGCAATAGCCAGTGTAGTATGTGCCTCCCAGGATATAGAGCCAAATGACATAGCTCCTGTAGCAAAACGTTTATAAATATTTTCCGCAGGTTCTACTTCTTCAATTGGGATGGAAGGACGGGTACGTTTGAAACGGAAAAGGCTGCGAAGTGTACAGGCCTTTTCTCCCTGATCATTAACCGCCTTGCTGTATTTTTTAAAGATATTGTAATCATTCATCCGTGTTGAATACTGAAGCAGATGAATAGTTTGCGGATTGAACAAATGAAACTCACCTTTTCTTTTCCACTGATAAATGCCTCCTACAGACAGCCTGTCTACAGGAATCTTCTTCCGGTTAAATGCAAGTTCATGTTTAGCCAGCGCTTCCTTGGCAATTTCGTCCAACCCCATACCCTCGATACGGCTTACTGTCCCTGCAAAATATTTATTTACCACATCATGATTAAGTCCAAGTATTTCAAATATCTGTGCACCCTGGTACGACTGCAGAGTGGATATACCCATTTTAGAAAATACTTTCAGTAATCCATCACAAACTGCCTTTACATAATTTTTACGCAATTGCTCCCAGGCTTGTTCCGTTTCCCACATATTATTGCTCTTCATGGTACGAATGGTTGCCAAAGCGAGGTAGGGATTAATAGCAGTTGCTCCAAAACCAATGAGACATGCAAAATGATGAACTTCCCATACATCACCGGCCTCAACTACAATACCAACCTGACCGCGCATACCCTTGCGAATAAGATGATGGTGCACAGCAGATACCGCTAACAATGAAGGAATCGCAGCATGATCAGAATCTATTGCACGGTCAGAAAGAATGATTACTTCAAAACCATCTTCAACGGCATCAACGGCATAGCGGCACAAACGATCAATCCCGGCTTTTAACGAACCAGGTTTCCCGTCTGCCCTAAAATAACTTTGTAATGTTTTTGCCTGGAATATTCCGGTATCAATGCTGCGGAGTTTCTCTAATTCTGTGCTGGTTAATATAGGTTGCTTTAAAGCTACTGCATGACAATGTTTTGCATCTTCCAAAAGCAGGTTACCATTATTACCTACATAAGAGGCTAAACTCATTACAAGTCTTTCTCTTATAGGGTCAATAGGTGGGTTAGTAACCTGGGCGAATAATTGTTTAAAATAACTACTGAGATGCTGTGGCTGATCAGAAAGTACTGCCAATGGCACATCAGTACCCATGGATCCAATAGGCTCTTTTCCGTCTATAGCCATCGGACGGATAAGGTTTTCCACGTCTTCCGTACTATATCCAAAAGCCTTCTGATATTTAAATACTGACTCTTCCGACAAATGTGTAAATGTTACACGCGGAGCATCCAGTTCCTCCAGCCTTATTTTATATTGATTCAGCCAGTCGCTATAGGGTTTGCGGTTGCAAATATCCTGTTTCAACTCTTCATCACTGATAATTCTGCCTTGTTCCATATCCACAACAAACATCTTACCCGGCTGAAGCCTGCCATATCGCTTCACTAATTGCGGATCAATTGGCAAAGCCCCGGTTTCAGAAGCCATAATTACCCGGTCATCATGTGTAACACAGTACCTGGATGGGCGCAGTCCGTTTCGGTCAAGGGTTGCCCCGATTATCTTACCATCAGTAAAGGAAATAGAAGCCGGACCATCCCAGGGCTCCATCACGGCAGCATGGTACTCATAAAATGCTTTCTTGGCAGCATCCATTTTTTCATTTCCATCCCATGCTTCCGGTATAAGCATCATCATTACATGGGGCAACGACCTTCCTGAGAGGGTAAGCAATTCCACCATATTATCAAGGTAGGCAGAATCAGACATTCCACTGGATACTATGGGCAATAACATCTCCATTTCTTCTTTGGTAAATAAAGGAGAATTAAACCCATTTTCACTGGTCTTCAGCCAATTGAGATTACCCTGTAGTGTATTGATTTCACCATTGTGCGCTATAAAACGGAATGGCTGAGCTAACTTCCAGGAGGGAAAAGTATTGGTGGCAAAACGAGAATGTACCAGCCCAAATGCACTTACAACTCTTTTGTTGGACAGATCGGTAAAGTAGGTACGTACCTGCATGCTGGTCAACTGACCTTTATAGGTTACAGTTTTATATGACAATGACGGCATATAAAAACCAATACTGTCTTTCTTAACCGTATTTTCTATAGTGTGTGTTGCATAATTGCGTAACACATATAATTTTCTTTCAAATTCTTCAGGGTCTTGTATATGATCCGGACAGGCAATAAAGACCTGTTCGATTACAGGTTCGACAGAAAGCGCAGTCTTGCCAATATCGGCAGTGTTCACTGGTACTTTTCTGTAGGTTAATATTTCCAGTCCAAGTTTTTCAGCGGCCCGGGCAAATATTTCACGACATTCTTCTCTTAACCTGATTTCTCTGGGAAAAAAAATCACCCCCACTCCGTACCTTCCGAAGGAAGGCAGGTGAATCCCGAGTTTTACACACTCAGTAAAGAAAAATTCATGGGGCACCTGTATCATAATACCGGCACCATCTCCAGTATTTGATTCGCAGCCACAAGCTCCCCTGTGCTCCATATTTTCCAGAATAGTCAGTGCATCTGACACAATCTGGTGAGATTTATTGCCCTTAATACTGGCAACAAAACCCACGCCACATGAATCGCGTTCAAATTCCGCATTATACAAACCTTTACACACCATATAAATGGAATTTTTAGATAAAAATCAAAAGAGACATACAAAAGTTAAAATCTTTCTAAGTCTATGGCAGGCAAGAAGCTAAAATTACAAAAGAAACATGAAAAATAGCACAACTGTCTAAAAAAATTGTATTCAAATGTGCATAACTTGGACTATATGAGATAGCCAAAAAGTTTGTCATTACTGTTTATTTCAGAATAGATAATCTGAGATTTCTTCATTCTTTCAATAAGAGAAATATAATCTGTCCGTTTTTGTAATTCAATGCCGACAAGAGCAGGGCCTGCTTCCTTATTGGTTTTTTGCATATACTCGAAACGTGTGATGTCATCCGTGGGACCTAACACATTATTTACAAATTCTCTTAAAGCGCCCGGACGTTGAGCAAAACTGATTAAAAAATAATGTTTCAATCCCTCAAACTGTAGCGACCTTTCTTTTATTTCGGGCATCCTGTCTATATCGTTATTACCCCCACTCACTACACATACTACATTTTTGCCTTTGATCTGACTGGCATAGTTTTCCAGTGCGGCAATGGAAAGCGCCCCGGCAGGTTCTGCTACAATAGCATCTTCATTGTATAATTTTAATATAGTAGTACATATTCTACCTTCCGGAACCGCTAACATATCATCTAAAACTGTACTACAGATTTCGTAAGTGAGGTCGCCAATACGTTTTACTGCAGCGCCGTCTACAAAACGGTCTATTTCGTCAAGTATAACCGGATGACCAGCTTCCAGTGCCGCTTTCATAGAAGGTGCGCCCTGGGGTTCTACTCCTATAATTTTGGTATCCGGACTATACGTTTTGAAGTACGCACCCATACCTGCACATAACCCGCCCCCGCCTAAAGGAATAAATACATAATCTATATCGGTATTGTCTTCCAGTATTTCAACAGCTACTGTCCCCTGACCTTCTATAATACTGTAGTCATCAAATGGGGGAACAAAAACCATATCATGTTCGGCAGTATATGCTTTTGCTGCGGCAGCACAATCATCAAACGTATCTCCTGTCAGAATGATCTCAATACTGTCTTCACCAAACATTTGCGTTTGGGTAATTTTTTGTCTCGGAGTAATAACGGGCATAAATACAACACCTCTTATGCCTAACTTTTTGCAACTATAGGCGAACCCCTGGGCATGGTTGCCGGCGCTGGCGCAAACTACACCACGCCGCTTTTGATCTTCCGATAAACCAGAGATCATATTATATGCGCCGCGAAGTTTGTATGAACGGGCTATTTGTAAATCCTCTCTTTTAAGAAATACTTTGCAGTTATATCTACGCGATAAATTGTGATTGTACATCAGCGGGGTGCGGTTCACAACCTTTTTCAGGCGATATACCGCATCATGAAATTTAAGCTTTCCCGACCAGGCAGGAAGGCTTTTTTTTATCGTTTCGTTTTTATTAATTTCTTTCACTTAAGTGTAAAAAGATGTTTAAAAAGTTTTAATGTAATTTCCTCCGATTATCTGCGCAAATAGCAAAACAGTGATTTGTTTTTTTGAACCAGACGCTATTACTACTATGAATCTTCGTTGCGTCGCACACTTCAACGGTTCATTCTCTATTGTACATGTTTCAGGTTGCTAAATTTATACCCATTCAATTTATATTCAGCTTTTTGAATACCATAAATCAATTTTTCTATACAGAGTTTTTCAGCTTTACAGTTATGAACCAATTGTCCCTATCATATACAAAAGAACTATTTTCCTATTATGAAGTACTTCTTTCTAAATTTATATAGGAACAATCTGTTTGTAGTCATAAGACATATTCTGCTAAAGTCTCTCTGAACCTCTGTAAAATTAATCAAAGAATTCAAACAGGTATTTTATTTCAAATACAAATCAAATTACCGGGGCCTCATCCTGCAAACAGATGGTTCTCTGTCCAAAATCTATCTCTGAATTTATCTATAAGCAAAAAATGGAAAAAACACCGGCATACACAAATATTGCAAACCGATGTTTTTACTTGTCTGAGTTAATCTGAGTTAAATGTACTAACTCCGACACCCTTTTTATTTCTGATTTTCAGGACGCAAGCTTCTTACTGTTTTACCAGCCTGCCACATCTCGCTATCACGAAGTTCTTTAAGCTCTGCTTCTAATTTTTCGCGATAATCTGCCTTGCTGTTGCTATCAATAGAACGTTGAGACTCTTTGCCGGAAGCTACGCTTTCATACAATTCCTTGAAAACCGGTGCTGTAGCATCACGGAATTTTTTCCACCAGTCCAGTGCGCCGCGTTGTGCAGTTGTAGAACAGTTGGCATACATCCAGTCCATACCATTTTCAGCTACCAATGGCATAAGCGATTGAGTAAGCTCTTCTACGGTTTCATTAAATGCTTCTGATGGAGAATGCCCTTTGTCGCGTAATACCTGGTATTGGGCGGCAAAAATTCCCTGGATAGCACCCATCAAAGTACCGCGTTCTCCGGTCAGATCGCTATATACTTCTTTTTTGAAATCAGTTTCAAACAGGTAGCCACTACCAACAGCAATACCTAAAGCAATTACTCTTTCTTTTGCTTTGCCGGTAGCATCCTGAAAAATTGCAAAACTGCTGTTTAATCCACGACCCTGTAAAAACATGCGGCGCAATGAAGTGCCTGACCCCTTAGGCGCCACCAAAAATACATCCACGTCTTTTGGAGGAATTATACCTGTCTGCTCATTGAAGGTAATACCGAAGCCATGCGAAAAGTATAATGCCTTACCCGGAGTAAGATGTTTTTTTACCGTAGGCCACAATTCAATTTGTGCGGCATCACTTAGCAGGTAACAAATAATAGTGCCTTTTTGTAGTGCTTCTTCAATTTCAAACAAAGTTTCGCCGGGCACAAAGCCATCCTTTATTGCTTTATCCCAGGTCTTTGAGTTTTTTCTCTGACCTACAATAACATTAATACCATTGTCTCTCTGATTCAGTGCCTGTCCGGGACCCTGAACTCCATAACCAATTACCGCTATGGTTTCATTCTTTAATACTTCCTGGGCTTTGCTTAATGGAAATTCATCACGTGTTACTACGTTTTCCTCTACGCCGCCGAAATTTAATTTTGCCATGTTGTTAGTTTGAATATTTGATATGTTGAAAATTGGGAAATTTGTTTTGTATTGGGCTGCAAAAGTAATATATCCAGTACATTTATCAGTAGTAGCTTTCAGCTATCAAAGCTATCAGGAACCTGACCGCTAAAGCCTTGCTCCTCCGTCTTACATCGAAAACACTTCATCCTGTTTATCCAGAAATTCGTTTTCCACTATTTCAGTGCGGGGTTTTTCTTCTTCAAATTCTTTTAGTTTTTCGTAAAAACCTTTGCTGGCATTAATAATCGCCACTCTTGCGCTGCGCACAAACTCTATCAGCCCAAAGCCACCAAGCACCTCGGTAAGTTTATCTATTTCTTCTCTATGCCCCGAAGTTTCAAACACCGTGTAATCTTTACGAATCACAACCGCCCTTGCTCCGTATTGACGCAATAGCCGCTCTACTTTAACATCTTCAATTACCTTATCGGTAGATACTTTATATAAAGCCAGTTCCTGCCATACAATCTCATCGTTATTATTGTAATATGCTTTCAATACTTCCACCTGTTTTTCAATCTGGCGTATGAGTTTTTTAACAACATCTTCCACTTCATTAATTACTATTGTAAAGCGATGAATTCCCTCCACTTCTGAAGGAGAGGTATTTAAACTCTCAATATTAATTTTCCTGCGGGAAAACATAATAGCTATACGGTTAAGTAAACCTATATGGTTTTCAGCGTACACTGTTATGGTAAATTCTTGTTTCATTGTTTTGAGTTTCCTGATTTAATAAATTTATTTTATGCCGCCAAAAGCTGCAAAACACATATTCTTGTGCAGAATATCCGTAGATCGAAATCCTACTTTTTTCATAAGTTCCATCTGGTAAGTTACAGACCGCGGTGAGTCTTCCTGTTCAATATACTCCATTACCTTTTGACGGTAAGGCTTTCCATTCACACCTTCAAGATAATCACCATAGCGCTCCCAGGTATATTCACTAATTGCTGCTGTTTCCTGTACTACAAGATCAGAAATCATCAAACAACCTCCTGGTTTTAAAATGTTAAATAATTTTCTGAATGTAGTTTCCCAGTCTTCATCATCGCGCAAATGGTGCAACACGGCGCCAGCAAGAATAATATCAAAATGATCAGCAGGAAGTTTAACATCCCTTATATCTCCCTGTACAATTTTTATCTCGCCATCTGTTTGTTGGGCAACTCTCTCCAATGCCCTATCCAGCATAGGTTTGCTCAGATCAACCAATGTGCAGTTAAGACCCGGAAGTTTTTTCAGCATCATCAGTGTGAAATTGCCTGCGCCACTTCCCACATCCAACAGTTGAGTAGCCGATGGTACAATTCTCCTGGCGGCTTCAGTAATTAATTCCAGTGAAATCCTGGCATCAATAGTGGATACCTGACCCGTATCAAGATTAGAAAATCGTTCCACGTCATTATCGAAACGAACCCTAATTTCTTCTATGGTTGATTTCTTTGCCATGAAAAGTTTATTTCAACCTTATTTCTGCCACACCACAACCCTGAGGCACCATTGGAAAAACATTATTTTCTTTACCCACCATAATTTCCAGTAGGTACGATCCATTATGATTCAGCATTTCCTGGAGAGCTGAACGCAAATTTTCCCGCTTTGATATACTTTTCCCATCAATACTGTATGCTTTGGCTAAAGCAACAAAATCAGGGCTGGTGATATTTACAAAAGAATATCGTTTATCGTGAAACAGTTGTTGCCACTGACGTACCATACCAAGGAAATGATTGTTCAGTATAATGATTTTTACATCCACATTAAACTGCATGATGGTACCTAATTCCTGTAACGTCATCTGGAATCCCCCATCACCGATAACAGCAATTACATTGCGTTGAGGTGCGCCGAATTTAGCGCCGATAGCAGATGGCAGGGCAAACCCCATTGTACCTAATCCACCCGAGGTTACATTACTTCTGCTTTGGGTAAACTTTGCATATCGGCAGGATACCATCTGATGCTGTCCTACATCTGTAACGATAACTGCATCTCCTTTTGTAAGATCATTCAGTACATTAAATACTTCACCCATAGTCATCATATCACCGTCAGGGTGCAGCTCGGGGGTAATAACAACTTCTTCTTCCTGTTTCCGCAACTCTTTAAACTTGTTTAACCAATTTTCATGCTGTTTATTTTTAAGAAGTGAGGTTATTAAAGGAAGAGTTTCTTTGCAATCGCCCCAAACCGGAACCGTAGCATGCACATTTTTATCTATTTCAGCCGGATCAATATCAAGGTGAATAATTTTAGCCTGTTTTGCATATTTATCGAGTCTGCCGGTTACTCTGTCGTCAAAGCGCATACCTACGGCAATTAATACATCACATTCATTTGTGAGCACATTTGGTCCATAGTTCCCATGCATACCCAGCATACCCACGTTTAGTGGATGATCGGTCGGCAGTGCACTAAGCCCTAATACTGTCCAGGCAGTTGGCAGTCCGCCTTTTTCAATAAAAGCCCTAAACTCATTTTCAGCATTACCAAGAATTACTCCCTGTCCCAGCAGTACAAATGGTCTTTCGGCTTTATTTATCAATTCGGCTGCTGCCTGTATATATTCTTTACGTACTATAGGCTTGGGGCGATAGCTCCGGATATGAGTACAGGGTTTATATCCCGGATAGGTGAATTTTTGTACTTGCGCATTCTTTGTAATATCAATCAATACCGGCCCGGGTCTTCCTGATTTGGCAATATAAAATGCTTTAGCCAGCACAGATGGAATCTCATTAGCATCAGTTACCTGATAGTTCCATTTGGTAATGGGTGTAGTGATATTAATTACATCTGTTTCCTGAAAAGCATCTGTTCCAAGTAAATGAGCAAATACCTGACCGGTGATGCATACTACAGGTGTGCTGTCAATCTGTGCATCGGCTAAACCGGTTACAAGATTGGTTGCACCCGGCCCGCTGGTGGCAAACACCACCCCCACTTTTCCGGATGTACGTGCATAACCCTGTGCAGCATGTATACCTCCCTGCTCATGACGAACAAGGATATGGTTTATTGTGTCCTGATAATCATATAATGCATCATAAATTGGCATTATCGCCCCACCGGGGTAACCAAAAAAGTCAGTGACCCCTTCTGCAAAGAGTGCTTCAATGACCGCCTGTGAACCGCTGATTTCAGTACCAACGGCACATTTTCCTACGCTGGTCATCTCCGACTTTGTCTTGATTGACTTCTTTGCTTTTTCTGATAAAATTGCTTCGCTCATTTTATTTGATTTTACTGTACACTATTTAGATTGTGGGGGTATAAGGTCTATGATTTCTCGTTTATGGTTTAGAGTCTTACCATTTACTATTCGTCTGTTACGCAACCTTCACTTGCGTCTTTAACCAACTTTGCATATTTAAACAATACCCCGCTTTTTACTTTCAGCTCCGGTTTCTTCCATCGTTTTCTTCGTTCT
>JAFDXG010000048.1:2500-4301 GCA_018268105.1 Bacteroidota bacterium | reverse complement strand
TCCTTCGTTCCTGGGACCCCTAGGCCCAACCCTCAGAGCCAATCCTTATCCCGAGGTTACGGATCTATTTTGCCGACTTCCCTTATCTACATTGTTCTATCGACTAGAGGCTGCACACCTTGGAGACCTGAGGCGGTTATGAGTACGACCAGAGGTGCGCATAAGTCACGCCACTGGGGTTTCACGGGCCGTCTGAAGCGCACCGGACAGTACAAAAAGATACTGCTTTGCCAGTCACTAAACCTTATCGCCGGTCAATCCGATTCCAAGGTCTACTGAACTGTTAAAAAGAAAAGAGAACTCTTCCCGGGGCTCCAGCCAGCATCCCCAATTTCGTTTGTGTTACCACTCAATATCCACGTTCTGGTTTGGGAATATTAACCCAATTCCCTTTCGATATCCGGGCACATCCGAGGAAGTACCACTTTCAAAAAGAATTCTCCTATCTCTTAGGATCGACTCACCCATGTCCAATTACTGTTCACATGGAACCTTTCTCCACTTCAGTCTTCAAAGTTCTCATTTGAATATTTGCTACTGCTACCAAGATCTGCACTAGAGCCCGTTTCATCCCGGCTTACGCCACAGAATGCACAACAAGCCCCACGCCCCCCTACTCAATACGACCTCGCATTTGTCATATTGGTTTAGTATAAGTGATCCGCTTAAGCGCCATCCATTTTCAGGGCTAGTTCATTCGGCAGGTGAGTTGTTACACACTCCTTAGCGGGTTCCGACTTCCATGGCCACCGTCCTGCTGTCTTAATGAACCAACACCTTTTGTGGGATCTAGGTTAGCGGATACTTTGGCACTTTAACTAAACGTTCGGTTCATCCCGCATCGCCAATCTAGCTTACCCAGATTGGCCCACTAGCAACCGTCATTCAACCGCCGGGTTCAATTAAGCAACCCAGGGCTCTTACCCATTTAAAGTTTGAGAATAGGTCAAGGACGTTCCACCCCTGATGCCTCTAATCATTAGCTTTACCTGATAAAACTGTTCGGTTGCAGCTATCCTAAGGGAAATTTCGGGAGGAACCAGCTACTAGATGGTTCGATTAGTCTTTCGCCCCTATACCCAAGTTCGACGATCAATTTGCACGTTAGAATCGCTGCGGACCTCCACCAGAGTTTCCCCTGGCTTCGCCCTACTCAGGCATAGTTCACCATCTTTCGGGTCCCAACATATATGCTCACACTCAAACCTTTCTCCCGAAGGATCATGGTCGGTCGATAGTGCACTTTTCAGATCCTACCTCAGTGAATAAATCCACCTTTACGTTAATTCCGCGCTGGGAGTTTTACCCCGAGCACTCGCACATATGTTAGACTCCTTGGTCCGTGTTTCAAGACGGGTTGATAAGAAGCATTTCGTCAGAGTCCCTCAGTCGCATGACAGCAAAACCAGCCCATACAGGTCTAGAAGCCTTTCCCACGCAACTAAGGAAGCCTGACTTGCTCACGGGTACAAGTACCAACAAGCCAACACTGCTTCCCATCGGTTCCATTTCAGCAATTTCAGGTACTGTTTAACTCTCTTTTCAAAGTTCTTTGCATCTTTCCCTCACGGTACTTGTTCGCTATCGGTCTCCCATTTATATTTAGCTTTAGATGGAATTTACCACCCACTTAGAGCTGCAATCCCAAACAACTCGACTCTTAGAAAGCCGGTCGTACACCTTTCGTTTCAGACATGAACGGGGCTATCACCCTCCACGGCGCTCTGTTCCAAGAGACTTTATCCGAAACTTAAAGCTGACCTGGCTTCTCCAGACTACAACTCCGAAGATTTTCAGTCTG
>JAFDXG010000047.1 GCA_018268105.1 Bacteroidota bacterium | reverse complement strand
TTCACGAAACCGCTGTCTTCCATAATGCGCTTGAACTGACCCGCACTGTCCAGAAAGTCCTGCAACAGTTGCGGCTTTAAAGTTTCTTCCGGCACTATGGATTTGCGCAGGAGGCTTGAAAACATGGAGCTGGCTGTTTTACGTCCTTCAGGCTTTTTGGTGAGCATGATGTAGCAGCTATGCGCCAGGAAGGGGCGCTCGTTGAAGAACCGCTCACTGGCCCGACTAAGGAAGCTGGTATCTTCCTTTGTAAAGTCCGGCTTATGGCTGCTATCCAAAAACCAATCCTGCTTGTGGAATACGCTGTATTTGGGCAGTAGCTTGATTGCTTTTATCCATGCCTGGTGAAAGGCTTCGTATTCCTGATCGGAAAGCGAAAAGATTTCCGGCAGGTCTGCTTTAAAGACAACCGTCATGTCGCCTTGCTTGCTTAGGATGCAGTCATGCTCTACATCCATTATTGGTAAAATATCATCCAACACTTTTTCCATCTCACTTTTTTTACCTGTTATCACTTCAATGCACTCATGGCATTGTTACCTCATAGCTTTGGACCTCTACGCTGCCGCTGGCCGGTCTTCCGGCTTTCATCTGCTTGTTTGGATTGCTGCTGTTTTTTTATATTCTCTTTTATAGTTTGTTCAATGCCGGTTTCTTTCCAGTCAATAATCTTCGCCTCAAAATGAGATTTGATGTTCTTTAGCTTCAACCCGTCTGTTTCGTCCCAACCTCCTTTTCTATTGAAGCCTACCGGGTCTAATACTATTTCGTGCGGAAAGGAAATAACAATAAGGTCTTTAGGAATGGAGGTGAGGTTTTCATAGTCCAATTCCTGAAACTCATGTTTTTTTGGATTGTATGGTATCACGTAAGCCTCTTTGTCATCATCGTAGTAATGGTCAATCTGTCTGAAGACGATGCCTTTGGAAGCGAAATCATCTTTAGGACGCAGCATATCCATTGTTATATCTACATAGAAAGTGTGACCGGCTATGTCCACGGTAGGCAATTGCCCCATCAGCCTCCTTCCAAGCGCCTGCTGATCTACCATCAAAGCGAAATCTGTTTTTCCCTGCACCTCATGAACGGAACAACCGTATTTCTCCGCCATTCCCACAGGATCAAGCTGTACCAGCTCCGGTATCTTTACTGTGGTAACGTCCGTATCATCACTAAACAACCTCGGTATGTTTTTCTCTTTAGGACTATAATCAAATACGTATCCATCACCAACATCCCGCATGTCAAAAAGGGGAATTACGTTCTCCGGGTTTGCTTTCTCACAGAGTTGCAAGCTGGCAACGTCCACGACAAAATCGGTTCCTTCGATGTTGTACACCGGCAATTCTCTTTTCATGATTGGTTGTCTTTAATGTCCATAAAGATTTTTCTGCTCCTGGACTTGATCAGCTTAGGAACCTGCTTCCGGGCAAGGGCTTTCATCAAGCCATGTTCGCCGTATTTGTTACTCATGCCGTAAATCTTCATAACCAGGAATGTTCCTGCGGTCAGAATGATACCGATGCACAGGTAAGTAGGAAGACTGATGATATACATTGCGGCAAAGACAATGAGCAGCGCCACGACACCACCGCCTAAATACCAGATATATTGCGCCTTCAAGCCTTTGAACTCGATGCTCTGGTTAATTCCCTTGTTAATTTGATAAACACTATTTGCCATAATATTTCCTGTTAATTTTTTTATAATCGCATCCTGCTACGGGAACGTTCTGCTACCTGTTGCGAGGCCAGTATCACTTCTTTTGGAACAGTATGCTCGTTCACTTTTTCGGACAGTTGAATGACAGGTGTATCAATAACTTCTTCCGGTTCGGTTTCCGCTACCTGTTGCTGCTTCAACTGGTTTTCCTGTATCTTGATGGCTATCTGCCTTTCCAGATTTGCCAGTTCATTTTTCATTTGTTGTAATTCCGCTTCCTGTAAAAATGGTTTGGTAGTAAGCTGCTCCAGTTTGGGTATCTCTGTTTTCAGTTCGTTTAAAGTATGCTCATACTTTTCTTTCAGGCTTTCCACCCGGTCAATCGCATTAAGGAAATGTCTTGCCGCCAGCTTAGGATTGTCTGTATTCGGAAACCCGTTGTTGTAAGTGTACTTAATACCGTCACTGCTTCGCTGTGCATAAAAGCTATTGGAATAGCGGTATTCAAAAACTCCGTTTTCCTCATAGGCTTCCTGCTGCCTGCGGATATACAGGCTGAAACCGTAGAGTGTACCTATCTGTGCTGTATGCTCATCTGCAACAGCAGGCTTCCAGTCCTGGTACAGCTTGATGATGTGTTTACCAATGGCTTCACTGTCCGTTGAACTGATAGTATCCAGTTTGATAGGGTTAACCTTTACACCGTCCTTATCCAGTTGAAGGCCGGCCTTGTACACTTTTTCATCTGCTGCAAGTTTATCGAGCGTTTTAACGGTGGATGCCTGTTCATTTTGCAGATTTTCCAATTGGTATTTATTGCGTGCGATTTCTCTGAAGTGAGAAACTTTCAGGCTTTCCATTACAGCTATCTTCTTTTCCAGTTTTGATTTTTCCAATAATGAAGTGTCGCCGGACAGAATGGCTATATATTCGGAAAAATTCATCCCGCTTTTTTCGTCAATCGCACCTTCATCAATGGTACGCACGTTCAACTCACAATTTTTCATTTGCGAAATGAACGTCTGTTTATTCTTCAGAAGGTTGAATTTGTAATTATCCAATGACTGTTCTACTGCGTAGATATAGTTCTGAACTTTGTTGCCGTAATATTCTTTGGCAATAAGATTGCCCTGGCGTGCGCCACGGCCATTACGTTGTTCCAGCTCTGACGGTTTCCAGGGAATATCAAGGTGGTGCATGGCCACTACACGTTGCTGCACATTTAGGCCGGTTCCGGCTTTCTCTGTGCTGCCCAATAAAATGCGAATCTCACCTCTGTTCATCTTACGGAACAGTTCGGGCTTTTTTGTATCTGTCCAGTCGTGAATAAAAGTGATTTCCCGTTCGGGAATATTAAAGTCCCTGATCAGTTTTTCTTTAACTGCATCGTAGATATTAAATTCAACAGGCTTGGGTGTACCAATGTCTGAGAAGATAATCTGTGTACCCTTATGCTCGGTAGTTTCTTTATAGATCTCTGCAATCTTGCGGGCACTGACATTTACTTTGTTGTCGGGATGATCACTATACTTCCACTCGTTGATCAATCGCATATCCGCCGACATTTTCTTAGCGTAGTTGGTTGCGATCAGCATTCTGCCTTTGTCTTCCTCTGGCGTCAACCTGCCACGACCAATCAATTCACCATTGCCTGTTTTAGCGAATTGCATCAGGTTTTTAATGAACTCACTTTGTTCAGGCGTTGGCTTTATGTTCACCAGCGTTTCACTCAATTCGGGCTTGTCAAGGTTTATATGTTTTGCCGTTTTGTAGTCGGTGATCTCGTTATAGAACAAAGCAAGCTCCGGTACTTTAATAAAATGCCTGAAGCGTTCTTTGGCAATGATCTCGTTGGTCACTGAAAATTCAAAGTCTGTTGTTTTACGTGCAAATACAGCAGCCCAACCATCAAAATTTTCAATATGCTGGCGTTCCATTTCTTTCGGACGCAGGTATTTAAACAACAGATACATTTCGGTGAGGCTGTTGGATATAGGTGTGCCGGAAAGGAACGTGACACATAAATCGGAATTAAAACGTGTTTGCAGTTCGCGAACAGCGAACAACATATTCAGCGCCTTCTGGCTACCTTCTGTATTACCCAAACCGGCGACCCTGTTATGGCGGGTAGTGAAAGTGAGATTTTTGTACTTATGGGATTCGTCCACAAATAAGTGATCAATGCCCATTTCTTTGAAATTGATACCTGTGTCTTTCTTTTCCTCGATGTCTTTCAGGATAGATTTCAGTTTTCCCTCAAGGTTGTTCTTCCGTATCTCCAGCCCTTTGAGCATTTTCTTAGAGATGTCGCCGCCAAGATCTTTGACAGTGTCCAGGTCACGTTCAACATTGTCCAGTTCCGTTTGAAATATCTCTCTTTGTATCTCCGATGACTGCGGTATTTTTCCGAATTGGTCGTGCGTAAGTATGATGCAGTCCCAATTGTTGTTCTTTATTTCATGGAAAAGCCGCAACCGTTGGGCGGGTGTAAAATCATTTTGCCCCGGAAACAGGATGCGAGCTTTAGGATAGGCTTTTTTATAGGTTTCTGCTATCTGGTTAACGTTTGCCTTTAGCGCAACAATCATAGGCTTATGCACGATACCTAATCTTTTCAGCTCCTGTGCGGAGACGATCATGGTAAGGGTTTTGCCCAATCCTACTTCATGATCAACCAATGCTCCCCGGTTCTGTATGATTCGCCAGGCTGCATTCTTTTGTGAGCTGTATAAATCCTCAATGCCTAATGCTTTTTTGTCTAAGCCGGGAAAATTGAGGTGATTGCCGTTGAACTCTCGTAATACATAGCAGTTGAACGTATCATTGTACAGGTTTTCCAAGTTCTTTTTCTCATCATCGGGTATTTCGTTCAGCCAGTTGATGAAACCACTCCTTATCTGCTCGATCTTTTGGTGAGCCAGTTGTATGGCTTCATTATCGGGGACCCTAATGGTTGTATTATTAGGCCCTTTCACTTCATAAGTAAAGAAAGGGGTTGTATTCTCCAGTGCATGTTCCAGCAAAGTGTATCCGTAGGTAGTACGTCCGCTTTTCGGTGTAACAGCGAACTCTCTCGATACTTTGATATTCATTCCTGTGTTTACCTTGAAGGCATCCAGCGACGGAAAATAATTGATGGTAGTGTCCAGCTCGAACAGTGATGTAGCAAATCGCTCGTAGTATGAATTAGGTATCCAGCGTTCTCCTAAATTGAAATCCAGTAATTCAAACGGAATACGCTCCGGCTGCACCTTTGCGATGGCTTCCGCACTTCTTTTATATTGCAGGTTATCCGGGAACTGACCGTAAAGGTGTTCTGCCTGCCGCAGCTTTTCAACTACATTACCGCTCAAATACTGGTCTGCTGTTTCCCACTCATTGCTGGCAGGATTCATGTACACATGATTGCCGAGACGATTGATGACTTCGTTTTCATCTAACCCCATTGCTGCACTGATGAAGCCTGTATCTACCTTTCCAGTATCGTTGAGGCTATGAGCAAGGGCTTCAATGGGATCATCGGTTATAAACCGCTCTTTAACCTGGTGAATGGAGTGAGTTAATATATCTGCCTTCACAAACCGTTCGCCTTCTCTGCGTTCGAGCGAGGACAATGCAATAACTCCGAAGGCGGTATCTTCCAGAATACGCCTGCGGTTATCAGGGCTGTTCAAAAGACCGTATTCAACAACAAAATGTTCATACTTGCTGTTGAGCTGATCCCTGTCTGCATTGCTGATTGTTTCCCCTGATACTTCTTTGGCTGCTAATTCGAGATAAGCATCACGAAGTGCCGCATAGTTTTCGTAGAAATGAATGTTTCCCTGAAGACCCAGGGGCTGGAACACGGCTTGCTTGTATTCTGGATCGGGATTGCCAATTGTGCCGACACTACCCATGTGTACCACCAGCGTTCCTTCCTGGTAGTAAGGCTTTAGCCCGATAAAAGGAAGCGGAACTTTTTGTTCAAACCGGAAAAAGCCTTCCAGTGTCTGGTCGCCCTCGTACCTGAAACTGTGGTCAAACTGTTTAAGATAATTGGAAATACCCGTCAGCTCATGACCCAATAAACGGGCATCCATCCAATTTGCTGACAGATGATCTACTTCTTTGACATTAGAATACAGCTTATATAAAAAACGATTGCTTTTGTGCTGCTTCGCGGTAAGCAATACAACATTCTCATGACTTGGCTTATCGGTGGTGCGTATCGTGCCGATGATGCGTGCTGATGTTTTTTCCACAACCGTTTCATCGAGCGGATTGATATATGCCATTGCCCGGTTGATCTGCTCTGCCGGGGCTGTATCAAACAATCCCAATTGTACCGAAGTGCTTTCCGTTGTGTTTTCCGGCATCGGCAGGTACGTGAGTTTTTTACCCTCATTTTCAGGAACAGGTAATAGTACCGTTTGCGCCTTCTGATATAATTCAGTGTTAAAGCGATTTTGGAATTGATTGATCAGACTGGCATGAAGGCTTTCCCTGATCTGGTTGATGTCACCATCCTGCCAAACCACTTCTGAAGCTCTGCCGTATTGGTTTTTGCCTGGCTTACGCACATTGCCCATGACCACATCGTGATCGTGAGTGGAGATAAAATAATTATAGGGAAAGCGACCAAATTCATTTTCTCGTTCCCTTACTTCATTCAGCCAATCTTCTTCCCAGCTTATCTTTTCCTTTCCCGTATTCTTTTGAACAATCAACAAATGATTCGGCGCTTCGGTATTGCCGGTATCTTTCATAAGATTATCAGGCATCACCGCAAGGCCCACAAAATCCGCCCGCTGAAACAGGTATTCTCTTGCCGTATGATTAGATGGACTGTTCAGGAAAGCATCTGTTGTTATGAAAGCCATCAAACCACCTTCAGCCAGTTTGTCCAGACCTTTGGCGAAAAAATAATTGTGTATTTTACCCGATATTTCTTTATCGGGAAAGGCTTCATCATATACCGAAAAATTCCCAAAAGGAATATTGCTCACCACGAGATCATAAGTCTTATTATCCTTTACAGGTGCTTCTTCAAAGCCCGTAATATGCGTCGCTGTTTTTACAGGAAGCGTACTGTTGATAGCAGACAGCACTAATCCGGTTAGCCTGTCCTTTTCCACTGCGGTAATCTGTTCCAGTTGAGGGAATGATGTAACCGCTTCGCTGATGAACACACCTGAACCGGCTGAAGGTTCATACAATCTTTTAGGCTGAATGCCCTGTGCTGCGAGTACGCTGTAAAGGGTTTGGGGTACTACCTCCGGTGTATAAAATGCGGTGAGAACACTATTGCGTAATGAAGCAATGATTTCCTTGTAAGCTGTTTCAGGATAGTTTTCTTTGAGCAGGTCGTGTAATTGCATCATTTCTGCGTGATGCTTCAAATCTTCTTTTGTAGCACCATTAGCCTGCCAATCTTCCGGTGATCCGTAAGGATATAAAACGGCCTTGATGCCGCCAAAACCTGCATATTTTTTCAGGCTGCCGACATCTTCCGCAGTAAGCGGACGACCGTTCTGATAATCCAACGCTGTACGGATAGCACGAAGGTTATCATGCAGCTTTTGGGAAACATTGTAAGCCATAATCACACATTTTCTTTCTTCACTTTTCTATTGGCTCAGGCCAGGTAATCATGCACCTGTCCTATAATGGCATATCTCAAATGCCTGTTCGTTTCGTTTTCACTGTTAAAATCAAAATCACTAAAAATGCCTTTGCATGTTTCGATAAGATTTACCACTTCGTAGGTGAGTGTTCCGTTTTCCTTCATCTGCTCGTAGTCTCCATTAAATTCTTCTTCTATAATCGAGCGTATGTACTGATAGCGGGAAGGCTGTAATTCCACCGTCATTGCATTGAGGCATAGTTCCTCGATGATGTAGGGTGGTCTTCCTTCGCCAAGAAGCTGCTCAACCATCGGCAATACAGCGTTCACCTTTTCTTCCAGATACCTGGTGACTGAGTAGTCTTCCTGCAAGCTGATCATGAGATCAGGATTGTTGTGGACGATATACGCCCACAACTTTTCTGTTAGCACGCTTTGCATACTTCCTGATTTTTAAACACCGAAGAAGGATTGAATAACGGTTGCAACCACCACCAGAAAAATGCAGCTACCAAACCAGGCGGCGGCAACTTTTCCAGTATCCTGATCACCCGCATTCCATTTCTGGTAAACTTTAACTGCGCCAATCAAACCCAGCAATGCACCCACCGCATACATAAGGTTGGTTCCTGCGGAGAAGTAGCTGCGTACTTTAGTATTGGCTTCATTGATACCCTGAATGCCATCCTGGGCGAATGCCCCATAGTGGATGGCCAATAGTGCCAGAGCGACACAGATCATGATAACCTTTTTGCGGTTATTTCCTTTTGTTTTCCTGCTGCACATTTCCATAACACACGTTTATTAAAATTTGAAATCAACTCTTCTAAAAAACAGAGCGGCTTCGCCGTCACACAACCTGTTATTCCTACCA
>JAFDXG010000046.1 GCA_018268105.1 Bacteroidota bacterium | reverse complement strand
TGTACAAAGGCAAAGGAAACCCGGCGGATGAAAAGAGCTTTGAAGTGAGAGCGGATCAAAAATAAATATTAAGCAGATGTTTGCAGGGTTTCCAACCTTTCAAAGGTTGGAAACCCTGACAGGAACACATAGTTAGTTTGAACCAGTAATTTTAAGATTGCTTATATGAAAAGTTTATTTTTACCATTCCTTTTGATTCTTTTAATTAGCCTAACTTCCTCCTGCGAACACAAAAAGAGCACTTTGTTCTACAGGTGGGTGTCACCACCCACCTGCGAAAATTTGGAATACGCCCCTTGAAGGTGGCATACAGATTGTGGATAGTGTGCAGCATTGATATAATGGCTGAATATTCCTACTATTACTCTGTATATATTCTGTTGTTTGTATTCCGATCCCAATCGAAGGCCGGGAGAGGAATTTGCCAACATAGAGGTGCCGCCTTTGAAAATTTGAAATCCCCCCATAAAGCATGCATGTCAAACTTCATTATTAAATGCTTGTTTCGCAGGCATATCCGTCTCTTTCAAAGGTTCGGAACCCTGGTTTGCCTTACTGCTGTAAAAATCACCCAAATGTGTGATTGCATATTCACGTACAAACGCGTAGATTGCATATACGTAACAGCGAGGATCCTGAAAACTGCATTACAAAAAGTCGGGGTCACCAGCCCATACTAACGGGTATCTGCATTTAATTCAATCTCTTCCAAAGACCTGACATCTCCAAAAATTAATCAATTATGAAGAAAACATTTTTTATGCTGCTTTTGGGAATATGCAGTGTACCTGTTATAAACGCTCAACCTGTAGTTCCGGATTCCCTGATATCTTATGTAAACTTTATAGAAAAGCAAAAGCATTCTGCTAAAGATTATATCATCGGTTTGTTTGACAGGTACAATATAGTAGTGTTTTGCGAAAGGTTTCATGACGAGCTTACTCAATATGAATTGTTAATTGATTTATTCAGCGACAGCCGCTTTTACAAACAGGTGGGAGACATTTTTATGGAAATGGGCGGCAGTAATTACAACAATGAAATAAACAACTACCTGTTCTCTGAAAATTTATCACAGTCACAAAGCGTCAATAAAGCGCTGCAGATACAACGCAACGCAATGTGGTATCCCCTTTGGTCAAGATACAACTATCATTTCCTGCTTACGGGATTATATAACATCAATAAATCGTTGTCGGGACAAACCAAAATGAAACTGCATCCCACCGATATCGCCGTTGACTGGAATAACATCATGACACCGGATGACGTTACTGCTAAGATATTCAATACGCAAGATAGCCGGGATTCGGTAATGGGTAATAATATTGTTGCCTATATTAAAAAAAATAATGCTTATGCTGGCCGGAGAAAAAAATATTTTGCAATATTAAATTCAGCTCATTCAACAAAGGGTGTCTGGCAACTAAACAACTATAATACAAAATCCGCAACCTCCTATATTTTTGAGGCTTTCGGGAACAGGGTTGCCAATGTATTGATCAATTTCGAGAATGTCCGCAATATATATAGTACCACCGCCTCTTTGCCGGAAACCGTGCCTATCCTGAACGGCAAATTAGACGCTGCTTTTGAATTTTTAGG
Organism: Bacteroidota bacterium; assembly: GCA_018268105.1. Classification (GTDB taxonomy): domain Bacteria; phylum Bacteroidota; class Bacteroidia; order Chitinophagales; family Chitinophagaceae; genus Agriterribacter. The sequence goes on along the minus strand of JAFDXG010000046.1, from coordinate 37,572 downwards.
TATAGACGACAAAGGATTTGATATCAAAGGATCGCCATTGGAAAATCAACCCTTTGAAAATATGATGATGCAGGATAGCACACTTACCAACGAAAAGGTATTTACCGGTTTTGTTTTTTACAGATCGTTCCCAAGGCACGAGATCGTGAATGGTGTGCCGGGATTAGTAGATGAGGCTTTTAAGCCCGAGCTAATGAGACGGAATAAACTCTGGTATGAAGTTACTAATGACTTTTTTTCAGATGAGAATTTTAATAAGACCGTTAAGCAAAGCCCTGAAGGATTATCTATATACTGGGCCAGGGTTATGTATTGGATAGGTGGCGGCAGATCCATATTGATTTTTCATAAAAATGCTGCTTCAATAAACGAAACCATACATTTTATAAACGAAGAACGAAAGAAGGGTAGCAATTCTGAATATAACGTTAGTGAAATGGGGATAAACAGCTTTGGCTATGCCCTGATGCAACAAAAAAAATACGATGAAGCCCTGGCTATATTGCTGCTCAATACCCAACTGTACCCTAACTCATGGAACACTTTTGACAGCTATGGTGAAATACTGCTTAAGCTTGACCATAAAGAGGAAGCCGTCAAAGCGTATAAAAGATCATTGGAGCTGAACCCGAAAAACGAAAAGGCAAAACTGATTTTGGATAAGCTGAAATAACATTATCATCTAATGCTGTTGAACGAAATCAAACCAAGCCCGTTTTTAACCGAATACATCCGGCTGTACAGGATCATTGATTTTCATTTTTTGAATGTAATATCCGTTCCTTTTAAAGCCTATCCACCACGCCCGGAGCATTGCCTTCAGTTTATGCCGATAGGTGGGGAAATCATTAGGTACCCTGATTCGCCTGTAGTCATCCCGCCGATAGGAGCCATATTTATGGGAACGCATTCCGGGGTGATTCACCGCTATCCCGATAAACGAACCCTGGGCTTGCAGGTGATCTTTCAACCCGGAGCCATTTACCAGATCGCTAATGTCTCCTGCCATGAATTGACCAATATGTATATGGATGCGGAATATCTTTTAGGTACATGCACCCGCCTTGTGAATGAACAATTATTTCATGCCAAAAACTATGTTGAAATGATTGGTATTGTTGAGGCGTTCCTGGCAGGGCTTATCAAAAAAATAAACCAAAAGAAGCACCGGGTTGATGCTATAAGCAAAGCGATGATCTGTGAAAATGACCGTTTTTCTTTGGATAAATTTCTCAAAGCCGCTTATCTCTCTCACCGGCAGGTGGATCGTAAGTTTAAAGAGCGGATAGGCATGCCTCCCAAGCAATTTTTGCAGATATCAAGATTTGATAAGGCTTTTCGTATGAAAAACCGTTTTCCCGGGAAAGACTGGCTTTCCGTGGCTTTGCATTGTGGGTATTATGACTACCAGCACCTGGTAAAAGATTATAAGGAATTTACCGGCTACACGCCCACGCAGTTTTTTGCAATAGACAATCATGCGCCGGAGCGTATGTTAGGTGATGTGGAGATTTAAAAACGTCTGGTTTTTACCACTGCCGCCGGCTGCGCCGGAATTAGTTTCGTGTTTCAAAACCATTCAACATGAAACGAAAACAATTTTTGCTCAACACGCTCCTGGCAACGCCTTCGCTTGCTTTGGCAAAACAATCCGGTTATCCCGGCAATACCAAAGCCCCCTTTATTGTACAGTCGGGGAACAACCGCTCGGGAGAGCCTATGATGAAATACATGGGGCTACACCCCAATGATGTTGTCATTTCCAGGAAGGATACCGGGAATGCGCTAAGCGTATTTTTATTTACCGGCTATGGAGTTGTGGGTACACCGTTACATATACATTATCACCAGGACGAATTTTTTACCGTAATCGAAGGGAAATACCGCTTTGTATGCGGGGATTTAACTAAAGACCTGAGTGCCGGAGATACTATTTTTCTTCCGCGGAATATTCCGCACCAGTGGCTGCAGCTCTCTGAAACAGGAAAGCTGATCTATGCCGTAAACCCGGCAGGAGAGCTGGAAGATTTTTTTAAAGAAGTAAATGATTTGAAAAACCCTACAAATGAAGCCATTGACAACCTGGCTTTAAAACATGGAGTGAAACATTTAGGACCACCGTTGAAAGCATGAATTTTGCATGGATTTCATGATCTTTCAATGTTCTGTAATTCTGCCAGGGCATTGGTGGCAGCAAGGGTCTGCCTTCGTCAAGTCCTTTAAATTTTCCTTAGGTCAATGCTTTTTTAAATTGCACTTCTGTCCCGTTGCCGATACCCGTTTCATCGGGGGTGATGTTGCCTGCAAATGAAATACCCCAGGGGCCTGCGGCAACCGCTATTTCGGGATAGAATATTGTAAAACCTACCTTAATGAGATTGCTGTCAAACTTTACAAGTGGTCTGTCAGATGGATAGCCTGACAACAAACCCGGGGATAATTTCAGGCCTCTGGATCCCCATTCTTTTAGATGAACGGCAGTCGGGCAGCCCATAATTGCAACAAGATATTCTCTCTGAATTGGTTTTCTGCTGTTCCCGTTATTGTCAATCAGGGTTCTGAAACTTTCAAAGCTTCGGAATTCTTCTTCGAAGATCAATACTTCACCCGCCCTTTCTCATCTTCCGCGCCGGTGGTTCTGTCGCGGCTGGCTTTAAGCTTTTGCTTTCCGAAGCTGCGGGTATAGGTCAGCTTAAAAGTCCTCCACGAAAAACGCAGGTGTGCATCTCCCACAAGATTCTTTTCTGGCAGATGGGTAGACATTCGTAAATCCATCGAGTTAAAAAGGTTGCTCACAGAAAGGTTAATGTTATCTCTTGCTCCCAGCTTTTTTCTCAGACCAAAGTCTAGCGATCCCATAGGTTTCAATATCATAATTCCATTAAGACTACGTGAGTTATAAAAGCCGGACAGCTCCATTGAGAAATTCGCAGGTAACGTAAATGACTGGCTCATATTAATACTGATCATTCCCTGTCCCATCCTTACGGGGGCTTTTTCATATACCGCATTTATCTGCTGCCATATTCCTGTAATATTGTATTGCATGTTCCACCAGCTTGTAACGGTTACTGGTATAGAGAGCACAAGTGTCACCAGTTTCTGGTTATCAAGGTTCTCCGGTTTGGAAACAGTTTTGTTAGCAACCGAATCAACCCGGGGCTGGAAGAATGCGATGCTGTTGTATTCTTTGGTGAAGGAAGCCTGGAGGAAATATTTTTTAAAGGTATACCCCACACTAACGGCATGGGAAATGGCAGGTTGCAAAGCAGCATTACCGGTCAACAGGGAATTTCGGGAAATATAATAGGTGAAAGGCGCCAGGTCGTTGAATGAAGGTCTGGTGATGCGGCTGCTATAGGAAAGATTAATGGTGTTTTTTTCATTCAATTTGTGGGAAATAAATACGGTGGGGAACAACCTGCCGTAATGCCTGTCAACAATATTTTTCTCTGTGGCTGTTCCCAGGTTGGAATTGGTATATTCATAGCGCAGTCCGCCCTTCAGGGATGTTTTTTCACTTGCCGTTATATTAAGGGAAGCATATGCGGCTGAATAATTTTCTTTGAGCATATAGGTGGAAGAAAGAGATGCATCTTTCACCCAGTTGCCCAGCGTGAGCTTTTCAAAACGGATATCATTGGTAAAGTCGGCCAAAGTGCCTTTTACACCGGCTTCCAGGTTTACTTTTTCAGACAACTTAGTTGAATAATCAACGGCGCCGATCCAGAAATTCAATGGAGTCTGTTTACCGTTACGCGTGGTTTCATCGTATGTAAAATTTCCTGCTTTATCATAGTACTGTCCGAAATAGTTAACCGGCTGATTGTTTTTATAATGCAGGTAATATGCATTGATAGAAAGGTTATCATCCTTTTTAAACTGCTGTTGCAGGTTCAGGTTAATGCCATAGTCCTGCCAGTTGTTCAGCTCGCTGTTTGCGTAGATCGCCGTAGTATCCAAATACCCATTCAGTTTGAAAGTATTGGTATTGCGCTCCGACTGCCTGAACCAGCGGCCATTGCCGGTAAGCAAAATACCTATTGTGGTGCGGCGGGCAACCTTGTAATCCAATCCCAGCCGGATATTATGAGTGCGGGTGGTATCCTTTCTGTCTCCGTCTGTATAGGTTTCATAAATATTGCCTTTGTTGGATATCCTGCTATAGGAGGTATTCGGAAACAAGCTCTTTACCCGTGCATAAGAAAAATCGCCATAGATATTCAGCTTTTCTGTACGGTGATTGAAATTCAGGCTGGCCTGTGTTACCCACCCGCTTCCATATCCCAGTGTGGCGGAAAACGATCCGTTGGTCCCTAAGTTATCATTCTGCTTTAACACAATGTTGATATACCCGGCGTTGCCTTCGGCGTCGAAATTGGCAGGCGGAGTAGTGATGAGCTCTATCCTGTCTATATTGCCGGCGCTCATACCCTCCAGCAGTTGCAGTACTGAGGCAAGGGGCATATAATTCAGCTTGCCGTTGATCATTACCCTCACCCCCTCTTTTCCCAGCATGGATATGGTGTTGGCTTGCCTGTTCACAGACACACCGGGCGAGCGTTCCAGTATCTGTAATGCAGTATTGCCGGCAGCCGTAATACTGTTAGCTACATTGATCGTAAGACGGTCGGGCTTTTGCTCATACAAAGATCGGTTAGCCGTTACCGTTACATCTGTAAGCGTCGCAGCAGATGCTTCCAGCTTCACTATCCCGTTATCTACATTTTTAGCATCGGCAGCTACCCGGAATAAAGCGCTGTACTGAGGCAAGAAGCCGGTATGCGAAAAGCTGGTGAAATAATCACCGGCAGCAATGTTCTCAAAAGAATAAATGCCGGCGTTATTGGTGACGGTTCCTTTTACAAGCGAGGAATCTGAGGGGTGCAGTAGCAATACCGTAGCGCCGGTAATGGGGTAGCTGTTCAAATCCATTACCGTACCCTGTATCTTTGGCTGGGTAAATACAGCCACAGGTATAGTAGTGGCTAATAAAATGACAGCATTAAATAATACGCTTCTTCTCATGACAGTGATTTTGATGGACGGGCATTGTTGCTCTGTGATAATAAATATTTTAACGGGATAAGATATACTCCATTCTCCATCAAAGAGAAAGAAGACAGGCTTCTGAGAAGAGATTGAATTAACGCGGGCAGGATCTTATATTATCCAGGTGCAAGTTATACACCTGCAGAGAAATATACAATCACACATTTGGGTGATTTTTTGCAAGCCGGGGTTTCCAACCTTCCGAAGCTTCGGATGAAAGATTGGAAACTCTTCCATTTAACGAAAGCCTAATTATTAGCTGCCGGCATTTTTCTGTCGCTTAACTTTTACTATATACCAGGGCACTGGTTCAACTCCTGCTTCGGGAGCATTCAAATATTCCGTGATCTCAACTGGTCTTTCAGGTCTGTCAAATAACCCGTTTGCGTTCAGCGTCAATGAGAACTTATCAATAAGTTCCTTTGTAATATCGTGGCAATAAAACGAATGAAAAGAGCCGTCACACTCCAGCCCGATAAAGTCATAACCCAGTAGCTCTTCATTTCTATCATTTCCTTCTTCGGTTCTTTTTATTAAATTATGTCTAAGTCCGAAATTACCTTTGTTGTAATTCAACTTATCCGTATTGTTTTCTTCGGAAAATTCATCCAATAAGCGATTGGCGTCGGTTTCAGGAAAGAATAAGCTATAGATTTCAACGTCTGATTGTTATTTGAAAAACAGGGTTTTAAACTCAATGGCAGTCTTTAAATCAGGGAATACGTTTGTTTTTATCAGGTAATGTCCTCCGTAATAGTATCGTTCCATATACTTTCAGTTAACCTGGTGAATAGAAATTATCCGGCGTCATGTTAAAATTAGTGATGTGTGAAACGCGAAACGACAGACGTGAAACATGAGATCCTAACATTTATCGCCTCACTTCTCACAAAGAAATATGAAAAATAATTGTTGACATAGCACTAGTATATCACATACATCTGTTCAGCTACTCGGTGCGCAATGCTTTTACCGGGTTAACAACGGCAGCCCTGACCGCCTGGTAAGCCACCGTAACAACCGCAATCAGTATTGCCACAAAAGCAGCCAGCGGGAATATCCACCACGCAATGGTGGTGCGGTACTGGTAATGCTGCAGCCAGTTGTGCAACGACCACCATGCCACTGGGAAAGCAACCACGCAGGATATACAAACCAGCTTTAAAAAATCAACCGATAATAGTTGGGTCAGCGAGCCTGTAGAAGCGCCCAGCACCTTCCTTATCCCAATCTCTTTTGTTCTCCGCTCTGCCGTATAAGCCGCGAGACCAAACAAACCCAGACACGAAATAAGAATAGCCAATACTGAAAAAATAATGGCCAGCTTCCCGATAAGCATTTCAGACAGGAATAATTTGTTGAACTTTTCATCCACAAATTTATATTCAAAGGGATACCCCTTGTTGAAAGAGGTAAGTACACGGTCTGTAGCAGCGACGACTTTTTGTATGTCTGCACCTTCTTTTGCCCTGATGATCACATCTTCCCCCGACTGAGGCATACAGTATATCATTACCGGGCCGGCAGATCCATACATATCATTGAAAACAAAATCCTCCACGATGCCAATAACCTCCACTTTAATCTTTGGTGACTGACGTGAAATATAGGCGCCCAGCCTACCCTGCTCCCCCATCTTCTTTGCAAGTGTCTCATTAATGATCACACTGCGGGTACTATCGATATCTGCAGCGTCTGTCTCGTCAAAATCGCGGCCTCTTTTGATCTTCATTTTCATGGTAGCAATATAGCCGGGGCTTACACCTACATCAAAGATCTGGGATTTATCGTTGGGAGATTTGCCCTCCCAGGTATATTCATCAGAGGAAGTGTGCATATACAGCGGCTCACTCCAGGTGATTGCTGCATTTTCGACAAGTCCTGTTTTCAACAGCTCATCTCTGACAGCGGGAAAATGGCTTTGAACACTCTTAGGGATCTGAGCCTCCACCATATTCTTTACATTGTAGCCCAGGTTCCTCGATTTAATATGACCGATCTGCCGGTAAATGGTGATGGTAGCGATAATGAGCATAACGGATATTGTGAACTGCAGAATGACCAATCCTTTTCTCATGAATACAGGAGCGCTGCCTTTAGATATTTTCAGCCCTTTTAAAACCTGCACAGGCCTGAATGATGACAAATAGAACGCTGGGTACAAGCCTGAAACCACACCGCAAATAACTCCTGCAGACAATAAAAAAATAAAGTGAACCGGCTGCAGCAGATCAATATGCAGTTCTTTGCCGATGACCTTATTGAACAACGGGATGCCAATGCAGATCATAACCACAGCCACTATCACCGAAAACAATGCCATCAGCAATGACTCCGCCATGAACTGCCTGACAAGGCTCAACCTGCCTGCCCCTGATACCTTACGCACCCCCACTTCAAGCGCCCGCTTTTCTGATCGCGCTGTGGAGAGGTTCATAAAATTGATACAGCCGATCAGGAGAATAAGAATGGCGATCACTGAGAACAGGTTGATATATTCCATCTTGCCGCCTGAAGGTTTTCCATTTATAAGTTTATCATAGAGGTTTACGTCTTTTATGGAGAGCAGGTAGGTTTGCAGGGGAGAACCCTCCACTTTTGCCGGTATATAATCCCTGAGCATTGCAGCAAGATGATCAGGGCTTGCCGAAGGCTCCATTTCGACAAGGGTAGTATGAAAGATATTCCATTTGTTCCATTCAGGCCACATCAGGTCGTCATACACTTTAAAAGGAGATATCCAGTTAAACCTGAAAGAAGAATTTTCAGGGAAGTCTTTGAATACGCCTGTGATTTTGAAACTGCCGTCTTTTGACCAAGGAGCTTCGCTTTGGGTAACGATGGTTTTGCCCACAGGATTTTCGTCATTGAAGAATGCTTTCGACAGGCTTTCGCTGATGATGATGGACTCCGGCGATGGCAGAAATGGTGCAGAACCATAAATAAAATTAAAATCCAGCATGTGAAGCAGGGAAGAGTCGGCATATTGGCCCATCTTAAAAATTCTTTTATCACCCAGCACAAAAAGCTGCCTGTTTTCCCAGGTAATACGGCCTATGCGCTTAATGTCTGGCATATTCTTTTCCAGGTCGGGCGCCATCGGCGTTGGTGCATTGTTTGTAAAATTCCCGGACGGATCGTTTTTATCCTGCTGTACTAAAAAAAAGAGATTGTCTTTTTTAGTGAACTGCTGATTAAAGGAACGTTCATTTTCTATCCACAAATAAATAAAGCAGGCGCAGGCAATACCGGCGGCGAGACCAAAGATATTCAGCAGGCTGAAAGTTTTATTCCGCCAGATATTCCGGAATATAATGAAGGTTTTATTGTATGGCATATAACAGGCTTTGGTTGTTAGAGATTCTATACCATTGCTTATTGTTGTGCCAACATGGTGCCAAACCCGTCATTATTGAAATACAATGCATTGGGTATTGCCACCCGGTAGACCTGTACGGTTTTGATACAGTCCACTGCACGGTTTTGACACAGTGAGCACTCAGCTGTGAGCTTGAGCGTATCCCATATTCTTTAAATTTGCCAGTTTTGAAATTTGTACCATTAAAAAAGCCGCACCCTACAGTGCGGCTTAAATTTTTTGAACCTCTTCAAAGGTTAAAGGCTGGAATATTAAAGCAGGTAAGATACTTTAATATGGTTAAGCCAAAGTTTTTACAAAGGATTTGATTGGTTTTTTGATTTTTTACAGGTTTGGATAATTGCTTTTCAGGTATTGGATTATTTCCAGATTAAGGGCTTTTTAATGGATATGGATTTGTGGAGGATATTGTGATTTGGATTTCGAGGGATATTGTTTGCTGCTATTGCAATACAAAGATGCAAAGCAAACAGCAGCCCTGAAACTTAATTCGGCAAACGTCCAACTATTCTCGATTTTTGGGGATAATTGTTCGATTAAATAATATTAATCTTTTGCATAACGCCGGATTTGTGCGTTTTACTGATGGGGATCATATTGCCATTAATGAACAGAACATTTTCCTGTATATCATTTATCTTGGTAAAATTGACAATATAAGAACGATGTACTTTCATAAATACCTGGGGATTTACTTTTGTTTCCAGGTTTTTTATAGTGTTATGAGTAATATATTTCTTTGCCGGTGTAATAAATTTCACATAGTCACCCATGCTTTCAATAAAAAGGATTTCATCATTATGCAAACGAATAAGTTTGCCGTCGGATTTTATAAAGAGGTGATCCTGCTCTGAATTACCATTCTGCTGTTCTGATTTTTTGCTTACTTTCTGAATGGCTTCAAGGAAACGCTGATAAGTAAAAGGTTTTTTTAGATAATCGGTAACATTATATTGAAATGCATTGTATGCGTATTCGGTTTTGGAGGTGGTTAGTATTACCTGTGGGGTATATAATAATTGATCAAGCAAATCAAACCCACTTACACCAGGCATTTCTACATCCAGGAAGATGAGATCAACTACATTATCTTTTAAATAAATAAGTGCGTCTTCTGCATTTAAAAAATGATGCGCTACATCCACCACAGCACATTTTTCGCAAAATCTTTTCAGAAAATCCGCAGCTACCTGCAGGTCTTCAACAATAATGCTCTGAATTTTCATAGATATTGGGTATTGTATTGTTTCAATCGCTTTGTTTCGGTATCTACTTTCTGCAAAGCCTCTTCTGTAATCATTCTTATTCTCTGAAAGCCTGACTCCACTGATGCAGGTTCTATTACCTGTGCACACTCCTGCTCAAACGCTGCAAACTCCGACATTATTTTATTCAAACCTATATATCCAAATAATGGTTTCATCTTATGGACTATTTTTTTTAGCCCGGGTATATCCCCATCATGAAACCTGGCTTCTGCAAGAGAAAGCTCACTTTTCAACTGTTGCGCAGAGGATTCAAATACCATCTCAGCCTGCTGGAGGTCTTCTCCATAAAGCTCCTGCAAATAGGAAACATCAAGTTCCTGGGAATACCTAAACAAAATTTTCTGTTCTTCGTTATACATATCACAATTTGTAATAAACAAAGGCGTTAATCCTCAGTTGTAGCGGATATCCTACACGACAAAACCATCATCCCAGGTTATGAAAACGAACGCCTTAGACAAATTAGTATCTTTTTGCTACAGTATTTTGAACAGTGGCATTGATCCATCCAAAAGTCATGAGGAAAACCGGCACATACAAAGACTGATCATTTTTATATTATTTGGAATTGGAGTAAATGTCATTTCACTATTGATCAACCTCTTTCATCAACTTTATATAAGCCTGCTAATCAATCTTACCACTACTCTGCTGCTGGTAGCTGCTTTCTTTCTGACCAAAGACGGCAGACAGAATTTAGCAAAGGGGCTTGGTATTGTTACTATCAATTTGTACCTGTTTGCTATCAGTTACGCAGAAGGACTTCGGGCAGGTGAACATCTGTATTACTTCCCTTTTCTGCTGGCACTGATATTTGTGATAGATATCAGAAAAAATCATGAGGAGCTTATCTTAACTTCCGTTGTTACTTTTATTACTGCAGCTTTCATATTTATCCTGGCGCCTTATGTAAGTACAGTACAAACTATCAGCACCGAACAATATAGCGGTTTATTCAGCTCCAACCTGAGTCTCTCACTCGTTACAACTACTCTTTTCACCTATTATATATTGAAAACACTGGAAGACAATGAAGAAAAAATATTAGATGAAAAGAGATTTAAAGATACTATGTATGACACTTCGCTCGATGCGGTCTTCATCGTTGAGATCAATAGCTTGCGTATTACAGACTGTAATAAAAGAGCATTGGAAATTTTTAATTTTCAGAAAAAGGATGAAATCCTTCTTAAAGCGGTAAAACAACTTCTTGGTGATAAAATGGAAGAACATATCATTGTGCAGGGCAAACAACCATTTACCAAAAAATCTCCCTGGTACGGGAATATGGATTTTTTCAGGAATGACAATGCACCATTCTTTGCTTATGTAAATATTGTTCCCTTTGCTCATAGCGAAATACATTATTGTAAAATAAGCATCCTGGATATTACTGAAATCAAAGTGGCAGAATTTGAGATATTAAAGGCCAAAGAAAAAGCTGAAAAAGCAGCCCAGGTAAAATCAAGATTTTTGTCGAACATGAGCCATGAACTCAGGACACCGCTTAATGCAATAATTGGTACTACTAATATCATTCTTCAGGAGGAATATCTGCCATCCCAAAGGCAAAGTTTTGAAGTATTAAAACACTCCTCTGAACACATGATGCAACTGGTAAATGACATTCTTGATTTCAGTAAAATTGAAGCAGGCAAGATGCAGTTGGAGAATAATCCCTTCAATATAAAATCTTTGTTTCAGAAAGTAGTTGCATCATTTACCTCAGCTATTGACTCAAAAAATCTAACTTTCAAAATAGATATAGACAGTAATGCCGACATGGAGGTTTATGGAGATGAGCTGCGTTTGAACCAGGTAATGAACAATCTGGTATCTAATGCCATTAAATTCACAGAACGGGGTACAATAGGCATAGAGGTGAAAGTACAAAATAAGAAAAGCCATAGTGCGGATATTTATTTTGCAATATCAGATACAGGTATTGGCATTCCTCAAAACAAGATGAGACAGATTTTTGAAAGTTTCACACAGGCTGATATAGAAACTACAAGAAAATTCGGGGGAACAGGACTTGGACTTGCCATCAGCAAAAAAATTATTGCTCAAATGGGGGGCAATCTTAAAGCAGACAGCGAAACAAATAAAGGGAGCAAATTTTATTTCAATGTCAATTTTAAGATAACAAATCAACAGAAATCTTATGTTGACGAAGACCGGATAAAGGGGTTGACCAGCCTCGAAGGAATTACTGTGCTACTGGCGGAAGACAACCCTATTAATATGATTGTGGCTAAAAGATTTTTACAAAAATGGAACCTTAATATATTAGAGGCTGAAAACGGAGTGAAAGCAGTAGAGCTTTTTTATCAAAATAAACCTGATATTTTATTAATTGATCTCGAAATGCCCGAAATGGACGGAGCACAAACCGTTGCTGTTTTAAGAAAATCTCACCCCGAAATCCCAATCATTGCTTTTACCGCTGCCACATACGAAAATATGCGTGAAGATCTACTAAGCAAAGGATTCAATGATTATGTACCCAAACCTTTCAAACCGGAAGAGTTGCATAAAAAAATTGCATACTACACACTTCAGGGATTAAACGAACACCTGAAAGCATCGTAGAGCAAATGAGAATATGAAGGGTGTAAGAATAAAATTCGTAGTTTGATTTATTTTGGGTTTCATGTTTATGGTTTTTGTTTCATGTTCATCAGTCCGTTTCATTTATTCTGAATTTTAATAAACCTGATCAACGCTTCCTGCAATATCATACCTTTGTAATTACAACACACCTACATTAATTGTTTGTATTTCTCCACCGGAGATATTCCGGATTTTGTATCTCGTAATATTCTCCAATAAAAAATGAATAAAATTATGAGCATTGCGTCCATTAATCCCGTTAATGGGATATTGAACAAAAGTTATGAAGAAGATACACAGGAATCAGTTGAAAAAAAAATTAAACAGACACAGGAAGCCTGGCTTCAATGGAGGGAAACAAGCTTTGATATAAAATCTGTATTGTTGAAAAAATTGGCCGAACAACTGTTAGATCAAAAGAAAGAGCTTTCTGAATTAATGACGCTTGAAATGGGTAAGCCCATTAAAGAGGGCATTGCTGAGATAGAAAAATGTGCGCTTGTTTGTGAATACTATGCAGCAAATGCAGAAGCTTTTTTGAAAGACGAATTGATAACAACCGACGCAACTAAAAGCTATGTAAGCTATCGTCCTATAGGTATTGTGCTTGCCGTTATGCCCTGGAACTTTCCCTTTTGGCAGGTATTCCGTTTTCTTGCACCTGCACTCATGGCAGGTAATTGCGGATTACTTAAGCATGCATCTAATGTGCCGGGTTGTGCTCTCGCAATAGAGCAATTAGTCAGAGAATCAGGATTTCCTGATCATGTATTTCAAACATTGTTGATAGGAAGTAAGGCAGTTAAAGCAGTAATAGCCCATCCTGATATAAAAGCTGTTACACTTACCGGCAGCACCGAAGCGGGTATGCAGGTAGCAGCAGAAGCAGGTAGATTACTAAAGAAAACGGTGCTTGAGCTTGGCGGCAGCGACCCCTATATCATTCTGGAAGATGCTAACCTGGAGCATGCTGCGGAAATTTGTGTGCACAGCAGGCTTATCAATAACGGGCAAAGTTGTATTGCGGCAAAAAGATTTATTGTGGTGTCGTCTGTTGAAAAAGAGTTTACCCATCTTTTTAAAGAAAAGATGTTACAGAAAAAAACTGGCGACCCATTTGATCCTGCAACAGACCTTGGTCCAATGGCCCGGTTAGACCTCAGGGATGAATTGCATGAACAGGTGAAGCACAACATAAAAGCAGGCGCTACCTGTATACTTGGAGGTAAGGTACCTGTGTATGAAGGTAATCACGCATTCTACGAGCCCACGATATTAACCGGAATTAAAAAAGGAATGTCTGCATATGATGAAGAAATTTTTGGGCCTGTTGCGTCCTTTATAACAGCGACGGATACCCGTGATGCTATACGGGTGGCTAATGATACCAGTTTTGGACTTGGTGCGGCGGTGTTTACAAAAGATATATCTCTCGGAGAAGATATAGCCAGGAATAAATTACATGCCGGGGCATGTTTTGTAAACAGCTTTGTAAAATCTGACCCCAGGCTGCCCTTTGGGGGAATTAATCAGTCGGGTTATGGAAGGGAATTGGGATTGTTTGGAATCAGGGAGTTTGTAAATATTAAAACAGTATACCTGCACTGAAGGCAATCTATTTCATTTCTCTGAATTTTTTAGGAGAAACTCCCATGATTTGTTTGAACGATCTTGAGAAACTGTATTGATCTGTATAGCCCATTTCCTCAGCAATTTGTTTGATAGGTGTTTTGGTGGCTTTAAGCAACTGGCTTGCCTTTTGAATTTTGAGGGATGTATATAAGTGAATAGGTGAGTAATGTGTTTTTTGCCTGAATAATGCTGAAAGGTAGGAAGAAGATACACAGGCTTTTTTGGCAAGATCATCGAGGGTAAGATTTTCATGCAGGTGTTCTTTCATAATAATGATACAGCGTTCGATGATATTGTCAATACCTTTTTTCATGTAATTAAACACGGTAAGTCTGAACGTACCCAGGAAACTGTAGAAACGGAAATTAGCATATAAAAGGTTCTCAAGATTTTCCATCAAATCCAGATGGTGCATAATATCCCTGAACTGTGCAATACGACCTACGAGGGGCGGGGTAGTAAGTTCCGATTTATTATCGCGAAGCAGGTATAGGTACATGTCTTTTCCAATTACGCCGTTGAACTTAACAAAGTACAAACTCCAGGGCTGAACCGGATCTGCGCCTGTTAGAAAACCTGTTTTTCGGGGAAGCAATGCAAAATGATTAGCCTTCAAAACATGTTTTTTGCCATTTATTTTATACCATCCTGTACCACTCACACAATAGAGGAGTACATAATCGGGATTGTTTGGCAGCACTTCTTTCTCAAAGGAGTTTTGTTCATCGTGGAATGTAATTTCGGTGATATAAAGATTCTTGCCGATAGGATGCTGGTCCAGCTTACTTCTTAGCCGGGCAGGCAACAGCCATGCTTTTTGAGCAGATGTTTCCGCTCCCGGAGCTATTGGTGAAGTAATTATACCCAATGAACAGTAATTATTTTATGCTGTCAAATGTAGCATAAATAACAGCCCGTAATAATAATTTATGCTATTCTTTTTGTAACAATTAACATTGGCTGCTTTTTAAAATTGAATAATCTTTGAACGAAGCCTTTACTTAACAGAAACTAAGTCAATCCCATGCAACATTTACCCCTGATTGATCTGCTTGTCATCATCGTTTACCTGCTGGCGATGGTACTTGTCGGAGTATATTTTGCAAGAAAGAATAAAAATGCCGCACAGTTTACCACGGCATCGGGTACCATTCCGGGATGGGCGCTGGGACTTTCTATGTATGCTACCTTTTTAAGCAGCAATACCTTTCTCGGAGTGCCGGGCAAGGCTTATGGCAGCAACTGGAACTCCCTGGTATTTAGTTTGTCCATGCCTTTTGCAGCATTAATCGCAGCTAAATTTTTCGTCCCATTTTACCGCAAAAGCGGGGAGGTGAGCGCCTATACACATTTAGAACACCGTTTTGGACCCTGGGCCAGAACATACGCCATGGTATGTTTTATACTTACCCAGCTTGCCCGTATGGGTTCCATATTTTTCGGTATAGCGCTTACGCTGCAGGCACTTACAGGTGTAGATATGAAAACCATAATGATTGTAACCGGCATTTGCATTATTGCATATACTGTTTTGGGAGGGATGGAAGCCGTAATCTGGACGGAAGTTGTGCAGGGAGTTATAAAAACTATAGGCGCGTTTATTGTATTGTATATCATCCTCACTGAAATGAAAGGTGGGATCAGTGAGATATACCGCATAGGAAGTGCGGAAAATAAATTTAGCCTGGGGAGTTTTAGTCTTACAGATTTTCAGAGTTCTACTTTCTGGGTGGTATTTTTATATGGCTTTTTTATTAATCTCAATAATTTTGGAATGGATCAAAACTATGTGCAGCGCTATCATGCGGCACGTAGCTCCAAAGAAGCTTCCCGCAGTATATGGCTCTGTGTATATTGGTATTTACCTATGTCAATATTGTTTTTTATCATAGGCTCATCATTGTATGCTTATTTCAGCCAGCATCCCGAATTACTTATTCATATTAAAGAACAGGTGGCATTGGAAAAAGGAGTTGATATCAATTCTCTCAAACCTGAGGATTATGGGGATAAGATATTACCCTACTTTATGGTATTAAAAGTGCCCAAAGGATTGGTTGGACTTATTATTGCCGCTATACTTTCTGCAGCAATGAGCAGTATAAGCAGCGGCATGAACAGTTCTGCAACCGTATTTCTGAAAGATATATACCAGCGTTATGTTAACCCCAATCCCGGACCTAAAAAAGAAATGACCATACTCTATACCGTTACTGCTTTGACGGGTATATTAGCTATTATTTTTGGTATTGCCATAATTGGTGTTAAAAGTGTGCTTGATCTGTGGTGGGAGTTTGCAGGGATATTCTCCGGGGGTATGCTGGGACTGTTTCTCCTTGGTTTGATTGTGAAAAAGGCAGGTAATGCAGAAGCCGTTACCGGAACTATTATCGGAATCATAGTCATATTATGGATGTCTTTATCAAAAAGTTTCCCCCAGGGTTGGGAACACCTGAAAAGTCCATTCCATGTAAATATGATAATTGTAGTAGGAACCCTTACAATCTTTTTGGTAGGACTACTGGTAACAAAATTGAGAAAGAGATGAGTATATATAAATGTGATATCCACTCTAATATATTGAATCAGGCAAATTATGCATATATAATATTGTGAAAAGAGAAAAGGTGTAGGAGAATGTAAATATCGTATCGCTGTTTTCATATTTGGCACAACGTTAGAGTATATCTGAACAAGTACAAGTATTTATCATCAAAGAAAGTTGTATGTCGAAGAAGTTTGTTCCCGTAATGATCACGCCTTTCACTCCGGAGGCTGAATTAGATTTTGATATGCTGAAAAAGCTGGTGGATTTTTACCTGGCAGCAGGCGTTAAGGGGTTGTTTGCTAACTGTCTCTCGAGTGAAATGTATAGCATAAAATCCGATGAACGTATTGCGCTTACTAAAGCAGTAGTGGATCATGTTAATGGTCGTGTGCCTGTTGTGGCAACTGGCTCATTTGGTTTAACAATCGAAGATAAAGCAGATTTTACGAAAAGGATTTTTGATACAGGAATAGAAGCGGTAGTACTGATCACGGGTCATTATGCCGGAGTAGAAGAGTCCGAAAATGTGATGATGAAAGGGCTTGAGAAAATGATGTCGCTGACAGGCAATATACCCCTTGGGTTGTATGAGTGTCCAGTACCTTACAAAAGGGTGATTAGCGCAGAGGCGTTAAAGGCGCTCGTATCTACGGGCAGAATGACATACCACAAAGATACCTGTTGCAATGTAGCACAGGTACAGGCAAAACTGGATGCTATCCGGGGATCTGACCTTCAATTCTTTGATGCGCATACTCCGAATGCAGTAACCTCAATGAAAGCAGGTGCAGCCGGGATGTCGGCCATAGCAGGAAACTTTTATCCCGAAGTAATGGTTTGGCTTTGTAACAATATTGATAATCCCGATAAGCAGGAGGAAGTAGCCTGGTTGCAGGCAGAGCTAATCAAAGCTGATGTGATTGTTCATACAGCCTATCCGATGAGTGCCAAGTTCTTTCTTCAGATGAGGGGATTGCCTATTCATGCTATCAGCAGGGCGCATGCCATGGAGCCTACGCCAAAAGAAAAAGCAGGACTGGAAACGCTTCGGAATATGATGCAGTCATGGTGCGAGAAGCTTGATATTAAGCAGGCTGAATATGAAAATGTATTATAAGAAATAACTCCCTCAACTGATTTAGCAATGTTTAAGAAACTCGTAGCCCTTTGTTCGGCTGTAGTTATATTTTCGTGCAATACTCCCGTTGCAGAAAATAAATCCAGTGATACCATGACTTCAGCAAATGACAGTATTACTTTTACACATGGATATTTTTTTGAAGAAGGACAACCCTTTGCTGAATGCCATGCTTCTACAATCCTGCATCTGCAAAATGGAAAATTTCTTGCTGCATGGTTTGGCGGAAAGAAAGAAGGAACGGATGATGTGGGGATATGGCTTGTAAAAGGCGAACCGGGCAATTGGTCCAAACCCACTGAGGTCGCCAAACTAAGAAATGACGCACACTGGAACCCGGTATTGTTTCAGTCGCCGCAGGGCAAAGTGTTTTTGTTTTTTAAAGTTGGAAAAAAAATTCCCTCCTGGGAGACATGGGTAAAGACATCGGATGACAATGGGGAAACCTGGACTGATGCAAAAGAACTGGTAGCTGGTGATAAAGGCGGCCGTGGTCCTGTGCGTAATAAGCCTATTGTATTATCTAATGGCTCCTGGATTGCCGGCGCATCACATGAAGAAGGTAATTGGAATGCATTTGCAGATATCAGTACCGATAACGGAAGATCATGGCATGCTACTGCATATATAAAACTCGACAGAACAAAGATGAAGGGGAAAGGCGTTATTCAACCTACACTGTGGGAGTCTTCTCCAGGTAAAATACACATGCTGCTGCGTAGCTCTGAAGGAGCTATCTACAGGGCAGACTCTGAAGATTATGGCAAAACCTGGTCCGAGGGATATAAAACAAATTTACCGAACCCCAACAGCGGCATTGATCTCACAAAATTACCTGACGGGACACTTATACTGGCATATAATCCGGACACATCCAACTGGGGCTCACGTTCCCCGCTTTCTCTGACTGTTTCAACAGATAACGGTAAGACATGGCCGAAGATACTCGATATTGACAGTGGTTCAAAAGATGATGAATATTCCTATCCTGGTGTGATCAGTTTCGGTGATACCATTGCAGTATGTTATACCTGGAACAGGAAAAAGATTGCATATTGGATGGGTACTAAAGATAATCTTTTAAAAGCTGCGAAAGAAAGAAATTGATAAGGTAGAGTGTAAGCAATCAGGTATCAGGTATCAACTATCTGATACAAGTTTGGGTTTTCCGCTTTGTATTTATCGTTTTATCTCTCACAATTTATTTCATCCCTTAATATTTTCCTGATGAATACTTCCGGTTTATTCCTGAAAAAAATGTTACCGACAGCTCTTGCTTTTGCTACAGCCTGGGCTGCAAGAGGACAGATCGGACATGAATATGGTGCCACATGGGCAGCAGCTATTGGTATAGGAACGCTTATTGTATTATCCGGACGAAAGGACTGGTATGCACGATTCCCGGTGATCATAGCACTTGGTGCTATTGGCTGGGGATCCGGGGGTATGATAAGTTATGGTAAAGTTGTCGGTTATGGACATACTGCCGACTATATCAATACAAGTTATGGGTTGCTAATGCTGATGCTGATTGGGTGCCTGTATGGTTTTATTGGTGGCGGAATGACGGGGCTTGCCCTGGAATCAACCAAAGAAAAGAAAGTGGATTGGGCATCATTGCTGGTACAGATGTTTGTGGGTGGTTTTTTGGTGTGGGGATGGTTAATATATCAACTGGGTTGGCTGATGACTCCACCTCGTTCTGAGTTATGGGCAGCAAGCCTTGGAGCTGCATTTGCGTTGGGGTGGTATATATATCGAAATAAAAATTACCAGGCTCTCCGTGTGGCATTTTTCAGTGCCCTTGGCGCCGGATTTGGTTTTGCATTGGGTAATTTTTTGCAACGAATGGGGCAAACTACAGGAATCATTTTCAACTGGTGGAATGTAATGGAGTATTCCATCGGTTTTTTCAGCGGACTCGGATTCTCTTATAGTGTTTTCATTCACAGCCGTTGGCCTGTAACTATAGCCCCGGAGCGTATGTCAAATATTTTTGCATGGGTATTTCTGATCGTAATACTTCCTGTTTTCAATTTGACAGAGGGTGTTAATACCAATATCATGATGCGAACCGGTAAAGAAATTAATGCAGCCAATCCCGAAGCATTTGCGCTAACCTGGCAATTAATTATGTGGGCTATATCAGTTGTACTGATGATTGTATTGCTTAAAACCTTCAGACCGGGTACACAAAAGTCGGCAACTGCATATCATTCAATGTGGTTTGTACTGATCTACCTGATATGGTATATAATCATCAGCAATGTGATCAGCGCTATATGGCTTACCCCAAAATTCAGTTCGCAGCATTTGTATTGGGTAAACCTCATTGTTATCTGGCTTCTAATGAGAAAATCAGTAACTCAGCCTGAAGACATGGTGGAAAGTACGTCCACCGGGTATTCCGGTAAACTTATAAAATGGTGGATAGCTGCTATTGTGATCATTCTTATACTCAGTTATATTGCGGTGACTTTTGGCCGTGTGAATACGAATACAGATCTGAGATTTACATTCTGAAGAATACCGCATAAAAAATATAAGCGCTCATACTGTTTGTTTTGAATGTATAACGAAATTAAAAAAAAGTATTCAATGAGAGTATGAAAAAAATATATTGCATACGTTGTAAAGAACAAAGACCGCCTCAAAAGCATGAATATTAGTTTTCACTTTGACTATTTAACACTGCTGATAAACAGGCGGTGCTTCACGTAGTTGGGAAGAAGGGTGGTTTCCGATTAATTCCGGCAGTCTGTAAGTTTACCGAATGTAAGAAAATAACAAACCAGCTATTGCAAGAATATACAGTGAAGATTCGTAAACGCACTTAAGAGAATGGTATGCTTTTTTAAGGATTTGTTCAGATACTATCATTGCTGAAAGAGTTCTGTAAGAATTTGTTCATGAAGTTTACAGTTTTTAGCTTCAAAATATAATTACACGCAAGTTAAACATACCCGCCTAAGGTGCATTCTTGGCATGGTATGAATATATATGCAGTTAAACCGCAAACCTTATTTCTGTTATATTTCTCAATTCCTTCCTCTGTGTTAAACAACCAGAAGATTCACACGTTTATAACATAATCATCTTTACATTTGTTTAACTAAATTCTGTAAAAGAAATGTCCTCAGATTTCGAAACAGCTAAAAATGTTAAGGCAGGTACAATCACGGGTGTGATCACCGGTCTTTTATTTTTATTCTTTTTCCTTGTCTCCTGGTCAGTTCCTGCACCACCGCCTATGCCTGAAGAAGAAGGGATGGAAGTGAACCTGGGCAACAGTGATGATGGTTTTGGTGATGTACAACCGCTGATACCCGGTGCCCCGGCATCGGCGCCTAAGGAAGTGAACTCACCTCCAAAAACTTCCAACGTTCCTGTACAGGATGTAAAAGCGGTGGAAACAGATGATAATGATCCCGAAGCGGAAGAGGTACATGTTCCCAAACCCAAAGTGTCCAACCCTAAGAGCTTGAATTTGCCTACTAAAGAAAATACTGCTACAGAAAAAAACAGGAATACTAAACCGCAAATTGTAGAAAATCCCAAGCCCACACCTCCCAAACCCCGCGCAACTTACAAAGGCGGAGACGGCAGCGGTCCCGGTGGTAACAATGCTGACTCATGGAATGGTAGCAGGAGTGAAGGAAATGCTACCGGTTCGGGCGACAGGGGAAAGATTAATGGCGACCCCGATTCAAAAAATTATGATGGTTTTGGTGGCTCCGGCAGGGGTAGCGGATATACCATACAAGGCAATTTAAAAGGCAGGAGAATAGTACGTCAGCCTTCATTCCAGGATGATTTTAATGATAATGCCAAGGTAGCTGTAGACTTATCTGTAGATGCTTCAGGCGCTGTTACCAGCGCTATTTACCAGCCACGGGGTTCTACTACCTCTGATGCAAGTATGAAGGAAATTGCAATTCGCAAAGCCCGGCAATTAAAATTTGCCCCTGGCGATGAACAACGCGGAACTATCATCTTTAATTTCAGGGTTACTCAATAATAGGAATTGCTTCTTATCTTTGCGCCAAATTTCAAAGGATGGCGTTAATGCAGTTACACCGCACCCATAACGATTATGGGTTTTTTGCTGCCGATGCTGGTGGTAATACACTTTCTATAGACATTCCCGTTGAGCAGGGGGGCGATGGCAAAGGTTTTCGTCCGATGCAATTATTATTGGCCGGCTTGGGCGGTTGCAGTGCAGTGGATGTTGTGAGTATTTTAAAAAAGCAAAAACAGGATGTGAAAGGTTTTTCTATTAGTATAGACGGAGAAAGAGAACATGGAAAGGAACCCTCTTTGTGGACGGATGTTCAAATCGTTTTTGACCTGACCGGGGAGGTGGAACCTGCAAAGGCATTTCGGGCAGTAGAGTTATCAATGCATAAATATTGCTCAGTTGCAGAAACCCTTCGTCGTGCCGGCGCTACTCTCGACTGGAAAGTAGTGGTAAATGGCTCACCCGTTAATTTATAAGAACTGGCACAATAATATTTGAACTTACCCGATAAGGTTTTGTTCCGGCGCGCCTTATATTTAATTTTTGTATTTATGAGTACACATCCTATTACGCAAGCTGTGCGTATACAAACAACCCGTACCAATGAGATGGAGCATAGCACCCCGTTGTTTCTTACCTCAAGTTTTTGCTTTAATGATGCAGAGGAAATGAGGGCAGCTTTTGCAGAAGAAAATGATAATAATATTTACAGTCGATTTAGCAATCCTACTGTACAGGAGTTTATTGATAAGATGTGTGCACTCGAAGGAGCAGAAGCAGGTTTTGCAACAGCCTCGGGGATGAGCGCCATTTTTGGGACTTTCATGACATTCCTGAACAGCGGCGATCACCTCCTGAGTTGCAAATCTATTTTTGGGTCTACACACACTATCATCACAAAATATTTGCAGCGTTGGAAAATTGATTACAGCTATGCAGATATAAAGCACCCTGAGACATGGGAATCGCTGATCAGGCCCAATACAAAAATGATTTATGTAGAAACCCCAACAAATCCAGGACTTGATATTGTAGACATGGAATGGCTGGGTGAATTAGCCCACAGGCATAAACTGATTCTGGTTGTTGATAATTGTTTTGCTACTCCTGTTTTACAAACACCAATTCAATTTGGCGCTGATCTTGTGCTGCATTCTGCCACCAAGTGGCTTGACGGGCAGGGCCGTGTCCTGGGGGGTGTGGTAGTAGGTAAAAAAGAACTTATCCGGGAGTTATATCTTTTTTGCAGAAATACCGGTCCTTCTATTTCTCCTTTCAATGCTTGGCTGCTAAGTAAAAGCCTGGAGACGCTCGATGTGCGTATACAACGCCATTGTGATAATGCGGAGACATTGGTAAAAGCGCTGGATGGGCATTCGAAGCTTAACTCTATTAAATATCCTTTCCACCCCTCCCACCCCATGTATGAGATTGCTAAAAAGCAAATGACACGTGGTGGCGGGTTGGTTACTTTTGATCTTAAAGGTGGTGTGGAATCCGGTAAGAAATTCATGAATGCATTAAAAATGCTTTCCCTTACTTCAAATCTTGGCGACACCCGCAGCATTGCATCTCATCCCCCATCCACTACTCACTCCAAGCTGAGCCGGGAAGAACAGGAGTCTGTTAGTATCACTCCCGGACTGATCCGGGTTTCTGTAGGGCTGGAGCATGCGTCTGATATTATTGCAGACATTATGCAGGCACTGGATAAATGCTGAGATACATTCACCGGGTTATTACAACTGAACTGAAACTCTTATTTTCATATAGTTATAGATAATGCATATTCTGTTCACGAAATGCATTGGTATCTCAGGTTGCTGATACCGTTGATACGGTCTTGATATATTTGGGTATTGGATTGCAGTTCAAAGAAAAGCCGGATATATTATTTCAACACAATAAAAATTTTCCACAGAACACGGTGTGATATACCAAACAAATCCAATGTCTACTTCTCAAACAAATCCTGACAATAAAAACCGTTGTGAAATAACTTTTGAAGATGATCAAAATAAATTAAACTACATTGTAAAATGCGGTTTTCTTAGTTGAATAATTTTTCGCCCAGCTTTATATCTCGGCCATAAACATCATCTCTGAAGTTGAGTTGTCCCTGAGAGTTAACCCATGCTGTAAAATATCCAATGAATACCGGAACAGTTTTTTTTAATGTTACATATTTTTCCTTACCGCTGTTCATTGCGGCGGTGATTTTAGCCGTAGTCCAGGTGCTATCATCGCGCAGGAGAAACTCGGCGAGTTTTAAAGGTTCGCTTACCCGAATGCAACCATGGCTGAATGCCCGCTTGTTTTCACCAAATAAGCTTTTAGCTGGGGTATCGTGCAGATAAATATTATAGTTGTTGGGGAAAAGAAATTTTACTTTACCTAATGAATTATTACGCCCCGGCTTCTGTCTTATATTTGGAAGACTTCCTGAATATCCGGTAATCTCCATATTGTGTCTGACAAGATAATTCTTGTCTCTCTGCATCCCCGGTAATATTTCATTTTTAAGTATACCTGGCGGTATATTCCAGTATGGACTGAATACTACATATTTCAAATCTCCTTTAAAGATGACTGTATTGTGTTGTCCGCTCCCTACCACCACTTTCATACTGAATTTTAATTTCCCCTTTTCAAATACATGCAATGCAAATTCCGGGATATTCACGAGTATATAATCCGTATTGATTGCGGAGGGTACCCACCGCATACGTTCCAGGTTTATAAGCATTTGCCTGATTCTCTGCTGTACAGGTTGATTGAGCTGATAAATTGTATTCCCGGCAATAATTCCATCTTCTGTTAAACCATGACGCTGTTGAAAATGCTTTACTGCCACTGAGAGCGCCTCAGTGAATAAACCTGAAGTATCCTTTTCATTAAAATCTTCTGTTAGAAACAGGCGATGTTTTATCCTGCTTATCACTTCAGCACTGTCCCCTATCTTTAGTCTTTTTGATGTTATATGCATTGGCTGCCACCCCCCTTTTTTCTCTATATCATAATACTGTATCAGTCTTTTTCTAAGACTCAGGTAATATGGGTTTACCGGCATATAACTGCCTGTATTTTCACCCTTATTAATTATCAGGGAATCGAGCGTTGCAACCACATCAATTCGTTTGCGGGGAATGAACCATTTCAAATCACTAATTTTTAGCTTGCTGTCGCCAAAGTAAGCTTTTGCAGCATACCTGAAAAACTGGTTGGTAAGGGCAAGTTCAGCATTAATTCTACTACTGTCATTCAAAGGGAATATATGCCCTCCTGTTTCTAATGTATCAAATACTTGCTGAAGTGAGGGGTCATATAAACTGCTATCACGGCTATATTCAATATAATCATTCTGGAGGTTTAAAAAGTTATACACCTGTTCAGCTGGGCCATCATTAAAAAACCAGGCATACTGAAAGTTGCGAGCGTTATAAAAACTTCTGAACTGTTCTGCAAGGCTGTCAGGTATCTTGTGTTGCGCTATGAAATGCTCCAGTTGTAAACTGTCAAAAAAAAGTTTGGAGTAGGAGTTTTTCACAGTGATAGTAGTATCCCGTTCTACATCATTTAATACTGACTTTTGCTGATTGTTGCAGGAATACAGCATGGTTAATATTATCAACCACAATAAAAATAGAATCTGTCTCATACTATTTTTTATCATCAATTATAGTGAAGGTTAGTCACACTTTGGTTTTGTAGTTTATTCCTCTAATATATCAGGCCTTCTTTCTTCAGTACGTTTAACAGACATTTCATGCCGCCATTCAGATATTTTTTTGGGGTCGCCGCTCAGCAGGATATCGGGCACTTTCCACCCGCGAAACTCGGCCGGTCTGGTGTACACCGGCGGTGCAAGCAGGTTATCCTGAAATGAATCGGATAAGGCAGAAGTCTCATCATTCAGTACACCTGGCAATAAACGTCCAATGGCATCCACCAGTAAAGCAGCAGGCAGCTCACCACCGCTTAATACATAATCTCCAACAGAAATTTCTTTGGTAATAAAATGCTCTCTTATTCTTTCATCAATGCCTTTGTAGTGTCCACATATCAATAAGAGGTTTTGATGGAGCGACAACCTATTGGCTGTTTTTTGATTAAACCGTTCGCCATCAGGAGTGAGATAAATGATCTCATCAAATTTTTTCGTTGCCGAAAGTGATTCTATTGCATTTGCCAGCGGTTCGCACATCATCACCATTCCTGCTCCGCCACCATATTGATAATCGTCTACCTGACCATAAGCATTTACAGCCCACTTGCGCAGGTGATGCACTTCAATTTGCAAAAGACCTTTATCTTTAGCCCTTTTTAAAATGGAATGTGCAAAAGGGCTTTCGAGTAATTCCGGCAATACACTGATGATATCTATATGCATAGCTGCAAAGATAACTATGCGGTACTAAGTGTAGTGTTTCTTAAATAACAACCTTTAAAGTACGGGGTAAATTAAACGTAAACGACTAATGTGAGAACTTCACGTTTATCCGATCCTTTCTCACATAAAATGGGAATATTATTGCACTAAAGCACTTACATACAGACCGGCCAAATGGATGGAGAAATCAGGGTACAAGGGTGCCTACGGTTATGTTCCTGACTGGTCAATCAACTTTTGATGGCCGGCCTGTATACAAAGGGGTACGGATTGAAAATAATTTTCAGATATTTGAGCAACACATATCAACTTCGTATTCATAGACGAAATATGAAACAGAAAGGATGTATGATTATAAAAAAATTATTCCTCAAGAAACTCATCTATATCTCTGCGTTCTTTCTTGGTAGGTCTGCCCACTTTACTTAGGCGTTTTCCCGTGTGAAAACTGGATGCCTGGTAGTTAATCCTTTCCATTTCATCTGCCGGGGTAATGTCAATATAATATTTAATGGCTTCGCTGTATTGCACGCGGTTGTGTAGTAAACCTACTACCTTTATTCTCCATCTTTTTGTTTCGGTTTTCACTTCGTACTCATCATTAATGTGTACATTTTTGGATGGTTTGGCCTGGTCGCCATTATACTTCACTTTCCCTTTATCACAGGCTTCGCCTGCCAAACTTCTTGTTTTGAATAAGCGAATAGCCCACAAATATTTATCAAGTCTTAGTTTCTCATCATTCTTAACCGGCATAGTATAATACAATATTGGGTATACACATTAAATAAACAGCACAATTTCCCCATTTTTTTATATTTACTGTTCAAAATAAATTTATAAAAAATGTTTTTCAGGTTTATACGAACAAATATGTTCCTTCTGTTTTTTGTTATACATTGTATTTCCACTTTCAGTCAGTTTAGATCCAAAGAAGTTAACTGGACAAAAGACGGAACGGGTTTTTATCAGTCGGATCATCAGGCTATTCAGCGAATCAATCCATTGGCAGCACAACCTGTTACAACACTGGCAACAGCCGAACAGCTTACTCCTGTTGGACAAACCACAGCATTAGAGGTTGCTGATTTTGAAATAAGCTCAAACAATAATATTCTTCTCCTGTTTACCAATACTGCTAAAGTATGGCGATACAGGACAAGAGGAGATTACTGGTTATTAAACAGGTCAACAGGAAAATTAAGACAGGTAGGAAAGGGAAAACCATCACAAAGTTTAATGTATGCCAAACTCTCTCCTGATGCAAAAAAAGTAGCCTACGTAAGCAGGGGAAATATTTATGTGGAAGATGTGAATACAGAAGCAACAATCGCTCTGACAACTGATGGTACACGGCAAATGATCAATGGTACTTTTGACTGGGTATATGAAGAGGAATTTGGATGTCGCGATGGTTTCAGGTGGAGTGGCGATAGTAAACATATTGCATACTGGCAGGTAGATGCAAGAAAAACAAGGGACTATCTTATGCTGAATACTACCGACTCCATTTATTCATTTGTTATTCCGGTGGAATATCCGAAAGTGGGTCAGCCTCCATCGGTAGTAAGAATCGGTGTAGTAAATGCAGCCGGTGGGAGAACTACCTGGATGAATATTCCCGGCAATGCACAACAGCATTATCTTCCCCGTATGGAATGGACGGGAGATAATAAAACGCTTATAGTACAGCAGATGAATCGCAAACAGAATGAATCTAAAATATTTATTTGCAGTGCCGATAAAGGAACAACTAAAGAGATTTATACAGAATCTGATAAAGCATGGATAGATATTAAAAGCAGGTGGAATGATGATGATCCGAAGGGCTGGGAATGGATTAACGGGGAAAAAGATTTTTTATGGGTAAGTGAAAAGGACGGGTGGCGCCATATATATCGGGTGAGTGCTAATGGGAAGAGTGAAATATTACTTACACAAGGCAACTACGATATTGAAACAATAAGCGCTATTGATGAAAAGAACAATTATGTATATTTCATTGCATCACCTCAAAGCGCCATTCAACGCTACCTGTACAGAACTACACTTGATGGGAAAGGCAAATTAGAATTGGTGTCGCCGGCAAATTTACAAGGTACACACGGGTATGAAATATCGCCCGGGGCACATCTGGCTTTGCATACGTTTACCAATCGCAATACTGCTATAGTATATGAATGGATAAGTCTCCCGGATCACAAACCTTTGCGTGAAGAACAAAGTATTGAAAACACCATGAAAATGTCCGTCCGGAAAGACATTGAATTCTTTTCTATCACAACCGATGACAATGTTACCATGGATGGCTGGATTAGTAAACCCGACAACTTTGATCCTTCAAAAAAATACCCTGTGTTGTTATATGTATATGGCGAGCCGGGATCAACTACAGTGGAGGATGTAGCTACTGCCGGAAAGAATCGTATGTATATTGGCAATTTGGAGCAGGATGGTTATTTCTATGTTTCATTTAATAATCGCGGCACCCCAACACTAAAGGGCGCTGCCTGGCGCAAAGCTATTTACAGGAATATCGGCATTATTAATATTCGCGACCAGGCGATGGGGATGAAGAAACTACTTGAACAACGTCCATATCTTGACACATCACGTGTTGCATGCTGGGGCTGGAGTGGTGGTGGTTCATCTACATTGAATTTACTTTTTCAATACCCGGAAATTTTTAAAACAGGGATTGCCATTGCTGCTGTAGCCAATCAGCTTACATATGATAATATTTACCAGGAACGCTATATGGGAGTTCCCCAGGAAAGTAAAGAAGATTTTATTAAAGGTTCTCCGGTATCACATGTCAGCGGTTTGAGGGGTAATTTATTATATATTCATGGCACAGGTGATGACAATGTGCATTATCAAAATGCGGAGATGTTGCTAAATGAATTGATTAAATACAATAAACAATTCCAGTTTATGGCTTATCCCAATCGCACTCACAGTATCAGCGAAGGGGAAGGTACAAGCAAACATCTGCAAACCTTATACACTGATTATCTTCGTAAATATTGTCCACCGGGAGCGCGGTAGTTCAGAAGTGAATAATAAAAAGTATGAGATGAAAAATAAGATTCTAATACAGCTTATTTGAGTTATTTCATAGTACTCTTTTTGCATTTTATTAACAAGTTCATTTTTTGAGCATTATTATTTTCGCGCATCAACTTCAGGTAGAATAAGTATTCTTTAACCAATTATCAATATTTGTTAATGCTATGCCAGTACGATTTTGTACCTATTTTTTCTTTTGTCTCTTAACTTATTTTATTTTTTCTGCAGCGTCCACACATGCTCAGCAGGGTAATACCAGTCGAAAGTCAACCTTTACGGCGCGACTAATGAATATTGAAGCAGCGGTAAAAGATCCATTCCGTTACAATACTACATTGCATAACGGTAGCGGATACTCGCATATTTATGAATTAGCTGCAAGCGCCCCCGAGGGCTGGGTTGCTTTGTTTCGCACTGAGGGTAGCATGGTTGCAGCGGTTAAACTGGATTCGGGAAAGACACAGGAAATAACAATTGAAATATCTGCATCTCCTGTTGCAAAGCCCGGTAAATATAATATTCCTGTAAGTGCTGTCAGCAACGGCGATACGCTTCATCTTAATTTGGAAGCGGTAGTAAAAGGAAGCTACGAACTTACCTTTTCTACACCTACAGGGCTACTTAGCGGCGATATAACAGAAGGCAGAAGTAAACAGATACAACTGATTGTAAAAAATTCAGGAACGATTCCCCTCGATAATCTTGAATTTTCATCTCAAACCCCAACACAGTGGAGTGCAACATTTAATCCGTCAAAAGTAGAAAGGCTTGATCCCGGACAAACCAAAGATATTACTGCAACACTCACCGTGCCTGATAAAACTATTGCCGGTGATTATGTTTCCACTTTTACCGTAAGGAATAACAATAGTACTGCTAATGCGGTATTCCGTATGACGGTAAAAACCTCGTTATTATCTGGGTGGTTGGGTATAATTGTTATCCTGCTTGCTTTGGGAATAGTATATTACCTGATTCGTAAATACGGAAGAAGATAAGATATTATGGAGACTCCCATCATAGAACTGAAAGGATTGACGAAAAACTATGGTTCACTTAAAGCTGTTGATAACCTTTATTTAAATATTAACAAGGGCGAAATTTTTGGGCTGCTTGGACCAAACGGTGCCGGGAAGACCACTACCATACTGATGATGCTGGGATTGACAGAACCTGCAGCGGGAAATGCTTTTGTGTGTGGGGTAAATGCTACTAAAAACCCTATTGCTGTAAAAAGAAAAGTAGGTTATATGCCCGATAGCGTAGGCTTTTACGATAGTATGACAGCGATTGAAAACCTGATGTATATAGGACGACTAAACGGAATCGCAGAAAATGAAATAGAAACCCGTGCAAAGGAAACACTGGCAATAGTTGGGCTAAGTGATGAGATGAATAAAAAAACATCTGCTTATTCACGGGGTATGAAGCAGCGGCTTGGTCTTGCTGATGTACTAATCAGGAACCCTGAAGTAATAATTCTTGATGAACCTACTCTGGGTATTGACCCCAGTGGTATTAAGGAATTTTTATCTCTCATACACCAGCTCAGCAGGCAACAGGGACTTACAGTATTGTTATCATCACATCACCTTCACCAGGTGCAACAAGTCTGCGACCGGGTTGGCATTTTTGTTGAGGGAAAATTATTGGTGGAAGGTGATATTGAAACGCTGTCGAGAAACTTATTTGGTGAAGAATCGTATGTAATACTCGTTACTGTAAGAGAAGATCAACAGAGTTTGCTGGAACCGGCTGAAGAACTTCGTATGCGGGATGATATAAAAAATATTGATGTAAAAGAAAATACCGTTGAGTTGTCATGCCGTCAGGATATTACACCAGATTTAGTACGCTACTTCGTGCAAAAAGGGTTTAATTTAACTGGTGTACACAAAAAGGAATATGGACTGGATGAAATATATCACCGTTATTTTGAGAACAAACTAAAGAACAATATTGCCAATGGTAAGTCCGCTGGTTTATTTCAAAGATATTTTTTCAAAAGGAATACTGCACAATAGCCGGGTTCAGCATAAACCTGTTAGTCCATTTTGGGTAATGGTGCGCAAAGAGACCGGGGATCATGTTCGGAGCTGGCGGTTTATTGTCATGCTGACTCTGATTTTTCTTACATTTCTCGGGTCTATGTATGTATCGCTGGGTAATATTGGGAAGGCGGTAACAAATATGAAAGACCCGGATCGTTTATTTATCTATTTGAAACTGCTTACTATTTCGGATGGTACCCTGCCCACTTTTCACATATTTATTAGTTTTCTTGGGCCATTGCTGGGAATTGCTCTTGGGTTTGATGCAATAAATGCAGAAAAAAACAATGGAACACTCACCCGCCTGATAGCGCAACCTGTATATCGTGACAATGTATTGCTGGCAAAATTTTTTGGAGCTTTAATAGTAGTAAGTGTATTGTTTTTTTGCCTCGCTTTACTTATGATTGGCGGGGGATTAATCATTACAGGTGTACCTATAGAACCGGTGGAGTTACTTCGCATTCTTGCATTTGTGGTACTGAGTATCATTTATGTAGGTTTCTGGTTGAGTCTTTCCATCTGCCTTTCTGTTAGTTTCAGGCATGCAGCTACATCAGCACTTACGGCCATAGGGATTTGGTTATTTTTTACGGTATTTTACCAGATTATTGTAAATCTCATAGTGTCATCCATACTTCCTGGCTCTGACTATATGCAGCCCGGCGATATAGCATCATACAATGATCTTCTTTTGTCGTTTATGCGGCTTGCCCCAAACCAGTTGTATACAGATGCCGCAACAACGCTGTTAATGCCTTCTGTGAGAAGCCTGGGACCTTTAACTATGGAACAAATGGCCGGCGCTATACCCTCGCCATTATCATTCAGGGAAAGTATTATGATTGTATGGCCACAAGTGACAGGATTGCTCGCTGCTACAACGGTATGTTTTGCTTTGACATATTATCTTTTTATGCGCAAAGAAATCAGAACGTGAAATAAATAAACCTGTGAGAGAAAATTTCTCACAGATGACACTGATTAGCACAGAATAGGAAAAGGATATAATTACAAATAAATCTGTGCACATCTGCGAAATCTGTGAGAGAAAATTGCTCACAGATGACACTGATTATCACAGAATAGAGAAAGAGATATATCCACAAATATATCTGTGGATATCTGCGAAATCGGTGAGAGAAAAATATTTACAAACTAAACTCCCTCATCTCCGTCTTCCTTTTACCACAGGTGCATTTGTTGCCAGCACACCTTTCAGAAAATCTGAAGCATAGGGGGATTGTCTGATCAGTCCGAAGAACTTGTTACGTGCAGCAGGATCCTGTAAAAAATCCGCTCCTTCAGGTTTTTCAAATTCAATTACTTCGGCATAGTCCATTAAGGTTTCATCCTGGTATATCACCTGTATCAGCTCAAGAGAAATCATTTCAGTTAACTCCTTATCCTGTACCGTAGTTGCAGCAGATCTGCTTTTACTTCTGCTCCTTATCCATGTGCTTATAAAGGGTATGATTCCCAGGAAGGATACCCTGGCTTCAGGCGATTGTGTTAGTCCACTGAAGTCTGCTACGCCCAGTGCATCATAAGCACGTATGATACCATTGCCGTAATATTTTTTATAATAGGGATACGACTTACTTGCCGTGCTGAATATTGCCCTGCGAACTGCTTCTACTTTTTTCCATGCATTGCTGCCGGTAAAGTTTTTAAGACCATTGCGATGGTATAACAACCATAAAGCTGCAGTAGCCGCGACCTGGGGTGTGGCAGATGATGTACCTCCCCCCGCACGGGAAAATTTATACGGCATATCATAACTTGCCCAGGCAACATTTGGGGTGTAGGCGGCTACTGCTTTGTCCATAGCTTTTTCGGGACCCCAGCTTCCCTGCATAAACTCCCCCCCTTCCGATCTCGCCTTCATAAGGTCCCGGGGTGCATCCATATCATAAGGTGCATGATCATAACAAGCTCCCGTAGCCGCTATTACCCGGTCGAACCGCGCCGGGTATAAAACTGCCTTGGGTGAAAGCTTTCCCAAACCTTTTACAAAATTGTTGCCCGCAGCAGTTACTACGACCACTCCTTTTTCATAAGCCATATTTACCGCTTTTGCTACCTGTCTTGTAGGGTATCCGGCCATTGACATAGTAATGACTTCACAACCGTAATCCACTGCATATTCTATCCCCCTTGCCACATCATTTGCATTAAATGCATTAAACACGGTATCACAAATGCGGATGGGCACCACTTCTGCAAATGGAATAGCGCCAAAGTCGCCCTGATAATTAGCATAAGAATCGCTTTGCGAAATTGTATTGCCGGCAAGCAGGGCAAGCGTGGCTGTACCATGACCATCCTGCTCTGCAATAGTGCCGGTATGCAATAGATCTATTCCTTTATTGGCGCCAAATTCTTCTTTCCAGAAACTTACTCCAAGGTCTTTTAAAAGGTTTCTTGGTATACTAGGGTGACCGGGAAGATAACCTGTGTCTACATGCCCGATACGGATATTATCAGCAGTACGTTTGTCGGCTTTTAATTTCTTTTGTACTTCTATACATGCCTTGCGCAGTTGTGAGTGATCATCATCAAGGTGCCAGATAAATTCAGTAGGGCTTGATTGGGGTTTTGGCCAATTGTTGAGATAAGTGGTGGATGAATCCCTGGTTGTTCTTTTTTCCTGCACTTTTATATATACGGATTGTATATCCGGCTCAACAAATACTGTGGGTTTCTTTGACTTTTTTCTTTCAAAAAAGGTTTCATACGCTTTGTCCCAGGGATTTTCAGAAGCAGTTATTTTCACTTTTTCCAGTACTGGTTTTAGAGGCGCTTTAGCACCTTTGCCCCTTGTAGTTACTGCAGGGGATTTTTTGCCGGTATCAATAATAAGACCGCTGGCGCTAGTCTTCTTTTTTATTTTTTTTTTAGGCTGCGCCTCCTGTGTAAAACTTATTTTGACATTTTTATTGCCTTCAATACTAAAGGGTATATCAGAATTAAACATAGAAACAGATTTGCCGTAAGAAAATAAGTTGGGCAACTGTACCTTAGGAATAGTGAGTTTAATTTGTTTAAAGAGATCTTTATAAGTTTTAACTGCATCGGGTAATCCTGATCGGAGAATTTTTTTCAATGTGGCGGTAAAAACTCCGTTTTCGCCAAGCTCACGTGCAGATTCGTTGTCCTGGCAAGCTGCAAAAAGCATTACTGCAGCTTTAATATCGTTTTTAGATAAGGCAGGTTTTACTTTGATCTCTTTAAGAACAGTGCGTTGGGCATTGTTGATACCCGCCTGTTTTTCCTGTGGTACCAATCGCGACAAATAGCCCTGCTGTATCAGATTGTTTTCTATTTCCTGTTGCTGCTGCATTTGTTTAGCCAGAGCACTGTTATCCCCGGGTACGAAACGGGCAACAGAACCAGAATGACAGCTATCTGAAAACATTAAAATACGCACACCCGATTTGAAAGCGCTGAATGCTTCAAATAATTCATCGTCTATCAACTGGCGATCATAGAGGCACCATGTTTCATCCTGCAGGTCGGGTTCATCATTATTCTCGTCAGCAATGGTACTACCATGCCCGGAATAGGAAATGAGAAAAATATCTCCTTCAGTCAGTTCTGCCGCTGCTTTTTTCATTGCCTTCAATACATTTGTACTGGTGGCTTTTTTTGTAAGGAGTGATGTGATACTGCTGAATCCTGCCTGCTCAGCAATGGTTTTATATACTTCAGCATCATTTTCACAGGCGAATAATTGGCCATTCCAGTTGTTATATCGGGCAGGATCTACTGCGTTAAGCCCTATATGGAGGGAGTGTCCTTTTTGTTTCATAAAAAGAAATATTAATTGAGTAAATAAGCAAAGTGAAAGATGTTGGATATGCAGCGGGTAGGGATATAGTGTACGGGTGATTGTTATACTAAGGTCAGTTTAAAATGTTTTGCAGCATTTTCTGTGGGAAGAGAGAGGACAAACGTGAAATGCTCATATTTGTCGTCTGCTGTTTCATGTAAAACTTAAAACTATGGAAAGAATGATGGTAAATCATTCAATCCGACAGAAAAGATAGATAGAAAACAGGAGAGTTGAAAATAATGTGGTTATTTTTTTTGTGAAAGGAGTATTGGCAAAAATGAAATGGTCACATTATCTTAACTTCAGTTCAAAATCACTCCCGCATGAACAACTCTAAACGGCTGCTTTCAGTAGATGCCCTCAGAGGTTTTGATATGGTTCTTATTTCCGGCGGTGGGGCTTTTATTGAGCGACTGGAAGGGGTAACAGGTATAAGCTGGATAGATTCAGTTGCCCGCCAGTTGAAGCATCCGGCATGGAATGGTTTTACCTTTTACGATTTTATTTTCCCGCTTTTCTTATTTACGGCAGGTATTGCTTTGTCTTATTCACTGTGTTCGGGATTAGAAAAAGGTTTGTCCAAAAAAACACTATATAAAAAAGCCCTGCGGCGGGCAATTATTTTGATCATACTTGGAATCCTTGATAAAAATATCCCACTTGATATTTTTGACCCTGCACATATACGTTACGGTACTGTTTTGGGACGTATAGGAATTGCCACATTAGCCACTACTTTTTTGTTTCTTAATTTCCGTGTCCGCTCTTTGTTTTTTTGGGTAGCTGGTATATTGATTATGTATTGCGCTGCATTATTACTTATTCCGGTACCGGGCTATGGAGCAGGTGACCTGTCATTTGAAGGAAACCTTGTGGGTTGGTTTGATCGCACATTTATGCCGGGGCGATTACTTCAAAAGACTTATGATGAAAATGCTTTGCTTACCCAATTTCCCGCCATGTGTCTTACTATACTCGGATCAGTGGCAGGTACGGTGTTGCAATCGAAAATTACAGAGCATAAAAAATTACTGCAATTGTATGGTATGGGTGTGGCTGGTATTGTATCAGGTCTTGTATGGAACAGTTTTTTTCCTGTCAATAAACATTTATGGTCGAGTTCTTTCATCTTACTCACTGCAGGGATGGCCTTCGCTTTCCTGGCTACTTTTTACTGGGTAATAGATGTACGTGGTATAAAAAAATGGACCTTCTTTTTTAAGGTAATCGGGATGAACGCACTGGTCATTTACCTGATGGTGCGATTCATTGACTTTGACTATAGTTCCAAATTATTGTTCAGTGGCTTTTACGGTCACCTTGCAGATAAGTGGCATCCTGCCTGCAATGCGCTGGGTTCGCTAGCATTGCAATGGATAATATTATATATCCTTTACCGAAAGAAAATATTCGTGAAAGTATAGCATCCTGATAAATTGTATTGTTACGTTTTAGCATTCGCTCCGGTTATAGCTCCCCAGGGATATACAGATGAAGTGATTGCGACGCAACGGAAGCACAATAGCGAACCTGCAGCCGGTATTAAATAAATATTCCGGTTGCGAATCGCTACCTTTATAAAAAAATGATGATGCGTCCTCTTCCTGCAGATTATGCCCCATCTTCTGAAGTATATGTTTCATTAGTTGAAACCGGAGATATTAGAAAAATAATTGCAAACTCATTACCCGTATTGTCTGCTTTTCTTTCTGCAATACCAGAGGATAAGTCCGACTATGCTTATGCGGCCGGCAAATGGACAACAAAACAGGTATTGCAGCACACAATAGATGCTGAAAAAGTATTTGCATACCGGGCTATGTGTATAGCAAGAGGTGAAAAACAACACCTGCCGGGGTTTGATCATGATGGATATGCAGAACACGCAGAGGTTTCGGGACGATCGCTGGAAGGACTAAAAGAGGAGATGTTGCTGGTAAGAAAGCTTACTATTGTGTTATTTGAACATCTTAGCGATAAAGCCTTAAACGAAAGAGGATTTGCAAGCACCCATGAAGTAACAACGCAGGCATTGGGTTATATACTCGTCGGTCACTGGCGGCACCATGAAAAAATATTAAAAGAAAAGTACGGCGTTTAGCTCCCTGCTAATTTGACAACCTTCTTCCATTCTATAATCATTTGACAGATGAGTGCAGGATAGCTCATTTTGTGAATTGTGAATATTACTGCCTCATTGTTTTATACTGAACAGAACGCTTTTTACCAGGCATATACATTTTACAATTGCAGGTATCCCCACCAGTTTTCAAGCTATCCTGACGCAGGTCTCACAAAAAGAAACGCAACAGGTATATGAGGAAATGAACACGCCCCACAAACAAGGCATTGCACTGAAGGCTAAAAGCTGACAGCTTACAGCTAACAGTTAATCACTACCTCAGTTTCTTTTCCATCACATAATGCGGAATAGTAACTTCATAAAATTCATCACTGGTAATATTGTATCCAAATTTCTGGTAAAAACCTACTGCCGACTTCCGGGCATGCATAGTGAGTGTTGCATATCCCCTGTCGCGGGCTACATTTTCTGCAAATGTCATTAAAGTGGCCCCTAT
>JAFDXG010000045.1 GCA_018268105.1 Bacteroidota bacterium | reverse complement strand
CGGGTATTACCTTTTTCCAGGACAAGCGCCCTGGCATACAAGTCACCCTGTTTGATTGTGGCAGGTTTAGGTGTGCCGATACCACCGGAAACCGGCAGCAGGGGGTCAGGTGTAATGACCCTCACTGCCGCTCCGGCTTTGAAATCCTGGGTGTAGGTTTTAAGATTGAAACTAACTATACAAAGAAAAAAAATAAATACTCTTATATACATCTTCCAAACGATTATATCTCCGGTTTAATATTATTGGCAGAAGGTTGATAGCAGAAAGCCTCTCGATCTCATATACTATAAACCTTATTCCTTACCTCTATTTTCTCTACCACGGTTTCCCTGTGTCCTGCACAATCCATGGCTGGGACCATGGGCTGTTCTGCTTCCCATTACCGCCTTTGTCGGAATACGGAGTAGGTCTCAGCTTACTATTTGCAGCCTCAACATTAGCGCTATTCAGATTTCTTTCTTCAAGCGGATAGTAGAAACGCAGGGGAAGTTCTTTTGCCACAGTTCTCCCCTCTACGCCATGCAGTTCAGGATAACCGGTTCTGCGCCAGTCGAACCAGGCTTCTGTAGCCATGCTCCAGCTCGCTATCCACTTTTGAGTTAATATCTGTTTAATCGTCCCATCATAAGCCACTTCAGGCTGTGTAATATATGCCAGCGCCTCTGCCCCCAGTCCCCACACAGAAAAAGAAGCAGTAATTCCTTTGTTGTAATGATCTTCTGCATCGCCCGCACTCCAACCTTTTGCCGCTGCTTCTGCAAGAATGAAGTGGACTTCTGCCGCAGTTATCAGCCGCACTTTTATACCTCCTGCATTCCCCTTGGCAAAATTTTTGTTCACCCACGATACATGCGTATTATGAGACGCCTGCTGAACATCGGGGCTCAGATTATAGGTTTGAGGTGCATTTAATGCTACCGGCAACCCCACATAATAAGGATCCTGATTGATATCATTTTCGGTTATTCCTTTTGCTGCAAGAAACTCGCTGGTTATAATTAATACTCTTGGCCGTAGTACCCCATTGATGACGGTATCATACACCACTTTACTTACATTCCCCGAAAGATCCGGATCAACATAGATAGATTCGGTAACCGGTTCAGCCCACACCTTAATCCTCGGGTCTTTTTTACTCAACAATTCCTTTACCAGGGTATTGCACATTTTAATCCTTATATAATTGGTGCTGTCTGACTGGGGAACTGCATAAGCAGGCCAGGAATCTCCATCACTGTTCCCCGGAAAGCCCATTGCCGGCTCATCTGCTACCGAAGTGATAATCGGATATTTTGAAGGATCCCCCGCTATTTTTTCAATTCCCTGTTTTGCAACTGATGGTAACTTTTCTGAAAGCCGCATGTAATACCGCAAGGCAAGAGAATTGGCAAACTTTCTCCACTTGAGCGGATCTCCTCCGTAATAAATATCTGCCGGCCCGGTTGAACTATTGAAGGATGACTCGTTTAAAATCGTATTTGCTTTTTCGAGATTAGCTAAAATACTATCGTAGATGCTCTGCTGAGCATCGTAACTGGGAAAAGTGTTTTTAGCGCCGTCCAGATTTCCTTTTAATGCACCACTATAGGGAGCATCGCCCCACAAATCAGTTATCAGTCCAAAAACAAGGCTTTTCATCACCAACGCTATGCCCTGGTGCAGAGGATAATTGAGCTCTACGGCCTTGTCGTAAACAAACTGATTATTTCTTAAGATACCATAATAACCACTCCAGTCATTAGAATTTCCCCAGTCATAGTTATTGTGCCCGCTTCCCCAGCCGTCTTTTTGTGTATGTTGCATTACACCTGCTATATCCAGATAACCCAGGTTAACAAATGCTCTTCCTGACTCTGTCAATACTGTAGACAGCACTAAATTCGGATTAGTCTTTGAAGGATCAGCACCATTCGGGTTTTCGTTAAGCTCCACCAGGTGTTTCTGACATGATTGTCCTGCAATCAATGATACTACCGTCAATACTATTATATAAATCTTTTTCATATCAAAAAGGTATAAATTTCTTAGAATGTTATATTAAGTTTCACCCCTACCGGTATAGTCCAAGGTGTTACATTGTATCGTTCGATACCCTGTTTAAATTGTATTCCACCCTGAACACCTGTGGTAGGCTGAAACGCATTCTCCGGGTCAATGCCGATTTTGGCCTTGGTCCATAAAATTACATTTCTTGTATATACACCAAAGCTGATATCCTGCATTCTCAATGATTTTACCAGCGACTGCGGTAAGTTATAGCTAAGCGATAATTCTCTTAGCTTAATATAAGAAGCGGAAAATAAAGTGGGTTCCATGAAATCCCATGCATTACTTACTGCATAAAGCAGCGGAATTGTTTTTTTAGTTTTATCGTTAGGGTCATCCATACCCAGAATATTTTCTCCCAGGTTTTCAGTATACCCTGTTGGATTACCGTTAACATCATACCCTGATGCATATACACCCGGAGCAATCAAACCACCATAAGGCAGATTATATCCGGCTATAGAAACCGGGTAGCTTGCCCTTTCGGGTGTAGGCCAACCTATTCTTATAAATCTTTGATCATGGGGTATTATCAGTTCATCGGCATGGGCAACTAAGTAATCCCTCAGTTCTTTACCACTCATAGTACCCGGATCCCAGAAATTGTCAAACTGCAGTGAGGCCCTTCCATCTTCAACACCATAGCGATAGGTTTGTGAAACAAACTGTCCGCCATTCCTCCAATCGAATGTTGCACTCAGCGTCCAGTTTTTCCAGCTAATGGAAGTTTGTGCACCCAATATAAAACGGGGATTAAAATTCCCAATTTTGTTTCTGGTTTGAAGTCCGTCCAATGCTACCCATTTGGCGCCATCCTCATTATTCCCATCTAATAAAGGCCATCCATAATAAGGTGATGATTTATCTTCTACTACTCTTAGCTTAGGCCCGTAAATATCTCCCACTTCTTCCCCTAAAAAAGTATAAGCACCGCCCTTGGCGTCTGACCAATAGGTAAAATAAGGCATTTCATCAGCCAGTTCCATCACTTTGGTGCGGTTGCGGGTAAGGTTAAAACTGATGTCCCAGCGCAAGTTTTTAGTTTGAACAGGAGTACCTCCTACAGTAAGTTCATAACCATAACTACGTAATAATCCGGCATTGATATTTTTTGATGTATACCCGGTGGAGGATGGCAAACCAGTACTGAATATCTGGTTTTTATTATCTACCCTGTAATAGGTAGCCGCTAAGTGGAACCTGTTTCTGAACAGGTTAACATCAATACCAACTTCATAAGAAGTTGCCTGTTCCGGTTTAAGATTTTCAATGAGCCGGGTTCCTGAAGTAGACAGCCTGGGTACATCTCCCCATGTGCCGGCATTCCCTAAAACGCTATATAACATATAAGGGCTGGCATCATTACCTGCCTGTGCGTAACCACCTCTCAGCTTGATGAGATTGATATTCTGCGAGGTAACACCTAATATTTCATTTGCCAGCACACTCAAAGAAGCCGACGGATAAAAATAAGGTTTGGCGCCCGGCAAGGTACTCGACCAGTCATTACGTCCGCTCACATCAAGATAGATCATTTCTTTAAACCCAACCGTTGCCATTCCATACAGACTGTTTACTCCTTTTTCAAAACGGCTGTTACCATAATTAAGGTTGGCCGGCAGGATGTTCTGGATAGTGAATACTCCCGGAACAATCAAACCTGTACCATTTTTGGTGCTTATGTTTTCAGAAGAACCATTCAGATAACGTGCATTTCCTCCGGCAGAAACGGAAATATGAAATGCATTCAGGTTTTTCTTATAGGTAAGAAGAAAATCTGCATTGCTTTCAAAATTCCTCAGATTGATAATACCATAAGCGCCGAGGGGATCATTGGTATAGCCATTCGACATTTTTACTTCTCTCTTTTCATTAAGATTATCTAACCCGTAGCGCAGCATTAGGCTAAGATCAGGGGTAATCTGCCAGTCGGCTTTTATATTACCAAATACCCGGTCTCTCACAAAACCATTATTCACTTCGTAGGCCAGAAAATAGGGGTTATTCGCCGAAGGATGTGTAGATACTACGGCAAGACCTTCCTGCCCCGGTACCCAATAATTTTTTAAATCTCTGATATCATTGTTTGGAGACACGGCATAAGCCCATTGTAAAGGATTGGTACCCCTTTCACCGGCAGGCCGGTTATTCGACCTGTTTCTGCTAAAATCAATGTTGGTGCTCAGCCGGAAATTTTTGCTTACTTTAAATGAAGAACTAATATCTAATGTATTCCGGAAAAGGTCTGAATTAGGTATGATCCCACGGTTACGCATATCCGACAGAGAAATGCGGTAGTTCATCCTTTCCGTATTATTGGCAACGGATACCCCATTTGCGCTTGTAATACCAGTTTGCACAAAGTTTTTTACATTATTGGGATGGGAAACAAGAGGAATAGCAATTTGCTTACCATTTTCATCCAGGGGGCTATTCCATTGAATCGCATTATAACCCCGGTCTAGTTCAGGACCGCCGGCGCCGCCCGATTCATCAATAATTACATAATCCGGGTTAAAACGTGGGTCCCCTAAACCAAGAGGGTCGGTAAACAGGTTACCCGATATGCTTACCGGAATAGCCGGAAAAATTCCGCTTGCATATTTCGTCTGCCATTTTAAAAACTTATAGGGTTTATCAAATACGGTATTTGAAGTAACACTTACGGTAGTCTTGTTGAGTCCTTTACCGCTTTTTGTGGTAATGAGTACCACACCATTGCCTGCTCTTGAACCATACAGCGCTGCCGCACTTGGTCCCTTTAGTATTGAAACATTTTCAATATCGTCAGGGTTGATGCCGCCTATAGAGTTTCCATAGTCCACCCGGTTATCATTACCTACCTGGCTGATATTATTAAGTGTATTGGCAATGGGAACGCCATCTATCACAAACAATGGCTGATTGTCGCTGCTCAGCGAAGTAGCCCCGCGTATAACCATACTTACCGATGAGCCTGCGGCTCCGGTCTGATTAATAGTTACCCCTGCTACTTTCCCCGACATGGCATTCAGTACATTTTCCTGTGCTACACGGTTCATTTCTTTTCCTGCTACTTCTTCAACTGAGTAACCCAATGATTTCTTTTCCCGGGTTATACCAAGTGCAGTAACCACCACACCAGAAAGCTCCTGGGCCGCAGTTTCTATTGTTACATTGATCTGGGAACGGCCACTTATTGCCATTTCTATAGTCTTATAACCTATGGAACTAAAGACCAGAACACCATTTGCATTTTTTACATTAATGGAATAACGGCCTTCATTATCTGTTGTAGTAGCATTTGAAGTCCCTTTTTCGGTTATAGTTACCCCGGCTACCGGTGCATTGTTGGCATCAGACACCCTGCCTTTTACGGTAAAATCAGAAGCAACTGCATAAAAATTAAAACAAAGTACCAGGCAACACATGGATATCAACCTGGCAATAAAGAAACAAGTCCTCATAACAATTGATGGTTTAATGGAAAGATTTTGTTTTCAAGTTAGAATTACAATCACATTTATTGCTTCTCAAGTAATAGCTTCATGGGAACATCTCCTAAATCCTTACCCAGAAACACAGAGATGGCCAGGTTTAAACGGCTTGCAGTAATATTATTGATCCAATGCGGATCTCTTTTCTCTTTTGAAGGGAATAATGCTAACACGGAGCTGTATACTTCCGTATCCCAGGTGCCTGATCCGCCAACCAGCACATGAGTACCACTACCAAAATCAACAATCCCGTCTACCTTATAGCTTCCATCACTATTGAAGTTATATACATTGTCACGGGTGTACAAAAATGGATTGGGACTTGCACCTCCTCTTGTTAACAAATAATTGATGGTAGGGTCATCCAGCATACTCATGCCTTCTTTCAGCTTAATTTTAGTTCCCCCAACCTT
This sequence comes from Bacteroidota bacterium, assembly GCA_018268105.1. Lineage (GTDB taxonomy): Bacteria > Bacteroidota > Bacteroidia > Chitinophagales > Chitinophagaceae > Agriterribacter. The sequence goes on along the minus strand of JAFDXG010000045.1, from coordinate 174 downwards.
TACCGATGTAGTGACTGCCAGTTGAATATCTTTCTGTTTCCAGGTGCCTGTCAGCCATTCTTTTTTGGATGTGGCAAGATCTTTTTTCGGAGCCTCATCTTTTTTACAGGAAGCCATTAAATAAATGGATGCAATGAGAAGCATTGCAGTCAAAGTTTTGGAATTTTTTTTCAT
>JAFDXG010000044.1 GCA_018268105.1 Bacteroidota bacterium | reverse complement strand
TTTTGCGGTTATTTCCTTTTGTTTTCCTGCTGCACATTTCCATAACACACGTTTATTAAAATTTGAAATCAACTCTTCTAAAAAACAGAGCGGCTTCGCCGTCACACAACCTGTTATTCCTACCACACTTTGCCCTTACGCACCAGGAGGGACAGGGAAGCACGCTCCGTTAATGGACTGCTACACTGCTTCTTTCCACAACAGTTCCACTTCATCTTCCTTGAGTGTAACAGCACCATATTTTTGACACTCGGTTACAATCAGTTCATTGACTGACGACCGAATGGGCGAGTATCGCACGGAAGGGTATTCCTTCAGTACCATGCTCAGATATTGTTTAAATTCCTGTGGGATTAGCTTTCTGCGGGAGGCATCAGCCACAACAGCTTTGAGACGTTCAATGAGATGTTCCACTTCTGTAAACTCATCATCCGTTGTTTTTTCAAAGCTGCTCATTTCTTGCTGCCCCGGTTCATCGCCAGGATCAGACATGCCGTTGTTATCAGAAGATATTGTTCTGAGTTTCGGTTTACGTTTCCCTGAAAGCAGATCTTTGATTTCAGCAGAAAAATACCTTACACCTACAAACAGGTAGTAAATGGCTAATAGTATGGCAACTGCAATAATGTAGTCACTCCATGAAATGTTCTTTAACATACGCTTACTTTTTTCGTTTAACAGTTTTCAATCCGACCCTTTAAGAACCAGTTGTTTCGATTGGTTTCGATAGCAAAAAAACAAACACAGCGAAGGCGTTTCAAGTCCAACTTTATCTTGTACTCTAAGTTGTACCCCTTGTACCCCTTGATAATCAGGCATACAGTCTTCTGCAAACCGATTATTTTTTTTAAATTAGTATTCGGAATTTTGAATGACTATCGTGAAAAACTAAAAGCGAATCGTTATGAAAACTGGAAGTGTATTAGGAATTGCCATTTTTCTCCTGGCCTCCTGTAGTCAAACCAAATTGGAAAAGGAAGAAGCTGCATCAGCTATACGTGAAGCCAAGAATTATCCAAAAGTGTACGAGTATGAAATCAATATGACTGACCCCGCAAGTGCGAAGAAGCTACTGGATGCGGGGCTGGAGGGAGAGGGATGGGTGACAGTTGATAAAACGCAGAAGCTAAAAGATGCAGGACAACCAATCGTCCATTTTACAGAGAAGGCAAAACCTTACCTCATTCGCATAGATAAGAAGTACGATAATGTGCAGGTAGTAAAAGTTGCTGACATGGATTTAGGGGAAATTACGGGCATTCAATTACAGGAGGATAATAAGAGCGCAACTGTGGAATATACTGTCGTTTATAAAAATGTAACACCTTTTGCCAAACTCATGAAGCGTGACCTTTCCCAAACAGAAACACAACGTGCCCGCCTCGATCATTTTGATACGGGCTGGAAATTGGATAGCCAGCGTTAAATATCCCGTTGCAGTGTGTTCTTTGAACAAGCCGGGTGCTATCAATATTCATTAATCTTCTTAATCATCTGTTGCAGAGTTTCCGTTACTATTTCTTTATCCCTTCCTTCTGCTGAGTAGGATTTACTTCTCATGCTGTCGTAAGAGATGTTTTCCTGATAAGGCGTTGACAAAAATGGAACAATATTTTTAAAAACACTATTCAGAGAGCGGGCCATTACGATTCTTAAATCATCTGCCGCCCTCAATATCAGCGCCATTTGGTCAACTGAGAGTATTGAAAGCAATTTCTCTTTTTCCTTGTCTTTTGGTGCTGACTTCTGTTCACCACCTTTCAGTGGAACAATTGCATAATGTATTTTCTTTTCGAGGTAAAATATTTCCTGAGAAAACCAATTGTCCACCTGCTTGTGCAGAACCGCATTTTGCGTTAGAAAAATCATTCCAGGCTTTTTATGAAGCTGTTTAAATGATTTCAAGTCAAACAGCAAACACTCCATTCTTTCAGAAGGTTGCTCCACGCTGTTGATGTGTGCTGCTATTCTTTCCGTAAGGTTATAGATGTACGTTTTGCTGTTAAAGTTCATACGGATCAATACCTCATCCAGTGTGGTGTAAAGCGTGGCATCATCATTATATTCCAAAAATTCCAGCTCCACACAAAGATCTTTCAGATAGAACATCTCCCTGAAAGTATGCTTGTGCTTATCTGAAGGCAGGTTTAGAAATGCTTCCACTTCCCGAATAATCAACTCCAGCACCGGAATTAATGAATGCTGTTCCCTATGTTTTTTTATTGTCCGTGGCAACCTTTTTAGCAACTCTTTTTTGAGCAGGTCGAAGTAGGTGGCAGGCACACGTTCATCAATGCCCAAATAGCTGGTAAAACGCCTTTCTATCAAAAAAAGCAATTCCTCGATACATGAAATAATATTATCCAGTATCGCCTGGGGCGCTGCATTTTCCGCAAACGGACCCTTGTTTTCCAGTGCCTGGTCAAGCAAGCTGACAAGGCTGGAATGATAGTTTTTTATGGCGCACTTTATCGCTGTTTCGTCATTCAGATTAAACACCGTGAATTTGATGGCGGACTGAACTTTGTCCTTTTCCTGAATTATCAAATTCTGTAATTTGTTGATGTCTTCCGGTGGTATTGAACCAACCTCCGATTTTAATGGATTCAGAGTGACGGAAATCAAAGTGTCCAGCCATTCAAGTACATAACCTTCACACATAAGCCCTCCCTTTTATATGGCAAACATTTGTCACCACAAATGTAGCCCCATACCACCCCTGAAACTATACGTAATTCCTACTATTTCCCTACTCAAATAGTAGTAAATCAATGCCTTGTAGCTATTTGTTCAGCTTATTGATGAGTTGAATCTTGTTCCTGACATCTGCTTTCTCAAACAGATTCTGGATATGTTTAGTGACCGTTTTTTCAGAGATAAACAGATCTTTGGCGATCATCTTATACGTTCTGCCTTTCACAATCAGGCGGGCTATTTCGATTTCCCTTGTGGTAAAATGCAGCAGCTTACAGTTTTCCTCAAACTTTGTCTGGCTGGAAGCGGAAACACCTTCTTGCCCCAGGTTTTTTAAGGTTTGAAGTTGGGCTATGGAGGAACTTAAGATAGCCTTTTGCTGTTTGTTGATACTATCCAAGATGGTTTCAATCTTTTGGCTCAATTCTTCAAAGGAAAAAGGTTTTGAAATAAAGTCTATTGCGCCCAACTTCAGGCCCTTCAGTTTGTCAACCTGTGTGGATTTAGCCGTTAGGAAAATTAAAGGTATATGTGAATATCTTCCCTGTTCTGCCAGTTTCCTGGCGAAAGCAAAACCATCCATTTTGTCCATCATTACATCAGAAAGAATAAGGTCGGGAATGACCGTTATTTCGTGGAGCTTTTTCAAAGCCTCCGCACCATTTCTTGCGCAGAATACATTATACACCGTACTTAATTTCTGAAGCAGGAAATTAATCATTGTAATATTATCTTCAATCAAAAGCAAAGTGCGCCTGCCCGCTTTAAATTCACTGTCGGCAATGGTATCATAACTGTATTCGTAACTGAGCTTACTGATAGCTGTACCTGATTTAGCAATTTCTTCATTGCTACCTAATGTATGTTGAGTGAGCGTGATTGTAACCGTTGTTCCCGGAACTACTTCCGGCTGGCTTTGAATAGCAATAGTTCCTCCAAGCCCATCCACTACTTTTTTGACAATAGGCAAGCCTAACCCCATACCCTGAAGTCCCGTATTTTTATGCCCTATCTGGTAATAAGGCTCGAATATTTTCTTTTGTAATTCAGTGGGTATTCCGTCGCCGGTATCCTTAACCGCAAATACAATTTTATCTTCCTGCTTCGTCAGGGATATAGCTATCTGACCGCCTTCGTCTGTAAACTTTATTGCGTTTTCAATAATGTTGTTGACTATACGGTTAATCGCATTGGGATCAGCTTTTATCAGCAGCCCATCTTCTATGTCAACAAAGCAGGTAATCTGTTGCATATAACAATAATGCTGGAACAAAGAAAGGCTGTTGCTTAAGATAGCACTGAAGTCAGATATACGAGTGTGTTTGTAAGTATCTATACCCTTTGTAAACCGCTCAATGTCGAACAGGTTTATCACGTCGGCTGTTAGTTTATCAACGCCGCCTTTTATTACATCCAGTTCCTGGACAGAACCATATTTGGATATGTATTCATCGAGATAATTTTTGATCAGCGTAAGTGGTGTCTTTGTTTCATGAACGAGGTTAATAAAGTTGTTAGTCTTCTGTTCATTGATCTTTTCCAGTTCTTTGGTGCGTTTATTCACTTCATCCTGCAAATCGGCATTCCAGCTTCTTAGCCGTTGCTCCGATTCAATCAGCTTTCCATGTTCTATCCGAAGCTGCGTTACGTTTCTATGCACCTGCAAGCCGAACAGTAGCAGGAAGCCGATATTAGTAATTGATGCTTCGATTGCCTGTCCGAATTTAAAATAGTCAATGATCGGTAACCCAATCCACGGTGTCAGACTGAACAGTAATACGACCATCTCCTGCCTTGCTTCAAGGCTGCTAAAATTATTATTATACTTGTAGCGAATAGCTTTAAACAAAGAGATAATGACCCAAATTGCATAGAGAACTGGAATGACCAGAAGATTTTGAGCATTCCGTAGGTCGTTTGAAATCCAAAAAATAAATACGAAAATCAGATAAGGTATAACCAGGAAAAAGTACACGCCACGGTAAGCGTGAAATTTCAATTTTGTAAGACCGAATCCCTTATATACATAATATGGAAAATAACAGGGTGTAATAAATCCGGTAGCGTATGCAATTACCTCCTGTGTGAAAAATGAGCCTGGCAAATTAGGATCAGGAAGCAAACCACCGGTCACGTTATACGTGATCAGTAAAAGCAAAAGAATGATGTTCAGGAATGTTGTCTTATCACCTGGTCGGGATAATTTAAAAATGACCAGATAGAAAAAGAAAACAATTTCTATGCTCACAAAAGCGAATGTGACAATGTGCATCTGTGTCCCGAACACTAACATTCCCTACTGATTTTTGACTGCCCTGCTGAAGAAATAAAGATGATAGGTTAGATACTCCTCATGGTAGGATTGAAAGCCGAACTTATCGTACCACGGCAAGTTCCTGACTGTTGATGTTTCAAGATAAACGGGGCGATTCTGCTGATCGCTGTAGTCAAGCACTGATTGGAGCAACTTGCTTCCTGCGCCCTTATTCTGATCTTCCGGTGCAACACCGATAAACCACAGATAACTAAATGGTGCTTTAGGATGAAGGCTATTTATCAGTTTTTCCCTTTTAAGCGTTTTCATAATATTGCCAATGCCCACGCATTGGAAGATCAATTTGAGGTCTAATGAGATTGATTTCAGGGTAGTTTTCTTCTTGTCGGGATATACAATAAGAGCGCAAGCCTTGTTATCGTTGGAGAGAAAAATTTCACCGAACAGGTAGCATACCTCAAAAGAATAGTCCATCAGTGCACGTATTCGTTTCTCTCTATGTTTATCCTGTTTAATAATGTAGTTAACACTTGCGTTGGTGTCAAATGACGATGCAAGAATTTCAATAACTAAATTCTTGTGGGTGTAATTTGCTTTTTTCATAAATATTGGTTATACAGTTTTATATTATTTTACAAGGATCTAATCGCTTCGGTGAGAAGATTACGCATCAGACCAGTAAATATCGTCGTTATGTTTATCCATCTTAATAGGTCAATGATAATCCGACACCCCATCCCATATCACTGTCGTAGTGAGTGCGGATGCCGATGTTTTTGTTGATGATGTAACTAAGTTCCCCCATGTATTCAAAGTCCGTATTCACCATAAAGCCGCCCCGTAATCTTTTGGATATAGGAATATCCTCTCTCATCATTTGCAACCGGACGATTCCATCGTGATATACCTCTGCCTGGAAGTTAACCAGCATCGGCAGCGTATAGATAAATCCTAAACTAAACTGTCTGCGGGTGTCTTTCTCATTTCTTTGCCCAAACAAATTCTTTTCGTGCTCATCAATACCGAGTCTGCGGTAACGCCAGTCAAAACCTATGAATGGCATAAACCATTGCATTCTGCCCAAATACCTGCCTAAATGTGTTTCTACCTCGTAGCCGTGCATATCATTGTAACCTAAACGCCATTCCGAACTCAGGTTCCACCTGGTGTTTTGTAGCATTGCCGTTCCGTCATTTCCATTGGTGGCAAAATCATTCTGCGCCATGAAATGTGGCATATTGCTTTCCCGCTGTAAGGCTCTATAGGCTTTAGCCTTATCGGGTAAGTTGGGATTTTGGTAATCGCCTACGGCAAACACCCTGTTCATGCCCGACATCATGTGATACAAAATATGACAGTGAAAAAACCAGTCGCCCTCCGTATTAGCCGCGAACTCAAGGGTGTCTGTTTCCATCGGCATGATATCAATGATATTTTTAAGCGGTGAATGCTCACCTTTTCCGTTTAGCACCCTGAAATCAAACCCGTGCAGGTGCATGGGATGGCGCATCATGGAGTTGTTGTAAATCGTAATGCGCAGTATTTCTCCTTTCTTGACAGGTATTTTATCCGTTTCAGAAAGTACCCTGTTGTCCATGCTCCATACATAGCGGTTCATATTCCCGGTAAGGGTGAATTTTATGTTTTTTACAGGCGCATCTTTAGGTAGTGATGTGTTATAGGGAGATTTGAGCATGGCATAATTTAAAGTAACAATATCTCCTAAAGCATTCGCATTATAACGGTTGGGATCATTATCCATATTCATTCCGCCATGCTTACTATGGTCAGCCTTTTTTCCTGCTTCTCCTGTAATTTCGGGGTACATGACCACATTCATATCCATTTGGTTCAGGCTCATCTTCATACCCATGTCGTCCAGGTCGCCGTTCATCTTCATCATGTCGTTCATCATCTTCATCCCTTCAAAATATTTCAATCTTGGCAGCGGTGAAATAAGCTGCTTTACCCCGTTACCAATGAAATAGCTTGCCGATTGTGTCCTGTCTTCGGTTGTCGCTAAAAATTCATACGCCAAACCATCATCAGGTATGGTGACCACTATATCGTATGTTTCGGATACGGCAATAATTAACCTGTCCACCTCTACTGGCTCCACGTCGTTACCGTCATTTGCCACTACGGTAATTTTACCACCGGCGTAACGCAGCCAGAAATAAGAAGATGCACCGCCATTGGAGATACGAAGACGGACTTTATCCCCAGCCTTCAATGTTTTTCCATCCACCGATTTTAACTCCGGCGAATTGTGGCCATTCATAAGGATCTTATCATAATACACATCACTTACGTCCATTGCCAGCATCCGTTTCCACTCATTCTTTACTTTTACGCCTAATTTTCCTTCTCTGATAGCTTCAACGTATGACTGCGTTGCATTCTTTTTGATGGCAGCCCAATCATTGGCGTTGTGCAACATCCGGTTAATGTTATTAGGGTTATAATTTGTCCATTCGCTCAGGACAATGGGTAAGGTGGGCAAATCGTCAATTCCTTTTCTAAAGGTCTTATCGTCTGCACGCTTGTTCATTACAAAACTGCCGTACATCCCTATCTGTTCCTGCAATCCTGAGTGGGAATGATACCAGTGTGTACCGTGCTGAATAATCGGGAAACGGTAGGTATAGGTAGTACCGGGCTTAATCGGCTGTTGCGTAAGATATGGTACGCCATCTTCTTTATTGGGCAGGAATACGCCATGCCAGTGCAATGATGTACTTTCCTTTAACAGGTTGTGTACTACAATTTCGGCAGTATCTCCCTCGGTAAATGTAAGCGTGGGCATGGGTATTTGCCCGTTTACCGCAATCGCTCTTTTTTGTTTTCCTGCATAGTTTACAAGGGTATCTTTTACATACAGCTCGTAATGCACCACCTTCTGTGCAAACAGGGTTTGTGTGCAAAGCAGTATCAGCACTGTTTGCAGTATTTTTATGGGTATGTCTTTATATCTTTTCATTATTTCAAATTTTATTTAATACTGTCTTCCATCGTGCCAAACCAATTAATCAAAACCTGCTTATCATCCTGTGATAATACTGCGTTGCGATGAATCAACGTATATGACGACAACGGCATTTCCCCGTCCTTGACCTGACCCGCCATTGCCCTGAACTTATTTCGCTGCTTGCGGGCGGAATAATCCCCAAAAGTGCTAAAGTTGAGTTCCTCTTTGCCTTTTTTGATATGCCGTGCCATATACCATGCTCCGGGCTGGATACGGCTATACCACGGATAGCGGGTATTATTGCTATGGCAGTCATAGCAGGATTGGGTAAGGATGGCCTTTACGTTTTGGGGTACGGCGTAAACCCTTTCAATATGAGAGGCGGTTACTTCATCCGACTGGTTTCGTAACGGCTGAAAAAACTGCATGCCGATTAAGATAACAGCCAACCCCAATATGATTTTCTTTTTTAAGGACATAATATTGTGGCTTCATTTAAAGTGTGACTACTGTTTTTTTAAATAATTGTCGTAATTATCCTTGTTCTCAAAGTAGGATACTTCGCCGTTGTTTCCCGTTACGGCAATCACCGCTACAGCTTTGTCCACTTGCTTGTGGGAGTACGGGTCCGTTGCCACCCGAACGCTGGCATCTTTTGGAATACGCTCTTTGCACATATCACAGCAGCCATAGTATGTTTTACCTTGAAATTTTACGTCAAATTGCTTTTTACCCATATAGGCATCGTTGACCATGCAGACTTCATCTGAGGGGACCAATTCGCCTTTTTGGATATGATGTTCGTGGCCTGTTGCAACTGCCTCCGGGTGATGGTGTGTTGCTTCCTCCTTATTGGACCCTGCCTGCCCGCAAGCGGTGCATAGCAGGGTTAACAGGGAAAGCAAGCCGATTAATACTTTGCTCATGTTGAAATTATTTTTTGAATTTTATCATCGTCCTATTTATCATTTTCAAACTCTTTTAGTTTGCGCTTCATCAGTTCAATTTCTTCTGCCTGAGTTTTAAGTATGTTTTTTTGCAACTGTATCAGTTCCGGGTCGGTCAGGTGTGCCTTTTCAGACATCAATATGGCTGCTGCGTGATGGGGTATCATACCCTTTGCAAACTGCTTATCGCCGACATTGATTTGTTCCCTGATACCAAACCATGAAAAAATGCCAACGGCGACTGAAATTATTGCTATCAACCAGTTCATCTTTCTGTTGGGGTACATCATTTTCATGATCAATAATTCAATAAGCAACATTGCCGAGGTCATCAGCAAGGTCATATACAAATTGTTGATATTGAGTAGAAGGTTCTGCCACCCGTCTATCATGGCGTACATAATAAAATACATAACTCCGAACATTGCGACAGCCATCACCGCAAAGCGTTTGTACATGCCAGAAGCATGTTTTGAATTGTGCACACCATGCGCTGAAGCATGGTGTGCATTGTGACTGTTTTCCATATTTTCCATATAACTGATTTTTATTTGCTGTTAATTGTTTGCTGCACCTTACCGCAGGTCAGCATTTTCGAGCCATAATAAGGGTTTTTGATTTCCTTGTTTTCACTGAACCAAACCGCTCCCTTATTGTCGTTGAACATCGGGCAATGATCTTGATACAATGTTTGTGATGTACCAAACAAATCAATCAGGTCTTTCAAATCTTCGCTAAGCGAGGATAAATGTTCGCGTTGATGGTGGATGTTACCAACATTTGCCCCGATATGCTCTGCATGTTCTTTAGCATCATCCGCTATGTCCATGTATTTTTTGTGCTTATCGGCAGGAATGGCTTTCATGTCTACCTGGTTCAAAGCAGCTAAGAGTTTTTTACCGGCTCCGGCAGCAGCTTTGTCATCGTCTGAAACAAGAGCATTCTTTAATGACAGGTAGCCGGTAATGATGGGCGCAATGGAAAATCCTTTGGCTGCGGCATTTACTGATTCGCCTGGCTGTTTACCGTTTGATGTATCGATAGCGGCAGGGGCGGTTAAGGTATCATTTGATTGGGAAGTCGCCTGCCCGCCCGAAACCGCGGTGGTATCCGTTCCAGATTGGTTTTTGTTTGAAGACTCAGTACAGGATACTGCTACAAATGTTATGATAACTGCGAAGATTGATAATGCGAAATTTTTCATTTTATTAATTTTTAAATTGAATAAGTATTTTAAGTTAGGGTTACCACCGTACCATGCAGTACCGGCAACCGGTAAGAGTTATTGTTAGCGGTATAGATGATAGCATCTATGCCACCTTTCTTTTACATTTTTATCACGAGGCCATTGGGCTTTTTACCAACGTTGAGCGTCTTTGTTACGGCATGTGATGATACGTTGATTACTGAAACCGTATTGCTTTCCTGGTTGGTGACATAAGCGGTATTCCCGTCCTGTGTGAATACAATGGCGTGCGACCCTGCACCGGTATTAAATACACCCGCGTGCATCCACATACTCATGGCATTGTCCCAAGTCCAGTAATGAACTTTCCCATTCATAGGGTCAGTTACCCATAGTTCATTTTTTGACGCGTTATGGGCGGCAAATCCGGGCATAAAACCTAAACTAACAGTTTCGCTTACCGTATTGGTAGCTACATCAATTACGGAAATGGTCTGTGAAGCTTCATTGTCCACATACATTTTACCGTTACCGGCAGGCCAGGCTCCGACAGGATCGTCGCCTACGGTCAGGGTAGCTACCACAGTTTTTGCAGAAGGACTGATCACTGAAACTGTACCACTGCCACCATTGCACACGTAGGCTTTTGTGCCATCCGTGCTAAAGGTTACTTCCGCCGGATCTTCACCTACGGAGATTGTATTTTTGACAGCATAGGTGGTGGCATCGTAAACCAACACCTTTCCATCCATCGCCATTTGCGTTGTCCATATTTCTGTACCGTCCGGTGAATAAACGGCATTGTGGTTCATTGCCGGTGTTTCGATATCCTTTAAAATGGTTCCTTTCTTTGCATCCAGAATCAGGATACGCCCTTTCATACCTGCCATGCCACCAGTATGACCTGCACTCAAATCCATACCCGGCACGCCGATGCTTAAATGATCTTGATGGCTATAAATGTGATGCGGCCACATAATCATATTACCACTGGAGTTCATGATGTCAAAGGTTTCGCTCACGGTATTATCGCTTAGCTTGATAATTGAAACGGTGGCGCTTTCACCATTGACCACGTATGCTGCGGGGTAATCAATATTTTTGTCCATTGGCATGTCTCCCTTATCATCTTTGTTACAAGAGGACAAGGTGGTAAAGGAACCGGCAGCGATTACTACAAAAAATGCTATGTTTTTCATTTTAGATTTAATTTTTTGATTTTTAAGAAACTTGCGTTAATAGCCACTACAATGGTGCTTACGCTCATCAGCACAGCACCCATAGCGGGACTTAAAATAAATTTTGGATAGAGGACACCTGCTGCAAGTGGAATTGCCACGACGTTGTAACCCACCGCCCATATCAGGTTCTGCACCATTTTTTTGTAGGTGAGTTTACCGAAGTCAATCAGCTTAACTACATCCCTGGGATCACTGTCCACCAATATGATGTCCGCTGTTTCGGCAGCCACATCCGTACCGGAACCTACGGCAATACCCACGTCTGCCTGCGCCAGTGCAGGCGCATCATTGACACCATCACCTGTCATGGCAACCACTTCACCTTTATCCTGGAACTCTTTTACCTTTTCCTGCTTGTTATGGGGCAGCACATTTGCCAAATAACCGTCCATTCCTAATTTTCCGGCCACCGCAGCAGCGATCCTGTCATTGTCCCCGGTGAGCAAAAAGGACTTAATGCCCATTTTTTTGAGTTCATCAACTGCCTGTCCGGAACCCTCCCGGATGCTGTCTGCCAAAGTGATGATGCCGATTACCTGATTTTCGATGAGAACGAAGTTGACCGTTTCGGCTTCCTGGTTGATTTCTGCTGGAATTTCCGGTAAGGAAAGGTGGTTTTCTTTGAAATAATTTGGCCCCGCAGCTACTACATTTTTCCCTTTGACAACACCTTTAACACCGATGCCCTGCATATAGCTGAAGTTTTCAGACTTCCATAAGGCAAGGCCCTTTTCTTTTAATATTGCCATGATGCCTTTTGCTATATGGTGTTCCGAATTTTGCTGTACTGCGGCAGCATACTGGATCACTTCATCAGCCTTATACTCGTCCGTTAACGGGATCACTTTTTCCACTGCATGGGAACCTTTAGTGAGCGTTCCGGTTTTATCAAAAATGACGGTAGATAGCTTCCGGGTTGTTTCAAATGCCGTCCGGTTGCGAATGAGCAGACCATTGGTTGCCGAAAGTGTGGTGGAAATGGCGACCACCAACGGGATAGCCACACCCAATGCGTGCGGGCAGGCGGTTACCATGACCGTCACCATCCTTTCAAGGGCAAAGGCAGTATCACCACTGCTGGCAAACCAATAAACGAATGTGCCTATGCCAACGGCAATGGCAATAAAGGTGAGCCATTTGGCTACTTTGTCAGCAAGGTTCTGCGTATTGGACTTAGTGGCCTGCGCCTCCTGTACCAGGTTAATCACCCGGTTCAGGTAGCTGTCTTTTCCTACTGCTGTTACCTTTACCTTCAACGCACCGTCGCCATTGATAGATCCTGCGATCACCTTACTGTTCGTTTCCTTTTTTACGGGAACACTTTCCCCGGTAAGCATACTTTCGTTGATGTAAGAAACACCCTCCAGTACCAAGCCGTCCGCCGGAATTTTTTCCCCCGGCTTTATGATAACCGTTTCATTGCTTTGCAACTCTTCGAGCTTTATTTTTACGGCTTCTCCGTTTCGTTCAACGGTGACATCGTTTGGCAGTAAGGCCACCAGTGATTGTAATGCCCGGGAAGCAGCCATCTGGGAACGCATTTCCAGCCAATGCCCCAAAAGCATGATGTCGATAAGGGTTGCCAGTTCCCAAAAGAAATCCATGCCCTGCAGGCCAAACACCACGGCCACCGAATAGATGTAGGCTACGGATATGGCGATGGCAACAAGTGTCATCATCCCTATGGCTTTTGCTTTCATCTCGCCCATCATTCCCTTCAGGAAGGGGAAGCCTCCATAGAGATAAATTGTTGTTCCGAGTGCCAGCAATACATATTTATCGCCGGTGAAAGCAAGGCTGAAACCCAACCATTGCTGTATCATATGTGATAACAGCAGGATAGGAACTGTAATGACCAGGCTTACCCAAAAGCGTTTCAGGAAATCGCCGGTATGATGCCCTGCATGCTTATTAAAGCCCTCTTTTTCATGATCATGAGAAGAATGCTCAGCATGCCCATGTCCTGATGTATGCTTATGAGAAGCTGATGTACTGCCAACTGGCACCAATGTCATACCGCAGAGCGGGCATTTGCCCGGTTCGTCTTTTAGTACCTGCGGATGCATCGGACAAGTGTATTTATTCATAACAAGGGGTTTTAAAATTTATGTGCATTTAATTTTTTTGCCATCTCATGGGTCATCACACCGGCATAAGTACCATAGGCATCAACAAGTACCCCTTTGTTCTTACCGTCATTGGACGATATCGCGTACACGACTGCATTGTTATCAGGACTGCTGTCGAGGCTTTCAAACCTATGTGTTTCCGTTACCGTAAAATCCTTCGGTTTTAGCTTCAGGCTCCTTGATGCACAGTACAGGCAGTCCGGTAACAGACTAAAGTCCATACTGTACCCACGTTGTCTCAGTTCTTTGAGCGCCTGCACCATGTCATCGTACTGTACCATAGCGTTCAGATCTGTTATTTAATGGTTTCTACCGTACTGCCGCAGCTAAGCATTTGTGAGCCATAGAATGGATTTTTAATTACATTCTCCTTACTCAGCCAATTGGCTCCCTTGCCTCCATTATACATAGGGCAATGCTGGTAGTAAACGGGAATGTCCTGCTTGGAGACTTTCGCCAGTTCGTAGATATTACCTGAAAGTGCTGCGAAGCCATTTCTTTGTTTGGCTACATCTTTTGATGTTGAAATACTCGTTGCATTGGCCGCTAAGTCTTTCATTACTTTCATCCAGGCAGTATGTTCCTGTGCCGACAGCTTATTCATATCTACTGCTTTGATGGCTGCTGCCAATTCAGTGGCTTTGGCGGACGCGGTGGCAGCGTCGGTCTTTACCAGGGCATCTTTCACTGAAAAGTAGCTGTCAAATACCGGTTTTAGCGGTGACTGATCCTGGGGGTCCGTCGTTTTAGCTGAGGCATCCATTTTACTGTGATCATGATTGCCGTGCTCTGTTTTCATGCCGGTCATATCCATACCCGCCATATCCTTACCCGCCTCTTTATTTTTGGCAACCGTCTTCAAGGGTCTATCGTACTGGCAGCAGCCAGCCAGTTTTGCATATACGTCATCGGGAGCGCGGAACTTCTCATTGTCATACCCGGCTAAAGCAATACGCTTCAGGATTTCATCCTGGTTTGTTCTGTCGCTGTCGTAAGTGAGTGTAGCCACTTTGGTGTCTTTATTCCAGTCCACGCTGGCTACCTTCTTTACATTACCTGCTTTTTCGATGGTGGTTTTACACATTTCACAATTACCGTAGATCTTCACGGTTTCCGTTTTCGCATTCTTTATCTGTGCAAAACCGTTAATTGATGATAGTAATACAGCGATTACCATCACCATTTTCGATAATGATTTCATAATAATTACTTTTTTAGAAACGGGGTATTAGCAACCCCTTTCCTGGTTAAAGTTTTGAATAAATGATACAAATAGGGGAAGTTCAAAAGCGGAGAGTTGCTTTTGAAAGGGCACACCTATGGCTATCAGGCCATAGGTTTAGCTTATTTTAGGCGGTAGCCAAATGGAGTAATAGCCCGAAGAATAACAGGCTTCTTTGAAACCGAATTTTTGCTTTTTAGCTGCTGCAAAAGGATATTTTGCTTTTAAGTCGATGGGGGTTGGTATGCTTAAAGAAGTTACAGAAGCGCCGCACCTGCAAGAGTTATGTTTACAATTGCCCCCGCAGCCTTTGCCATGCTTGCACTTTTCACAGGATTTATCTTTACAACCTGCCTGGTGTTCTGCTTTGATGGACTTTTTCTTGGAACACGCAGCTTTCTCGGCCGTTGTTGCATTTTTTGGACAGGCATAACTTAGGTTGGGCATCAGAAAGAAACCCAAACACAACAGTGTTAAAATGCCTATATGTATTCTCAAATTTTTCAACGCCACAAAGTTACAAAGAAGATTCGTTTTTTTAATCGTTTTACATCTTTTTGTTATATAAACCAAAAAAAATTACTTACCCTGCTGCCTGTCTTTCTTTAATACGGAAAAAATGCCCTTACCTGAAAACCTAATATATTGAAAGTCATTGGTAAAATGGGCATTTTTCACCTTTTTATGCTTAGGCATTCAACGGCTCTATTGTGAAGCCTGCCTTTTGTACTGTCGATATCACTTCCTGCTCTGTAATGCCCTCTGACTTCACAGTAAGTACTTTGTCCTTATTGGCTGTGTCCACTTCCCAATGGCAAATGCCCTCTGCATTATCCAAATGCGGCTTTACTGATGCGATACAACCGCCACAATTAATGTTTGTCTTGAATTGAAATTCTTTATTTTCCATTGCTTAAAAATTTTTACAGTTATCTGATACTGCAAATTTCCATAAAATGCTGCATGGCTGTATTACGTAATTTCGGGTTTAATTTATAAGATTTACGGATTTCTTTTCCCCTCTCAACCGCAAGCTATAGCGTTCTATTTCCGATCCTGCATTCTTTTGGTTAAGCAGGAGGCTGCTTACGCGGTTAACGGATATATTCCGTTACCGGAAAGCTGATTACATTGTAAAGAAATACCTAAAGCAGGGCTTGCTTTTGTCTGACAACCTTATGGCTTACGGGATCTCGGCAAGGTCAGAAGAAATGAAGGTATCTGCTAACATCCATTGCGATGTTAATGCCTTTGTTTTTTGAAGTACTTACATGCTGTCTAAATTCGGTGTTGTTATTATGCACCTTGATAAAGTTTCCTTTTTAGTGACAGCGCTTTTATCAATAATCAGTAGCCATCAACGTTTGTTTGATTTTATCCAATTGCTTAACTCTTGAATTTCTTTTGTCTGGTCGTCAATCATCATCTGTGCCATCGACTTCAATTGAGCGTTATTGCCAAACATAATGTAGGCTTCTGCGTCTTCAATCGCACTGTTGTGATGTAGAATCAACAGCGTAGCATAGTCATTGTCCAGATCACCGGTTATAAGCTGAACATCTGCCATCTGATCCATTTTCTTCATGTGGGCCATGTGCTCGGCTGAATGGGCCGGTACAGCGTTATTTACTGACTGTGTGGTTAAGAAATCTTTCAATTCCTGTATTTCCAGGGTTTGAGCACTAATTACCTTTTGAGAAAACCGCTTTAAAGAGTCATTCTGTCCTTCCTGGCTTTGAACGGTACTCATGTTTATTGCTCCATCATGGTGCATAATCATCATTTTCGCGAAGTCGATCTCAGGATCGTCGGTCATAGGCATAGCTTCCATTCGGCTCATCATGGCGTGCAAACTATCCATCATGCGGTTTTCGTCATGGCTTTGCAGGCGCAGTTCATCACTATTTTTGTTGCAGGCAGCAAGAATGAATATTATCAATGCGGCAATGGGCATAATTTTTTTCATAACATAGATTTTAGTAAGGAGGGTAAAAACTGTGCCATTAGCCAGCTTGAGGCTCTATTTAGTTTAATTACGTGTCCTGCGTTGATAATGAGCAAACAAGTCCCTGCCTTTTTTAAAAGTTGGACCCAAATATCCCCAATGCCAGTAGATTTATTTGCACATTGTATGTTTTTATGTACGGTTATATTACGCGTTTTATCCTTACCTATTTTTCCATTTCAGTAGCAGGCTATTGCTGACTACACTTACGCTGCTGAGTGCCATTGCCGCCCCTGCAATCATGGGGTTAAGCAGGAAGCCATTCACAGGATAAAGGATACCTGCGGCTATCGGAATGCCAATTACATTGTAAATAAACGCCCAAAACAGGTTTTGTTTGATAGTGGCTACAGTCTGTTTTGACAAGCGTATTGCCTGCGGTATCTTGGTAAGGTCTGAGGAGATGATGGTCATCTTGGCAACATCCATTGCTATATCGCTGCCTTTGCCCATTGCGATACTTACATCGGCTGTTGCCAAAGCGGTGCTGTCATTAATGCCATCGCCTACCATCGCCACTGTTTTACCCTGCTGTTGCAGTTCTTTCACAAAATCGGCTTTGTGCTGTGGCAATACCTCGGCCTTGTAATGCCTGATGCCTGTCTGCTCTGCAATGGATTTTGCGGTAGCGTCATTATCCCCGGTGAGCATATACAGGTCAATGCCCATATCCTGCATTTCTTTGATGGCCTGTACTGATGTGTCTTTAATCTTATCGGCTATGGCAATGACAGCAAGAGCCTGTTTGCTGTTTGCAAACCAGATAACGGTTTTGGACTGTTTGCCCCATTCTTCAGCTTTGTCTTGTAATTCGCCGGCAATGGCAATCTTGTTTTCTGCCAACAGCTTTTTATTTCCTACAAAATAGGTTTCGCCGTTGTGATTGGCTTTTGCCCCTTTACCCGTAATACTGTCGAACAGGGACAAAGAGGTGGTCCCTATCCCTTCATAGTGTTTTGCCACTGCTTCTGCCAATGGATGCTCCGATTGCTTTTCAATGCTCAACAGCACATTTTTGGCAGCGTCGTCATTATTCAGCCATTGGATGCCGGTTACCTGTGGTTTTCCTTCGGTAATGGTTCCCGTTTTATCCAGTACGACGGCATTTATTTTCTTGGCCAGTTCGAGGCTTTCCGCATCTTTAATGAGGATACCCTTTTCTGCTCCTTTGCCTACGCCCACCATGATAGCCGTAGGCGTGGCCAGTCCCAATGCGCATGGACAGGCAATGACGAGTACGGTGACGGCTGCCAGTAATCCCTGTACGATCCCGTCATCGCCACCCAGCACCAGCCACAGCAAAAAGGCCAGGATGGCAATGCCCATGACAACCGGAACAAAAATGCCCGCAATTTTATCTACCAATTTCTGAACAGGCGCTTTGCTTCCCTGTGCATCCTGCACCATTTTGATGATGTGGGCAAGCATGGTCTCTTTACCTACCTTCACTGCTTTAAACTGGAAGCTGCCTTTTTGGTTGATCGTTCCTGCAAACACTTTTTCGTTTTCATTTTTAAGTACCGGGACCGGCTCTCCGCTTAACATGCTTTCATCCACATACGAGCTGCCTGATGTTACCATACCGTCTACAGCAATTTTTTCACCGGGCTTTACCAGTATCACATCACCCGGGTTTACCTCTTCAATGGCGGTCTGCTTTTCTGACCCGTCGGCCTGGATCACCATTACGGTTTTAGGTTGTAAGCCCATCAGTTTTTTAATGGCCGATGATGTATTTCCTTTGGCTTTTTCTTCCAGCAATTTCCCTAACAGGATAAATGCTATGATAACGGCTGCGGCTTCAAAATATACGTGCGCATGCAACCCTCTGTGATGCCAAAAGTCAGCAAACAGCATATTGAATACGCTGAAGACATAGGCAATCCCCGTACTTAACGCCACGAGCGTGTCCATATTGGCGGAACGGTGTCTGGCCTGTTTCCAGGCATTGATAAAGAAATCCCTGCCCAGCCATGCCACAACAGGCGTAGCGAATGCCCACATGATCTGGTTGGCATAAGGTATATCCATGAAGAACATCCCTATCACTACCACAGGTAAAGACAGGATGATTGCCCATACGGTTTTAGTCTTCAGCTTGCTGAAGTTTTGGGCGTGGATGGCTTCCAATGTTTCCTGCTGCCTGGTTTCATCTTCAATCAGTAAATCGTACCCTACGGATTGTACCGCTTTTTGCAACGTTGAAGCGCTGGTCATATTCGGAAGATATTCCACGGTAAGATTCCCGGTAGCAAAGTTGACGGATGCACTGACTACGCCGGGTTGGTATTTTACGATACTTTCAGCACTTCCTGCACAGGATGCGCAGGTCATTCCCAGGACAGGAAAAGCTCCCTTAGTGGTGGTAATGTTATACCCGAGATCCTTTACTGCCTTCACCGCTTCGGGTATTGCCTCATGGTCATTTACCGTTATGGCGGCCCTGCGGTTGTTCAGCTCTACTTTATGGGTGGTGATCCCCTTGACTTGTGCCAGCCCCCTGTCAACGATGGATGCGCAATGGTCACTCTCTACGTTTTCCAAAGGCAGATAGATGATTTCTTTATTATTATCTGTCGTCATATTTTGCTGCTTTATTGAATAATGCAAATTTGACCATAATGCCAGTGGCTACTATTACGAAATTTTGGAATTGATTTATAAAATTTCATGGAACAGGGTTAACCTTGCCAGGGATACTGTTCGCTGCTATTCCGTTTCATGTTGCCAAAGCAAAAACAGGCTGATCCGCACGGGAAACAGCCTGTTTGTTTTAACTTCTTCACTGGTTACCAGTTAAAGTTCAGTGGCACGTTTATTTTGAAACCAAAATTCCTGCCCATAGCAAATACACCCTGCCTGATAATAACCCGCACAGGCGCACCATCGCCATTAATGGTCATGCATCTTGCTTGCTCCCTTTTTGAGGATAAACTCACTGCTCAGCAGGTAGGCACCATCTGTAACCACTACTTCTCCGGGTTGCACTCCTGATGTAATCTCGATCCATAGTGCGTTTTCGGCACCTGTTTCCACCATCCTCGGTTCAAACTTTCCGGCACCTGTTTCTACCCAGATGTGAGCGCCTTTACCGTCATGAATGACCGCATCTACCGGTACGGTGACGGCTCGGGATGTATTGGCCACAGGTAGTTCCACCACGGCCTGCATGCCTGCTCTTAGCTGGTTGTGCAGGTTGGGTATATTGCCCCTGATCGTGAGCAACTGGCTGCCTTCCTGTAAGGCCGGTGCGATAAATTCAACCCGCATTTTTTGCGGTTCGTTCTCAAAGCCGGCTACGGTCACATTTACCAGGTCACCCGTTTTTACCAGGCTTGCTTCGGCAGGATACAGATCTGCTTCTACCCAGATGTTATGGTAGCCTTCCAGGCTCATAATGGGGGAACCTTCTGCTACATATTGCCCTTCGGTAACCAACACTTCAGCAACAATACCATCTACCGGAGCCATATAGGTAATATAAGGGCTGGTTTTTTTGCTGGTTTTTAACTGGTGTACCTGCGCTTCACTTTGATCATAGAGCAACAATTTCTGCCGGGAAGCATCCAGGAGTTGCTGAAATTTTTTGTCTTCCGGAAACTGTGATGCCTGCGCAACGGCAACCAGGTATTCCTGTTGCAATGCTGCGAGTTGTTCTGAATATATTTTATACAAGGGCTGCCCTTTACGCACCGGAACGCCTGTCTCTTTCACATACAGGGCTTCTATTCTGCCCGCTGTCCGGCTGGATATCATATCCGTTTGTGAAGGGTTTACGGCAAGCCTGCCGTTTAGTTGTTTAAAGGAGGAAAAGGAACCCGTTCTCACCGTGTCTGTATTGATGTTTCCCAGCATCTGTTGTGGGACGCTAAGCGTTAAGAAATCACCGGCATTGGTTTTATCAAACGGAACCAGATCCATTCCGCAAATCGGACAGCTACCAGGCTTGTCGCTTACGATCTGCGGGTGCATGGGGCAGGTATAGGTTTGTTTTTGGGTGGTTTCCGTTTGTGTTTTCGTGTCCTTGTTTTTACACGAACCCAAGCCCAACATGGCGATAGCGGCAAGTAGGAAAACGGAGAGGATGTTTATTTTCTGGTTCATTTTGAATAATTTGATGTCAGTCTGATAAAGCTTTCACTGTCCACCAGGAAACTGGCATTTTTTGCTATCTGCCAATAGCCAATGGAATCTTTTATTTCTATCATGTCATTGATTTTGATGCCTGCCTGCACCTGCCTGGGAATAAACACGCCCTTTTCTTTTTTAAATACCACGGCTTTTGTCCCCAGTTGAAGCACGGCATTTTGAGGCAGCCAGTAGGTACCGTCTTTTATTACGTGCATATTGGCAGTGAGTAACTGCCCCGGCTTTAAATCACTACCCGACAGGTACACCCGTGCTACCGTAAAATTTTCGCCATTTTTCTGCGTGGGTTCAATCAGGCCAATGCTGCCGGTTTTTATATCGCCGGGGTTGGCATCGGTATGATACGTCAGTTGTTGACCCCGTTTTAGGGTTGCTGCAATGGAAGGGGCAAACGAAAACGCTGCTATCAGGCTATTGCTTTTGTAAATGGTGAAAACCGTTTCTCCGGCACCAACATACTGCCCTTCCCGGATGAGCACCGGCGTTGGATTAA
>JAFDXG010000043.1 GCA_018268105.1 Bacteroidota bacterium | reverse complement strand
TCCCAGGTCATGTTGTTGCGCGATGAAGTACTGGATTGTTTTGGAGGTATTAAAGGATTTATTGAATATCATAGTCAGCCTTTTTATTTGAAAGAGGCGATTGAACTTGAATAAATTTGCCTGAGAGGCCTAATATAAACCTATAAGGTTTGCAGCGCTGCAATGCAACCCGGCAAACCTTATAGGTTCTTCAAAGCGCTGCAACTCTACCCGGCAAACCTTATAGGTTTTCCAAGGCTGCAACCCTGCCGGGCAAACCTTATAGGTTTTCCCAGGTCATGTTGTTGCGCGATGAAGTACTGGATTGGTTTGGAGGTATTAAAGGATTTATTGATTATCATAGTCAGCCTGTTTATTTGAAAGAGGCGATTGACCTTGAATAAATTTGCTCGAGAGGCCTAATATAAACCTATAAGGTTTGCAGCGCTGCAACTCTACCCGGCAAACCTTATAGGTTTTCCAAGGCTGCAACCCTGCCGGGCAAACCTTATAGGTTTTTCAATCACAACTTATGAGCAAGATTAGATTTGACGATTTTTCTATAATAATACTTCCTGTTATCAAATTAAATTCTTTGTAAGCTGTAAAGAAATTGCTTTTACCAGCGCACTGGTACGGGCAAAGTCCGTGGATGGTGGAGTGCTGGACAGCTACAGAAATAAGACAATGGTATACTAAAGCCGTAGCGCATCACAATCATATTAACGGGAGTGATTTACCGGATAGTCAATTAACCACTTAAAAAAACGATATATAAATACGAATATGCAGCCAATCGTACCCCACCCTGAGTACCATATCCCCAAATAAGCCAATATTTTAGTCCAAAAGAAATATGACGATGTGATAATAAGCAGACAAATGACAAGAATGATAACGCTGGTTAGGAATATTTGAAATTCGATATCTGATAGTATCTTTTTCATAGTGTAAATATATTAAAGGAATATTATTTTAAAAAGTCATTCGCATTATCTTTTCAATTTCCAGCATATCTTTAAGGAATCAACCCGTTGTTTTTGGAGAGCAATACCCCTCTAACTGAATGTATAGTATACATATAAAGATCAAAGAATGATATTTAGAATTGTATTGAACCTTTTAGAAAAATCGCCAGCTATCATCCCGGTCAATTATCAATACCCTTTATCGTCAGCCTTATATAAAATCATTTCAAAAGGAGACGAAGAGTATGCACGGTTTCTTCACGAAAAAGGGTATGGCAAAGGATTTAAGTTGTTTACTTTTTCACAGCTCAATTGTCCTTTTACTATCAACGGAGACCGTATGTTGCTGCAGGGTAACGAAATTACTTTCAGGATCGCTTTTCATTTACCCCCCGCTGCTGAAAATTTTATCAAAGGCCTTTTCCAATCTGGAAAAATTGAAATTGCCGATAGCCGGTCAAAGGCCACCTTTGCCATCAAGACGGTAGAAAGCCTGCCCAACCCTTTACTTTCTTACTCAGATCGTGAAATAGTAAGTGTGCAGATGAAACCATTATCGCCGGTTGTAGCAGGTGTGCACAACGAAAAAAACAATTATAATTTTTTGGATCCGGGAGATTCCCGGTTTGCAGAAAGCCTGTTGTATAACTGGCGTAGCAAAATCGCCGCATGCTATGATAAACCCACTGCCGATGGTGCAATGCTGCTGGCAGAAGTGGTTGCAATGAAGCAGCCATTTAAATCACGTTTAATCACCATCAAAGATGGCACCGAACAGGAAACAAAGATCAGAGGCTGGATGAATTTCGGGCTGAAAGTAACTGCCGAAAAAAGATTTGCAGAGCTGCTGCAAAATGCGGGCTTGGGATTGTATAATGCGATGGGCTGTGGATGTGTGGAAATCATGACATTTAATAAAACCGATTAATATGGAAGCTAACCGCACTATTAGAATTCTCAGACTCCTGATGATGCTCTCAGGTGCCAAAAGGTATTCAATGCGGGAATTGGAAAGCCGGTTGGGCATGTCTGCAAGAAATATACGCCGCGACTTTATGACCATTGAAACATCTGGTTTTATTATGGAGAGAGATAACGGATACCGTTTATCAACAGACGATACAGTTAACAGGAACCTTAAAAACCTGTTACATTTTTCTGAAGAAGAAGTTTCTATTCTGTACCAGACCCTTTCCATGATTGAAGGCGATTCACCGGTAAAGGAAAGGCTGGTGCGTAAGATGAACACCTTTTACGACCTTAAAGTGCTGGAACAACTCCGGCAAACAGACGATCTCACCAAGGTACAGACCATCAGGCAGTCTATTGCAGAAAAAAAGCAGGTACGGCTGGTGAATTACCGCTCTTCCAACAGTAACAGTATAGAAGACCGCAACGTAGAGGCATTTGACTTTTTACCCGACTACCGTACGGTGTGGTGCTATGATTTGAGGGTGCATACCTGCAAACAATTTAAGTTGGCGCGGATGCAGGCAGTTGAATTGTTGCCCACAGGATGGCAATACCCTGATAAGCACCAAAAGCTTTTCACCGATATTTTTCGTATATCCGCCACCGTAGCCAGGGCAAATGCAGAACTCCGACTGTCGTTAAAAGCTTATAATTTATTGCTTGAAGAATATCCGTTGGCAACTGACTATATCAAACCGGAGAAGCCGTACTACCTGCTGAAGGCGCCTGTGGCAGGATTCAGCGGCATAAGCCGGTTTGTGATGGGGTTACCTGGGGAAATCGAAATCATAAAGCCTGTTGCATTAAAAAAGTACATTAAAACACAAATGGAAAAATATTTAAAATGAGGACAGAATCTGACCGCTGGCGGCAGTAGGTTTGTGGGTGAGAGAGCCGGAGGTGGGGGGAAGTGAGAGTATAAAAGCCTTTTATGGAAAAATTTTATAAAAAAATAACAGGATTTGATAAAGCATATAGCTATCAACTAAAAGTAGCTGATTTAGTTTTAGGAGGCAAGAATGTTATCTTATCTGTACCGACAGGCGCCGGAAAGACCTGGGCATCCATATTTCCTTTTCTTTATGCGAAAGAACATTCTGAGATTCCATTCCCACAAAAAATGATTTATAGTTCCCCATTGAGGACATTGACCAATTCTATATTTGATGATGTATCTGAAAAAGTCAAGGGCATTTCTATTCAGACTGGAGAATATTCCGATGATATATACTTTGAAAATGATATCATTTTTTCAACGATTGATCAAACCTTAGCAAATTTTCTATGCTTCTCCTTACCTCTTTCAAAGGCGCAGGCAAATATTAATGCCGGAGCATTAATTGGCAGCTACCTGGTATTTGACGAATTTCACTTGCTTGACCCTAAAAGATCGATGGCAACCACAATTGGGATGCTGAAGATACTTGGCAACCTGACAAGGTGCTGTATTATGACGGCTACTTTGGAGGGTAAATTCATAAATCAGTTGAAAGAACAGCTAACTAATTTCGAAATAGTAACATTAGATGATTTTCCAGCGGATAAACAAAAAATAGCCTCGTTGTTACCAACAGAAAATAAGAAGAAGATAGTAGTTGAAGATACTACAATATCGGCCTGGCTTATCGAGAAGTATCATAAATCGAAGACCATCGTAATCTGCAACCGTGTAGAATCAGCTCAAAGGATTTATCGGGACCTTTTAGAATTAAAAAACAAAAGCGTAAACCTGAGTAACATAGCTGATGAGAATATAATTTGCTTACACTCCCGTTTTTTTGATGAAGACAGGAAAGCGAAAGAAAAGAAACTAAAAGAATTATTTGGTAAAGGAAATGACAAAACTATTCCTGCCATACTAATTGCTACTCAGGTTATCGAAGCGGGAATGGACCTATCCTGTGATGTAATGCACACTGAAATTTCGCCAATCAACTCTTTTTTACAAAGGGCTGGACGTTGTGCAAGGTTTGCTCATGAGGTTGGCGAAATATACATTTACAATGTGCTGGATAATGAGGATAAAATTGCTTTGGACAATGCGATTACCGAGGAAGACAAAAAGGAAATCAATAGAATAAACAATCTATACCTGCCTTATAATGAGAAGGAATGCAATCAATCTTTGAATGAGCTTAAAAAGCATAAAACTTTGGACAGTGAAATACCTAAACAAATGATAGAAGTCATTGCTCAAAACTCAGACGAAAACCTGATAGAGCAAATGAGATTGAGCAGTGGTGGCGGGTTTAACCAAGGGAAGATTATAGAAAGCTGGAATACTTGTGAGAAGAATAATTATAGGGACACAATTCGTGATATCCAAAGTGTAGAAGTGTTCTTGATCAACGATGATTTGATAGAAGAAGTAAACAAACTCCCTTATCGTTTTCAATCGTTAAGCCTTTATAAATGGAGTTTAGTTGGCTGGTTGAATAAAGTATCTGTTGCAGATAAATTTTTAGAAAATCAAGATGACGATTGGTTAGCAATGAAGTTAGAGCCGGCCCGAGATATGTTTCTGGAAAATGATGAAAGCATCAAATATGAATTGGCGGAAATTCCAAAAGATAAATTCACGTCTATCCCCAATCAAGTGTATCTCAACTCCAAATATTTTGGGTATAGCCCTGCCTTTGGATTGAACAGGCAGTATGAAGATACATTTGAAGTAGTCTCTCCCCACCGAGAGCAAAAAGACGAAAACAAAGAATTTAAACCACTAACGAAAGACACTTTTTATCAGCACAATAAAGGATTGCTTTCGGCTTTTGAGAGAGACTTTCTTCCAAAATTGGATTTCACCTTTAACGAACTGAGCCGATATTTAAAAATGCCCGATTTGACAAGGGAAAGAATTATTGAGCTAATAAAGTTGATGATCGTTTTACACGACTATGGAAAACTGAACAATGATTGGCAAGAACCGATGCAAAAATATCAGGCAGCTAAGGAGAAACTCGAAATCCGGGATTTTAATGAAGTGCTGGCACACACCGATTACGATAAAAACAATCAAAATGATGTTAATTTGGGAATAAAAGCAGGTTTACACAAAAGACCAGGACATGCGGGAGTTGGGGCGTATGTAGCACAGGATATTATAGAAGAACTTTACGATAACCAATTATTGAAAAGTTGCGTTTCTACGGCTATTGCACGCCATCACAGTTCATTGTCGGATTCATTTCCTGACTTTAAGATTTCTAACAAGTCATTTCGTGAAATGCGACGATTACTTGACGAAATTGAAGTGGATACAGAAATAACACAAGATGAGCTATCTGGGAAATTAGACGGTTTTGAAACTGATTGACATGGAGAGAGAATCCTGTACTTGTTCTTAGTTAGAATTCTAAGATTATGTGATCAAAAAGCTACTGCTGATTTAAGAGCATATTTAAATTGAACAATAAAATGAGCTTTCAAGAATTTAAAATATTAAAAAATTCAGGGACTTATTCCGAAACATTAGAAGCCTACGGTTTGGCAACTTTATTAGATGATATCCTTAAAAGAAATAATTCAATTGCTTCGAAAGTAGTTATAGAAGATAATAGGCTGTATTATTCAGTCAAAGCTAACGAGGAAATTACAGAAGATATGATTGGCTCCCTTCAATACTTTCCTATATTTAAGTTCATTAAAAAAGATGAAAAAACCGAAGTCCCTTCCGGCATTATTGATTACTTTGATTACCCCGAACAAAAGAAAATCAATGATGATTTTAAAGAGCGATATTACGCAATTGATAAAAATAAAGTACTTAATTCAGAGCAAAAAAGGCAGACAAAAAAAGACTTGAATAACGAAAAGCTGAATGAATTTGGAAAGAAAATCGACCCAGAGTTCGATGTTTACAGAGAAATTAGAGGAAATCCGTACACCTCCTTTTGCAAGCTTTTTGAAAATTATTTTGCACAAAAAGATAACTTCCCTTTTCTAATTCGAGAGATATTATCTAATTATAGTAATAAAGATAGCCCCAAAAGAAATTTTAAATTAGTTGATGAAAAACCCACTGCTCAACAACTTTACAATCCGAATCAGGGAAAGGGGCTGAATAAGAATAAGGCTAATAATGCCTCAATGGGGAATCTAAATTCTGACTGGATTTCGGAGTCGATGAAAATTTCCGGGTCCTTGTCTATGATGGTTTGTCAATATGTAAAAGTTGGTTCTTCTTACGATCTTAAAATATTTGTTCCAGAATTCAATCAAATAATTTTAGGGCAAACAAAAACTATTTTATTTGAGTTTAAGAGAAACCTAAAAAGTGCTTCTCCAATCAAGTTGGATATAATTAATATACTTGGCTTGGCAACTGAATTCATTCAAAGAACACCCGAGTATAATAAGGGTAAAATTAAAAACACTTTAAAAGGATTCCATTCCGTTTATCTTAAAGATTTAGGTCAAAACAAAGCAGTAGCCAACATTGCATTTTTGAATACGCCAGACTTTATTTCTTATGCAAACAAAGAAGAAGGGAGAGTATGGATTGAAATTATTACTGAACAAAGAAAAATTATCTCTGGTATTGAAGAAATAGGCGACTCTATTCAAGGATTGCAAGCATATAGAAATTTTTTAGGAAGCATAGAAAGGTCAGCTTTGGATAGTTTCAATAAATTTTCAGTTTGGTACTGCGCTTATCTAATGCAGGCATTAGGGAAAGAAAAATACTTTGTAAAACCGTTTTATATTGAAACACTAAATAAATTTTATAAAAATATGGACACACAAGAATTAAATCTTACAGAGATTATTAGTAACGAGGGCTTTCAGGCGATTGCCTCAGCAATTCGAAAGAGCACGGTTAGCTTACAATACACACCTAAAGATCAGAGAAAGTTTGAAATTCGGTATGGATTGGCACAACAATTACAAAACAAATCAAAATCTAAGGGCGACCTGGCTACTTTTATCGGCGAGTTCATTGGTTTGTATAATGCAGAAACAGGAAGATATGCCGAGAAATATGGAAAAGCTCCCAGGGCTACAGTAAAAGACAAGGAACTTCAAAGCTTCTATGAGATCCTAGATAATAATCAGCCAAGGCTAATTGGAGCTTTATTAGCCTCTTATGGTTTTGCACTGACCTCCAAGGAGAACCCTAAAGAAGATGAAGTCTTAGAAAATGAAAATATTGAAAATTAATACTACTTATCAAACTTTTAAATTTTTTAAAAATGGATCAGAATAAAAAAATCGCATCAATTTCTATTAGTGGAGAGATTACATTAAATCTTCATTCCTTGAATAATGAAGGTGGAGAAGGAAACCAGATTATCACCCGTCAGGTAACTATTGTAGATAAGAATGGCGAACCTCAAACAGTAAATGCCATATCCGGTGATATGTTCAAGCATATTGCTGCCGTTCATTTGGCACAAATTGCCAAAGAAAGATCATTGTCCCTAAGTTCTTATGCAGAGAAACTGAATCCTAATAGAATCGGAAAAGAAGATTTTGAAAATTACTTTAAAAATAATAAAGACAACAAAAATGAATCCTCTGCTGACATCGTTTCTGCCATGATTGATATTTGCACTGTTTGTGATACCAATGGTATCTTGATTACAGATAAAATCGGGGATAATAAAAACAGCTCTAATACTCCGAGAAAATCAACTATTGAATTTGGCTGGACGGTTGGTATTCCCGGGAAGAATAATACCGAAAGTTATTTACACACCAAATTGGTGGCGGATGCTTCCGGTGTGAGAGGTGAAGGTAGTAATGAGGGGCAAAACATTTTCCATAGACCTGCGAATCATGGAGTATATGCATTCGTTTGCAGTATTGATGCCTATAGAATTGGATTTAATGATATATCGAGAAGTTACCCGATAAGCGATGAAAAAAGGAATAACAGATACAAAGCTCTTTTACAAAGCTTGTTGAGCTCATTCATTAATCCACAAGGCGCCATGACGAGCACTCAAAAGCCACACATTACGGACTTCAAAGGTGTCGTTTCCGTTTCTGAAAACCTGATCCCCGCGCCAACCATTAGTGCCTTGAATGATAATTACCTTGAAGAAATTAATGGAATCACCGAAAACCTGAACAAGATAGAACCTAATTCTATTGAGGTTAAAAATTTCAATGGGCTTAGTGAACTCTCTGCAATCTTTGTTGACCTAATGAAGGCCGAACCTTATAAAATAAGTTAAACATGGTATTCTCCGCAATTTACAAGCCAACTACGTTATTCTCATTAAAGAGCAGTAATGCAACCAATTCAGGAGCGAAGTCTTTATTTCTGCCTTCTCCTTACGCTATTAAAATGGCGATCCTGAACCAGGCAATTACAGTTGGTGGAGAGTTGGGTAAGCTGTCTTTTAAAAAAAGTAAAGAGTTTGGATATGTCAGAGATGCACAAATTGGCTATAATTTACCGGTAGGCACCAACTTTTGTGTGAACAATTCTTTTGTCAAAATACTGAAGCTAAATGAAGATAAGAGATCTAGAAAACAAAAGGAGGAAGGAGTTCTGTTTGAGCCTGGTTTTACACAAACAGTAGCATTTCGGGAGTATGTTTATATCTCAAACGAGATTGAAATTATTTTCGAGGTGATTGATGAGAGTGCAGCCAATTTTTTGAAAAGATACCTGCATAAAATCAATTACTTTGGTAAAAAAGGATGTTTCTTTCAATTTATTAAATATTTAGATGTTCCTTCGGAGCCAAACGTAATACAATTTTCTGCAGACAATTTGCGGCAGGGAGTTATTGAGGAATACGATGATTTTGATTCAACTGTTTTGTTTGATAACGTGAACAATTTCTCAGAGAAATCTACCAAACGAGCGAAGAAAATAATGTCCTTACCATTAGTAAGCGTCGGATCTTCAAAATCCTTTAGCAATTACAAAATCACAAAGTAATTACCTTTTGATATATCATTTCTTTAATTATTGTAATGGAATAGTATATCAAAAGGTAATATTTTGATACAAAAAGTTTGGTTTGCCAACTCACCTTTCATCATACCATAATTCTCAAAACGAACATTTCAGTAAAACAAAAGATGATAACACTCACTTAAATTCCTCCTCCCATGCCCACCCCCCACCGCTTAGATGAAATCCTGCAAATGATCCGTTCGTTGAAGGACAACCCGGAGTCGTTGGAAAAGTTGCATCAATTTTTGCGGGAAGAGTTTTTTACAGACCAGGGGACAGAAGATGAAGCCATCACGGTTCCCAAACAATACCTGCCATTAGTAAAAGAAGCCGCAGACAGTCTTAACGCAGGGATGGTTTGTTATATTAATCCTGCTACCCTGGAAAAAATTGATATACCCCGTTCTGTTGTTGATACACTTTTATGGGATTTTGAGGAAACGGCTGATAATGATGAAGAAGATGAAGAGAATCTTTTCTATGCAGACCTGAGACGCATCCGGCAGGAATGGGAGAATACCATTACCGTCGAACCACCGGAATCGTCGGAATCTTTTTCATATATGGAACAATTTGTATTTACACTGTAGGAAGGCCGTCTCAAAAAGATGTTGACAAATGCATTGTCGGGGCGAAAGCCGTTCAGCCATTTTAATAGCATCATCCATCAATCTGAAAAGAGAAATGAATGGTTTGCTTTTCGGCAACAATGCCTTGAAAATTATGTGGCCGAAATACTTGCAGCGGGATTATGGAATGATTGAACGGCTTTCTGGTTTAATAAAATATTATCAGAAAAATCTGTACAATGCCAATCAAAATTTACCTTAGCAAGCCTGTAAAATACCAACTATGAACTTTCAGTTTCACATTCAAATAAAAAATATCAGCCGCCCGCCGGTATGGAGAAGGGTAGTTGTGCCGGCAGGCTTTAGTTTCGATCACTTCCATCACGTTATCCAGGAAGCTTTTGGATGGGCAAACAGCCATTTGTATCAGTTTAAAAAGAATAGTTTTGACTTCAACAATCCGATTACAATTGATTATGGCGAAGACATGTATGATGAGGGTTTTCGCGATTCATCTAACTTAAAACTCACAGAGATTTTTCCGAAATTCAAAAGGTACCTCTATGAGTATGATTTTGGAGATGGCTGGGAACATATTATTAAGTTGGAAGCTGTCTTAGAAATTAACTCAAGGCGTGCCCGGTTAATTGATGGGAAGGGATCCTGCCCACCGGAAGACTGTGGCGGGCCTTCTGGTTATCAACTTCTGAAAAAATCTCTGGCAGACCAAAATCATCCTGAACATTTTGAATATAAAGAATGGCTCGGTATGGATGATGAGGACTGGTTTGATCCCAAATATTTCCCTTTAGAGGTGGTTAAAAAACAGGTCGCACGAATATGATTATTTGGATTAATATTTTTTGCATCTAAAATTCAAAAGACCTTACCATGCATCCCTACATTCCACATCTGGTTAACGACATAGAAGCAGCACACCGTAAAGACCTTCCTCTTGTCGCTAAGGAGGAACCGGAAATGACAATGGAAGAACATTTTAAAGCCATTGACCAGTGGGTAAGTGGCATAGATGAGCACCCTTTCAGTCATTATTGTGGTTTGACAACGGAGTCATTTCCTCCTGCTCAACAATTGACAGACGAGGAAATGAATATCATCATTGCAGCGTTTACAAAAATGATGGATTCATGGAATCTTTCCGTTGACCTCCCACGACATTTACCAATCTCTTTTGCTTATGAACTAATGGTAGGGCTTTTAAACCGGGAAACGGTTATCGCAGATTCAGGCTGCTATTGTTTTGACTTCTGTACGGGTTATGCACCCGATTGCGAATTAAAAGATTACTGTCCCTGCCTGAAGATAACGAACTGCCATTTTAGGTTAACTGTATAGGATTATTAATAATACCCAAAAAATGCCTTTGTGTTCCTACCCTTGCTCTTGTTTAATTTACAATCCGGTCTTATTTCAAGCAATGTGAGCTTTGAATTTGTCAAAAAATAGTCTTATTTTACCATGAAATTCAGGAGTTAAAATACCGTTTATCATGGTAGATAATATTGTAAGAAAGCAGATTAATAATATATTTAAGGAGTACCTGGAGCTATTCCCAATAACCGGAATCATTGGTCCGAGGCAGGTAGGAAAGACAACGCTGGCTAAAAGCCTGGTTGCCGAAAAAGATTTCCTTTATCTGGATTTAGAACGGCTGGCAGATAGAGAGAAGCTAAGCAGAGACCCGGCTTTCTTTCTGGCTCAATTTAAAGACCGATGTGTAGTAATGGATGAAATTCAATTTATGCCGGAATTGTTTTCGGAATTAAGAGGGATTGTAGATGAAGACAGGAAACCGGGTAGATTTATTGTTTTGGGCTCTGCTTCTCCAGATTTGATCCGGGGAACTTCAGAAACCTTAGCCGGTAGAATTGGATATATTGAACTTACGCCATTTACTTTAAAAGAAGCAGATAATCTCAACATGCTTTGGTTGAGGGGTGGTTTTCCGGATTCTTATTTGGCTGCAACTGATAAGGGAAGTGCTTTATGGCGAAGGAGTTTTGTTCAGACTTATATACATCGTGATTTAGGGTTATTGGGGTTGCATACTGATGTGAAACTGATGGAACGTTTTTGGCAATTGCTTGCATCTGCACAAGGGAATTTATTAAATGCCCAGCAGTTTGGAAAAGGGTTGGATATAGACAGAAAAACGATCATG
Source organism: Bacteroidota bacterium (assembly GCA_018268105.1). Lineage (GTDB taxonomy): Bacteria > Bacteroidota > Bacteroidia > Chitinophagales > Chitinophagaceae > Agriterribacter. The sequence continues at coordinate 3,327 of JAFDXG010000043.1, read as the reverse complement.
CGTTATGTGAATTTTTTAGAAGGCGCTTTCATCATCCGGGTTTTGCAACCCTGGCACAGAAATCTAAAAAAACGTTTAGTCAAATCACCTAAAATATTTTTGCGGGATAGCGGCTTGCTTCACAGTTTGCTGGGACTTGATACTTATGAAACCGTGGTGAATCATTTTATGGTGGGAGCATCGTGGGAAGGTTTTGTAATAGAACAAATCATTAATAGTTTTGAAGCAGAGCGCCAGTTTTATTTTTATCGTACCCACCAGGGCGCAGAATGTGATTTATTGATTGAAAAAAATGGTGAAGTACTGGCCGCCATAGAAGTAAAATTTGGCACCAACCCCAGGATAGAAAAAGGATTCAGAATATCAATGGAAGACACCTCCGCAAAAGAAGGTTTTATTATCGGCAATGGAGAAGAAACCTATAAGGTGGAGGAAAATATTACCATCACTAATCTGAAGCACTTTATTAATAATATTATTCCTAAATTATAGTTCGTGAACATCACCGCCAACTATATGCATTACATATAAAAACGAAATTCACGGAATTACAGGTAAGCTATACCGTTAGCAACAATTGTTCTTTATAAAAAATTGGAAACTCTCAGTAAACACAGCCGCTGAAATTACCGAATACTAATCCTGTTGAACATAAAATTGTTTTATTTACTTAACAATATGACATATTTTTGTTTACCAAATAAATCAAAATGGAATCCTTATTTGCTAAATCGGCTTTAATTCTCAAAAATCAGCAGGTAAAGCTGATCCGTTCGGCCATGTATAAAATCAATTGGCAAGACCGGCTGATAGGGTTAATGGGTGCAAGAGGGACTGGTAAAACAACCCTGATTTTGCAACAGGCGAAAACCAGGAACCTTGGGGAAAACGAAGTGCTGTACCTGACTATGGATGATATTTATTTTGCTGAAAATAATTTATTGGATGTAGTAGCAGCATTTAGATCGAAGGATGGTAAATTTCTTTTGGTGGATGAAGTACATAAATATCCAAACTGGGCAAGAGAAATTAAAAATGCTTATGATTTTTATCCCGATTTAAAAATTGTTTTTACCGGTTCTTCTATCATAGATATGCTTCGTCAGGATGTAGATTTGAGCAGGCGTGCGGTGCGTTATTTTTTGCCTGGCTTGTCATTTCGTGAATACCTTCAATTTACCGGCCTGGCAAATTTACCGGTGCTGACACTAAATACCCTGTTGGAAAATCATACTTCTATATCGCAGGATATTAGTGCTACACTAAAACCTTTATTGCATTTTAATAACTATCTGAAATATGGATATTATCCTTTTTTTACAGAAAACATCCAGACTTATCCCCTGAGATTGCAGCAAATTGTAAACATGTCTGTTGAAAATGACCTGCAGTTTATTGAGGGATTTGACCCACATAACACACGAAAAATTTTTCAGCTACTTTCTATTCTTTCAATGAATGTTCCGTTCAAACCCAACATAAGCCAGTTGAGCGAAAAAATAGGTATCTCCCGGAATACTTTACTGCAATACCTGCACTATCTCGAAAAAGCAAAATTAATCAACATGCTTTCAGCCTCAGGAAAAAGTGTAAGCATTTTGCAAAAGCCGGATAAATTATATCTTGAAAATACAAATTTGCAATATGCAATTGGAGCAACACGGACAGACAAAGGCACCCTTAGGGAATCTTTCTTTTTAAATCAACTCCGTAATGCAGAATACGAATTGGCATTGCCTAAACATGGAGACTTTTTGGTGGATAATACCTTCACTTTTGAAGTTGGCGGGCATAGTAAAAAAATAACTCAAATAAAAAATATACCCAACGCTTACATTGCTGCAGACGATATAGAATCCAGTGCATTAAACAAAATACCCTTATGGCTTTTTGGTTTTCTCTATTAATTTAGTAGCATGAACATCACCGCTACCCACATCAACTACTATCATATCTGTCATCGTAAACTCTGGCTCTTCACCAACGGTATAAGTATGGAGCAAACATCGGATACCGTTGCGGATGGTAAACTATTGCACGAAACCAGCTACCAGCAGCGGGCCGACCGGTATCGCGAAATTGAATTGTCTTTCACGCTGACCAATCACATCTCCCTGAACGGGAAAATTGATTTCTATGATGTAAAAAATAAATTGATTCATGAAACCAAGCGAAGCGATAAGATGGAAACAGCGCATGAGTGGCAGGTGAAATTTTATATTTATCTCCTTAGTCTAAACGGATCAGACGGAGTTAAGGCCATCCTGGAATATCCGCGTATAAGAACTACAAAGGAAGTTTCGTTATCAGAAGAAGATATCCAACACCTGCAGGAGGTTTTTTCTAATATTCAAAAAATCGCCAGCCTGGCCCAATGCCCTGAAAGAATTAACAGCACGATTTGTAAAAGCTGCAGTTATTATGAGTTGTGCTATGTGGGGGATTGAAGGGGATTGAGGGGGATTGAAGGGGATTGAGGGGGATTGAAGGGGATTGATAGGATTGAGGAGATTGAGGAGATTGATAAGATTGAAAAATTATAAATAATAAATTATGGAAAAGGAAAATTGGATTAAGTATAAGATTGAAATTAGGGAGCGAATTAGGTTATTTGCATTGGATATTCTGAAACTTTCAGAAAAAATACTCTTTACCACAGGAACTAAAGTTATCAACTACCAGATCACTAAATCCGGCACCTCAGTTTATGCAAATTATCGGGCAGCATTAAGGGGAAGATCGAAAGCAGAATTTTTTAGTAAACTCTCTATTAGCGTAGAAGAAGCTGATGAAACAGAAATGTGGCTGGAGTTATTGATATCTTCGGGGATCTATATTGACGAATTTGCAAAAAAACTACACGAAGAAAGTTTAGAAATCTTAAAGATTTTGTCTTCTTTACGCAAACGCCTATCTCCATAGCAATCTACGTCAATCCCCTCAATCTTCATCAATCTTTTCAATCTTCATCAAACTCATGAAAAAAACCTACTACCTCTTCAACCCAGGGCGCATGAGCCGCAAAGACAATACGCTTAAGTTTACTCCTATAGATGAGGATGGAAACGAAGGCACGCCAAAATATATACCTGTAGAAGGAGTAAGCGATTTGTATTGCTTTGGAGCATTAGATGCCAACAGTGCGTTATACAATTTTTTAGGCAAGGAGCAGATAAGTGTACATTTCTTTGATTACTATGAGCATTACACCGGCAGCTTTATGCCAAAGGACTATTTGCTGGCGGGGAAGATACAAATAGCACAGACCCGGCACCACATCAACCACTCCAGCCGCATGGTGATTGCACAAAAGTTTATTGAAGGAGC
>JAFDXG010000042.1 GCA_018268105.1 Bacteroidota bacterium | reverse complement strand
GAAGATTTCATGAAAAACCTGCCTGCTATTAATTATTTAAAATTCAGGGCAGGCTGGGGCCGTTTGGCTAATGGCAATGTGCCAACAGCAAGAGCACAAAGCGCCAATGCTGTATGGAGTGTATTCAATGACACAAAAGTAGATGGCTTTAATTTTTCTACTTACCAGGATAACTTAAGCTGGGAATTTAATGAGGAGTTGAATTTAGGAGCCGACCTGGAATTGCTTGACAGAAGATTAAGCATCACTGCTGATTATTTTATAAAAAATACTAAAAACCTTGCTATTCCCGTATTGCCCCAGGTAGGTAACGAAACGAGTTATCAAAATGTGGGGGCTATGCGAAATAAAGGCATAGAAATTTCGGCCACCTGGAGGGGAAAGATTGCTAAAGATTTCGGGTATACAGTAGGTGCTAATTTTAGTACCATTCATAATGAAGTTACCAACCTTTTCGGGCAGGCGTTTATAACCAGGGGGCCACTGGCTGAGTTTCCGCAGCGATTGACAGTAGGGCAGCCTTTTGATGTGTTTTATGGATACGATATCATTGGCGTTTATCAAACCCAGGCTGAAGTTGATGCAGACCCCGCAGCAGCAGCAGCTAATGCAGCCGGTGCAGGAACGGTAAAACCGGGGTACTTTAAATTCAGGGATGTTAGCGGGCCTGATGGCAAACCTGATAATATAATAGATGCTAATGACAGGATATATTTAGGCTCCCCTGCTCCTACCTACTATTATGGCGGAAACATAGGGTTAAACTATAAAAAATTTGATTTATCGGTACGCATTTACGGGCAGGGCGGTAATATCATCTTCAACAGTAACCGGGCCGAAGTGTTCAGAACCCAGGGAAGAAATATTGACGCTCAATTAGCCAAAAGCCGCTGGCATGGCGAAGGAACATCCAACAGCTACCCCTCATCTGAAGGATACAGAACGGCATGGAACCAAAAAGCTTCAAGGTTTTGGTTAGAAGACGGAAAGTTCTTCAGAATACAAAATATCCAGTTAGGATACTCCATAGAGAAGCATAATAATGTGCCTGAAATGCGCTTTACCCTCACTGCTGACAGACCTTATGTATGGTCTAAAAGTAAATCAACCAATGTAGAAGTGGGTTTTGATGGCATTGATTCGGGTACTTATCCCACCCCCTCTGTGTTTACTATTGGTTGGAGCGTTAAATTTTAATATCAGCATTTTAAAATTAATAAAATGAAAAGTAAAAAATATTTATGGGCGTCTTTATTAATTGTTACAACGTTTTTATTAACGGATTGTACCAAGCAATTAGATGAACCAAAAGAATTGGAAACTGTGGCCGGAAATGTGGATTATACCAGCCCCAGTGCAGCAAAAGCAGCTTTGGTAGGCGCATACCAGTCGTTCTATGATTTTTGGTGGGAACACGTTCCCTGCCTGGCCGTTCGCGGGGATGATGTAAATTCCGGGGGTGGCAGGAATGGCACTTTTGATCAGCCCCCGTTTCACGATGAGGATATGTTTGTGTATGATGCTAACTTTTGGATGATAAATAATGCCTGGGATGGACTGTTTCAGCATGTACTCCAAATTACTGCGCAAATTGAACAGTTAGAAAAATTCAGGGCAGGCGGTGTAAGTTCTGCTTTGATAGATCAATACATAGCTGAATGCCAGGTATTGCGGGGTTGGCTTACGTTAACATTATCAAGAACATTTGGTGGTGTGTTTAAAGTAACTTCTACAGACCCCAGCCTCCTTTCCATGCAGCCCAAAGATGAGATCATGAACTGGATAAAAACAGAAATGGCAGATGCAACTACAAAATTACCGGATATGCATCCCAATCAAAGAACTGATTTAAAAGGAGGGGTTACAAAATATACCGCTTTGGCAGTAAAGGCGATGGCCGAGCAGGAATTAAAAGATTATACGGCGGTAGCCGCCACAACGGCTGAGATTATATCTTCCGGTAAATTTAGCCTGTATGGCGATTTTAATAAAGAATTTAAAACCGCAGGCAAATTATCAAGTGAGAATATTCTGGAAGTGCAATACTCGGATTTTAATTCAGGGTCAGGGGATAACAGGAATTATTTAAATGATTTTTTTGGACCTACAAACTGGACTCCCGCAGTCAGTAACGCCAGTGGTGGCTGGGGGTTCTTTGAACCCAGTGAGAAATACATAAAATTTATGTTGAAAAGAGGTGAGAAGGCCCGTCTCCAGACAAGTGTAATTTTTACACCCGATGGTATTGATAAAATTAAATCAGATCCTGCATTTGCTACACTTCCGGCATGGGTTTCAAACACTACCCCCGAAGGGGATGTTTTCCTGAATTCCCCCAGGGTTTATTTCTATAGTGGCAAGCATTATCTTCCTACAACAGAATTAATCCCGGGAAGGACGGATTATGCCAGTAATAAAAACATGAACATTATCAGGTATGCGGAAATACTGTTAATGTATGCAGAAGCAGTAACCCGTGGCGGCAATGCATCAGCAGGAAGCGCAGATGCTGCCGTAAACTTAGTAAGGGCAAGGGCAAATATGCTTCCTTTATCTGGTGTAACCAGCCAGCAGGTAATAGACGAGAAATTTGCAGAACTGGCGATGGAATGGGGTAACAGGTATTACGATATGATCCGATTGGAAAATGCTGCTGAGTTGAGTTATGACGGCAGAACATTTACCATGGCCAAAAAATACCTCCCTTATCCTTTACCTCAATTAGATAAGAGCCCTATTTTAAAAGAATACGCGGCCACGCATCCCGATCATTAATTCATTAAGTATTATAATTATGAAAAATATTTTCAAGTGTATAATTTTAGGAATAGGGTTAATATTTTCCTTTACAGCCTGTAAAAAAGGCTACATAGACCCAATTTCAAAAGTAGACCCGGGGCCAGATGTGCTGCCACCAACCGTAGAGATACTTAGTCCTTCGTCCGACATTCAATATCCGGCTACCACAGTGGCCGCAAATTTTGATTTTAAATTTAATGTCAATGATGATATTGAGTTAAGCAAAGTTGATATTTCCCTTGACGGGTCGTTATTAAAATCATACTCCAGCTTTATAGATTACAGAGGAATGTCAGGAGTTTATACTTATCCTGATTTAGCAATAGGCGCTCACACTTTTGAAGTCGTTGCAACTGATCTGTCCGGGAAAAGTACTACCAAATCTTTTGCGTTTAACATAACGAAATACGATAAAGTTTTAGAAAGTGAAACTTTATATGTTCCTTTTAATGCAGGTGGTGATTATAAAGATCTGATAAATTTTGTTTCCCCAACCGTTACGGGCAACCCGGGTACTACAAGTGCAACCGGTGGTCATACTGGCGCCGCTTATCAGGGAGCTGCGGATGCTTACATTTCATTTCCCATTGCAGGCCTATATAGCCCGGAGGGAATCAGTTTTTCTTTTTGGTATAAACTGAATACTTCTCCGGATCGTTCAGGGATAATTACTATTAATGATAATGATAATAATTCTGATGACAATAGAAACCAGGGACTCCGGCTATTCAGAGAAGGAAGTACAAGTTCCCAAACAGTCAAATTAAATGTAGGTATTGGTTCAGGAGAATCATGGAATGATGGAGGAGCTCTTTCTGGCTCAGGAGGTGAATGGCAGCATATCGCAGTTACCGTTTCTCCAACCGAGTCTAAAATCTATTTCAATGGTGTTCTTCAAAGAACAGCGACATATACTACTACGTTCGACTTTTCAACAAGTACAACTATGACAATCGGTTCTGGAGCACCTTCATTCACTTACTGGGGTCATTTATCTGATTTAAGTTTATACGATGAATTCAGGGTATTCAATAAAGTATTAACACCAGATGACATTCAACTTTTAATGCAACACTAATTTTAAGCTTACTCTAAATTGACATATTTATTAAACGCTTTACGGTACGGCAAAACCGTAAAGCGTTTTTAATAAAAGATCGGGAGCCCAAAACCACAGCCCGTATTACCACTTTTGACTTTTAAACATACAGGACCGGGAAATGAGAAAAATAGTATTTGCAGTTTTGTTGTTTCATGCGGTTTTCATCACTGCATGCAAAAAGGGCAGCGATCCTGCACCACTATCCCCGGCTCAGGATTTTTCTATCAATAGTTGGGACGTAGATGGAATCACTAACCAAACAGACAACAAGGGGACAAGTGTAAATCCGGGTATCCGGCTTTATTTTCCGGTAGCCATAGACAGGGCTTCGGTTGCTTCGGCTATTGCGCTGCACACCGCCGGTTACAATTTAAATTATCAAAATGACGACAGCATATTAGTAATACAGCCAAAATCTGCCTTATCATATCTTTCAAACTATATGCTTACTGTTAATAATACGCTGAAATCAAAGTCCGGGGGAAAGTTGATCTTTCCTGTTGAAATAAAGTTGCAAACCAGGTATGATCCTTCATATAAATTTCCGGTAATAAGTGACAGCGCTCTGCTTGATAAAATTCAGCAACAAACATTTAAATACTTCTGGGACTTTGGCCATCCGGTAAGCGGACTGGCAAGGGAAAGAAGCAATGGGAATAATGATGTGGTTACTTCCGGCGGTACCGGGTTTGGCATAATGGCTATACCAGTGGCGGTTAGCCGAAATTTTATTACCAGGGCCGATGGGCTTGCCCGTATGCAAAAGATTGTTGGCTTTTTAAAGAATACAGCGGTAAAAGTGAAAGGTGCATTTCCGCACTGGTTAAATGGAACCACCGGTGCTATTATCCCTTTCAGTGCCAATGATGATGGTGCAGACCTGGTGGAAACTTCTTATTTAATGGCGGGCTTGCTTACTGCCAGGCAATATTTTAATGGAACAGACGCTGAAGAAACTGCTTTAAGGAATGATATTAATGATTTGTGGAACGGAGTGGAGTGGGATTGGTTCAGGAATAGCGGACAGAATGTACTGTACTGGCACTATAGTGATACAAAACAATGGATCATGAATTTTCCAATACAAGGTTGGAATGAATGTCTCATTACCTATATACTTGCGGCGTCTTCCACTACTCATGGTATTCCACCATCGGTTTATACAAATGGCTGGGCCTCCGGGGCATCCTTTTTAAATGGCAATACTTTTTACGGCTATCAGTTGCCTTTAGGCCCGTCGCTGGGAGGTCCGCTGTTCTTTTCACATTACTCATTCTTAGGAATAAACCCCAATGAACTAACGGATGCTTACGCAAACTATACCACGCAAACCACCAGTCATTCACTCATTAATTATGAATATTGCAAAGCAAACCCCAGGAAATGGTATGGCTATAGTGATAGCTGCTGGGGACTAACGGCAAGCGATATACAAGATGGTTATACCGCCAGCTCACCAACAAATGATGTTGGAGTGATTGCACCCACCGCTGCTATATCTTCATTGCCATATACTCCTGTAGAGTCAATGAAAGCCCTTAAGTTTTTTTATTATGTTTTGGGTGATAAAATATGGAAGGACTATGGTTTTGTTGACGCATTTTCACTGCATGACCTTTGGTTCGCCAATTCTTTTTTAGCCATAGACCAGGGCCCGCAAATTGTAATGATTGAAAATTACCGGAGCGGATTGCTGTGGAATTTATTGATGAGCTGCCCGGAAGTAAAAACCGGTTTGAAATCATTAGGGTTTAGTGCACCCGGATTATAAGTTTATTTTCAAAACGAAATTTTGATTGTTATGAAGCATATATTACTTTTCACTTTACTTCTTTTCAGCATTACAGCCGATGCTCAGAAAAAGAAAGATATTCAACAGGTTTTCGATGCCACCAATCGGCCGAAAGACCTTTCTGACTCCGCACTGCTTGATGTAGCGCAAAGGCAAACCTTCCGATATTTTTGGGATTTTGGCCACCCCGTAAGTGGGATGGCAAGAGAAAGAAGTAATACCGATAACTATAGCAATGATGTAGTAACAACAGGTGGGACAGGTTTTGGTATCATGTCAATAATTGTTGCAGCCGAACGGAAATGGATAACAAGAGATACTGCGGCAAGGTTTTTATTGAAGATGGTAAGGTTTTTGTCAAAAGCAGATGCCTATCATGGGGTATTCCCGCATTGGTTAAACGGCGCTACAGGTAAAACCATTCCCTTCAGCCGGAAAGATGATGGCGCAGACCTTGTAGAATCTTCGTTTCTGTTTCAGGGGCTTTTATGTGCAAGACAATATTTTAATAGTATTGATAAAATTGAAACAGAATTACGTAACCGGATTAACTGGCTTTGGAATGATATAGAGTGGAATTGGTTTACCCGCGATGGGCGGGATGTGTTGTATTGGCACTGGAGCCCTAATAATGGCTGGGCTATGAATTTTCCTTTGAGAGGCTTCAACGAGTGTTTGATCACCTATATACTTGCAGCCAGTGCAGAAAAGTATACCGTACCAGCATCGGTATATTACGGAGGTTGGGCACAAAGCGATTTTTTTAAAAATGGAAAAACTTTCTATGGTCACCTGCTTCCACTCGGATTTGACTACGGTGGTCCTTTGTTTTTTTCACAATATTCATTCCTGGGTTTAAATCCAAAAGGGTTAAAAGACCAATATGCAGATTACTGGCAACAAAATGTAAATCATACGCTCATTAATCACGATTACTGTGTAGATAATCCTAAGAAATTTAAAGGATATGGCGAAAACTGCTGGGGGCTTACTGCCAGCGACACGTATGACGGATATAATGCATTTTCCCCCACAAATGATTTTGGCACAATAACCCCCTCCGCAGCATTATCCGCTTTTCCATACACCCCCGACTATTCCATGAAAGCACTCAGGCATTTTTACTACGACCTGGGTGACAAGATATGGAGTGAATACGGATTTACAGATGCATTTAATGAAACAAAAAACTGGTATGCTAAATCACACCTGGCAATAGATCAGGGCCCAATAATTGTGATGATAGAAAATTACAGAAGCGGATTGTTGTGGAATTTATTTATGAGCTGTCCGGAAATACAGAATGGATTAAAGAAGCTGGGATTTGAGTTTAGTGAATAGTTGCCGGAGACGACAAGACAGAGGTACGTGGCAAAGAAACCACGTTTAGCAAAACCCATGCATAGCACACATACAGTAATAGTATTAGCAAATCTTTCACACTATTCGTTAAATTATTAACAAAGTATCTGTTACAAAAGGAAGTTCTATTCGTTATTTTTAAACTGACAACCAAAATAATCGTCCTATTATTATAAAAAAACTTCCTGACATGAAAACTTTTTACACAATACTTGCCGTACTTACTGCAGGAATTATTCTGCCAGCCACTGCCATCTCACAAAATGTATGGCCCAAATCTTTTACCAATTCAAATGGAAACATTGTAAAAGTATATCAACTTCAGCCGGAAGCATTTTCAAATGGAGTGCTGGAAGCAACTGCTGCCATATCTGTCCTGAAAGATGGGAAAGAAGATCCCGTATTTGGAATGATCTGGTTAAATGCTAATGCAGATACGCGGGGACAGCAGGTAAGCCTGAGCTCCATTCAGGTAAATACAATTAAGTTACCCAACGAAAATAGCCAGGATAATTTAACTGCACTTCAGGATGACATCACCGGAAAAATGAATAACTGGAACATTACAATTCCATTAAATGATATTAATGCTGCTTTACAGCTCAACCGGGAAGAAACAAATTTGTCATCCAAAATAAATAATAATCCTCCGAAAATTTTATACACCAACAAACCTTCAATCCTGGTAGTGATTGATGGAACGCCCCGACTGCAAAACAATAGTAAGTGGAATGTACAAACAGTAGTCAATACGCCTTTTATAATTTTGAAAAACGACAACCGGTTCTTTTTATATGGTGGAAAACACTGGTATACTGCTACTGCAGTAACCGGCCCTTACAGTATCACCACCAGCATACCCGGCAAACTGGAAAGGATACAGGAGGAAGTGGCACAGGCAAATAAAGACAATAATGTGCAACAGGAGCAAAAAGAATATGAGATATCCAATATTATTGTTACTACCGAATCTGCAGAACTATTACAATCTGATGGAGAACCCAATTTTACACCAATTCAGGGAACAAATTTGCTATACGTCAGAAATTCAGACAATGATATATTTATGGATGTAACCAGCCAGCAGTATTATGTATTGCTTTCCGGACGTTGGTACAGATCAACAGCATTGGATGGAAGGTGGCAATATATAGGGGCAGATAAACTCCCTGCTGATTTTGCCAAAATTCCTGCTGGTTCTGCTAAAGATAATGTACTTACCAGTGTAGCCGGAACCCCTGAGGCAAAAGATGCTGTGATGAATACCCAGGTACCACAAACGGCTAAGGTGGACCGAAAAACAGCTAATGCTGATATCGAGTATGACGGAGACCCGCGCTTTGATAATATTTCCGGAACGGATATGGATTATGCTGTGAATACCTCATCTTATGTTTTGCGTTGGAGAGGATCTTACTATGCAGTTGATAAAGGAGTCTGGTTTCAATCATATAGCCCTGATGGTCCATGGAGGATTTGCGTTGAACGTCCTTACGAAGTATCGCTTATCCCGCCCCGTTATCCTGTGTATGCCATGAAATATGTTTATATCTATGATGTAACCCCCGACTTTATTTATGTGGGGTATACCCCGGGGTATCTCAACACTTTTGTGTATGGCCCAACAGTAGTATATGGAACAGGATATTATTATCAGCCATGGTATGGAAGATACTATTATCCGCGACCCTATACATGGGGCTTTAACATGCACTACAATCCATGGACTGGTTGGGGATTTGGATTCAATTTTAATTATGGTTGGTTCAATTTTGGTATCGGCAATTATAGTCCATGGTCATATTATGGTGGTTGGTGGGGACCAGCCATTTACCGGCCATCTTACTGCTGGTCACCCTACCGGTCAGGATATTATGGCGGATACCATGACGATGGATATTATGGTTATTACGGACGTCATAATTCAGTAGTCATAAATAACAATATTAATATTTATCAAAATAACAATATATACAATCGTCGAACAGGCGTAGTTGTCACCAGAGATAACCAGAGGGTAAACACTGCATATTCCCGAAATATACAATCATCACCTGCCGGACGATATGGAAATGCGCGACCCGTTGAAAGAGAGATTACACGAAATCAAAGTAATTACAATAGTGGCAGACCAGGTATAGGGAGAAATGTTCAACCTGGTAATTATTCACAGAGAGCTTCTCAGCCAGGAAGTAATAATGAAGAGAGAAGGTCAGCAGAAGCCGGAACTATACGATCAAGGAGAACATTTGAATCTCTGCCACAAAACAATCCGACACCTTCCAGTCCGTCAAATATAATTTCCCGCAGAGTACCGACCGACCTAACACCTCAAAACAGGAATCAGTCTGCCGATTATAACAGAGGGCAGGAAGAAAGTCGGACTATTCAACAGTCTTCGGACTTCAATAGACGACAGGCTGAAAGACGTTCAGTGCAACAACCTGCAGATTACAACAGAGGTCAGATTGAAAGACGATCAGTGCAGCAGCCTGCAAACCCATATAATAACAATATACAACCCCGGCAACAACCCATCATAGTGAGAGAACAACCAGCAGAAAGAAGTTTTCAACCTTCCCGTCAACCCGAACAAAGAATAGAAAGACAGAGTGCACCTGTACGGAATTCAGGGGGTGCAGAAAGAATCAGCCGGCCTTCCGGGGGAGAAAGAAGAGCCGGAAGGGGTTAAAAAAGACGAATTATTGTAAATCAAAAGAGAAATATGTATGTATATTTCTCTTTTTTATTATTATTGATTTAGCTTTGCCCAAAATTTTATAACTATCAGCCTTTAATTCAGGCTGATACTATATCTTTACCAATAACATATCAAAAACAATAGAAATGAAATTGAAGCATTTTTTATTACTGGCTATTGCTCCCGCTTTTCTTTTTTCCTGCGTAAGCAGCAAAAAGTTTAAAGCAGCCCAGGCTAAGTTAGATTCCCTCAACCAGGCTCAGACAAAACTTCAGGGTGATTTAAAACTTTGCGAAGACAATAAATCAGAATTGGAGCGTCAGAAAACGTCTTACGAAGCTCAGCTTGCTGATTTGAACAAACAGCTTGCCTTAGCTAAGGATAACAACACTGTTGCCTTGAAACAACTGGAAGATCTTTCTGTGATTTCAGCAGCTCAGGCTCAGAGTATAAAAAAATCCCTTGATAACATTGGCGCAAAAGATGCTTATATACAGGATTTGCAAACAGCAATGGCTCGCAAGGACTCATTAAACTTGGCTCTTGTAATGAATCTTAAAGGAGCATTAGGAAATATGGACGATCAGGATATCAATGTTAAAGTTGATAAGGGCGTTGTATTCATTGACATTTCTGATAAACTGCTGTTCAGAAGCGGTAGTTATGATATTACTGAAAAAGCAAAAACAGTACTTGGAAAAGTAGCTACAGTATTAAAAGCACAGCCTGATATTGAATTTATGGTTGAAGGACATACCGATAATGTTCCTTTCAGCAAGGGTTTATTGCTTGACAACTGGGATCTGAGTGTGAAAAGAGCTACTGCCGTAGTAAGAGTATTACAAAAGCAATATGGTATCCAACCTGCTAAAATGGCTGCAGCAGGCCGTAGTGAATATATACCTGTTGCTGATAATAATACTGCTGAAGGCAGAGCCGCTAACCGCAGAACGAGAATTGTTATATTGCCTCAGTTGGATCAGTTCTTTCAATTACTTGAAAAGAAATAAAACGTATTCATAAAATGCAAAAAAGCCATTCAGAAACTTGCTGAATGGCTTTTTTTTGGAGGATATACTGCGTATATTATCTTCTGCTTGCTATCAGCAAATTCAGGTCAGTATACTTCAAATTAAATCTCTGGCTTAAATAAATATTAGTGAGCGCCCCTTTGAAAAGATATATCCCGCTACGAATATTAAACTTGTGCCATACCAGTTTTTCGAGCCCGCCCTCATCGCCAATCTCAAGAAGCAGGGGCATAAGTACATTACTTATTGCCTGGGATGCCGTTCTTGCAAAACCGGAAGGAATATTGGGAACGCAATAATGAATGACCCCGTGCTTAATAAATACCGGGCTTTCGTGTGAAGTAATCTCTGATGTTTCAAAACATCCGCCACGGTCAATACATACATCAAGTATAACACTACCAGGCCGCATTATCGAAACCATCTCTTCTGTTGCTACAATGGGTGTTCTTCCGCCGAAAGAGGATAATGCCCCTACTGCCACATCACAGGTTTTTAATTGTTTGGCAAGAATTTTAGGCTCAATTACTGAAGTCCAAATCCTAGCTCCAATATTGCCCTGTATCCGTTTTAATTTGTAAATATTGTTATCAAACACCTTTACGCTGCTACCCATTGCCATAGCAGTACGGGCTGCATATTCGCCTACAATGCCAGCGCCTATAATTACAACTTTTGTAGGTGGAATACCAGAAATCCCGCCAAGCAACATTCCTTTACCATTGTTGGCATTGCTCAGGTAATTGCCGGCAAGCAGCATCACAGCACTGCCTGCAATCTCACTCATACTCCTTACTATCGGATTGTGTCCCGAATCATCTTTAAAATTTTCAAACGATAAAGCTGTTATCCTTTTCTCCATCATGCATTGCAGAATGGAGGTTTTCATAACGGGTAAGTGTATGGGTGAGATTATCGTTTGATCGGTTTTCAGCAATGAGAGCTCCTCATCATTTACAGGAGCAGATTTCATAATCATGTCACACTGAAATACCTCTTTTTTATCGTAAGCTATTTTTGCTCCGGCATCACTGTAATCTTTTTCAGAGAAATGAGCGCCTTCGCCGGCCCGATGTTCCACCACTACCCTGTGCCCATTGTTTACTAACACGCTTATAGCATCCGGCGTCAATGCTATTCTATTTTCCTGAAAGGTGTTTTCCCTGGGTATACCAATGAGCAATTGTGCTTCACGAGGCTTCACATCTAAGGTCTCTTCCAGCGTTTCATAATTAAATGATGTGGATACAAAGGGCTTTTCTGCCGGCATATTACGAAAAGATTTGAATGGACAATTTACTAAAATTTTGTCGCGCTGTCAGCAATTTTTAGGAGCCGGCTCTTTTCTCCGGTTACAGTCAGATAAACATGAACGGTATCATCCGGCAAAAGAGAGCTTATTTTTTCCGGCCATTCTACAAAGCAAATACTGCCTGAGTATAAGCAATCTTCCACCCCCGCATTTATCGCTTCCGCCTCATCCTTTATTCGATACAAATCAAGATGAAAAATCGAATTGCTTTTACCCTTATCTACAAATACATATTCATTGATCAGTGAAAAAGTTGGACTACCGGTGCCGGAGCTTACGCCAAGTGCTACACATAGCGCTGAAATAAATGTGGTTTTACCTGCCCCCATTTCCCCATGAAGGGCAAAAACTTTACCCTCTACCTTTTGCAAGAACATACGGGCTGCTTCATGTATCTGATCAAGTTGTACAACCAATTCCATGCTGTAAAATAAATGGAGATTATTCAATTAGAAGGCCTTTTTGATTCATATCTGCTCAAATGAAACAAAGTTGCAAAGATAATTTTCATTATGGGTATTTCCTGCCACTTCGTTGCAAAGATATGTTTGCAACTGCAGAGACTTTTGAAGGTCTGTCTATAGCTTTGTGATATGGAAAACATAAGATGGAAAGTAGAAGGTATGGATTGCGCCAACTGTGCGCTTACCGTACGAAAATTTCTTGAGAAAGAAGGGGCGAATGATATCAGGATAAACTTTGTAGATGGCGATGTAGCTTTTCTGCTCAATGGGAACAACTCTACTGAAAAAATTGAAAAGGGAATTGAGGGTTTAGGTTATAAAGTAGCTGGCAATCTTGAGCCGGGAACCCTTCCCGTTGCAGATAAGAAATGGAATATCCATTTGAAATATATGCTTTTTTGTCTGCCATTCACTATTGTACTAATGCTCCACATGGCTCACGGATTACTGGGATGGCACTGGTTGGCAAACCCCTGGCTGCAATTGTCGGTTTGTATCCCTGTGTACTTTACGGGAATGAATTATTTCGGCAAAAGCGCTGTTAAAAGTTTAAAAAATGGTATGCCAAACATGAATGTGCTGATAGCCCTTGGTGCAACAGCGGCATTTGCCTATAGTCTTGCCGGTACTTTTATGAATCTTGGTGAAGATTATCTCTTTTATGAAACAACAGCTACCATCATCACCCTGGTTTTTTTTGGCAATTACCTTGAAAGCGCTTCTATTCAATCTACACAAAAAGCACTAAACAGTCTGGCGAAATCACAGAAGGTGATGGCTAATATGATTGCTTTTGACGGAGACCATCAGGAAGTAATTATGCCGGTAGATAACGCAGATTTGAGACCCGGTGATCTTATATTGATTAAGAATGGTGAACAGGTTCCGGCAGATAGTAAGATACTTTGGGGTGAAGCAAGTATTAGTGAAGCAATCATCACAGGTGAAAGTCTTCCGGTTGAAAAAAAATCAAAAGATTTGCTCATAGGGGGAAGCTTGCTGGTGGAGGGAATGGTGAAAGCACAGGTAACTGCCGCTGCCAATGACTCTGCACTGGCTAATATAGTAAACCTGGTAAAACAGGCACAGGGAGAAAAACCCCCGGTGCAGCAAATGGCTGATAAAATCAGTGCAATATTTGTACCGGCTGTAATTGGAATTGCAGCACTCACATTTGTATTTAATTATTTTATCCTGCACGAATTTACGCCTTCACTAATGCGCAGTATCGCTGTGCTGGTTATCGCTTGTCCCTGTGCGTTAGGTTTGGCCACTCCCGCAGCAGTAGCTGTAGGACTTGGCCGTGCGGCCCGAAACGGGGTACTGTTTAGAAATGCTACTTCACTTGAATTGTTCAAAGATATACAACAGGTGGTTTTTGATAAAACCGGTACCCTTACCACAGGAATGCTCTCAATTGATAAATGGAGAGTTTTAGATACAACTATAGACGAAGACCATTTTAAAAAAATAGTGTTTTCTATTGAGAAGTACTCTAATCATCCTATAGCAAAAAGCATCACGGCAGAATGGAAATCAAAAACTGATATCCGATGGGAAAAAATTGATGAAATCAAAGGGCTGGGTATAGAAGCGGTTGCAAAGGACGGCGATATATACCGGGCAGGATCCTTCAAATTGGCTGCGACCTTTACACAGGACAATACGCATAATATTTATATAATTAAAAACAATACCCTAATCGGCTGGATAGATATGAAAGATGAAGTACGTCCAGAAGCAAAGCAGGTTATTGAATATCTTCATAGCAGAGGTATCAGTACTTTTTTACTTAGTGGTGACAATACTGCAAAATGCAAAAAACTTGCTGAGCAAATCGGGATTGACAAAGTAATGGCAGAGCAAACTCCGGAACAAAAACTTGCTACCATAGAACAACTATCGGAACAAAAACCAACGGCGATGATCGGAGATGGTATCAATGATGCACCCGCACTCGCAAAAGCCACCATCGGTATTTCTTTGAGCGATGCATCGCAGATTGCTATGCAAACAGCAGATGTGGTGTTGATGAATCATGGGTTAAAGAATCTTCCACTCTCCCTGGGACTTGGGAAACATACATTTCTCACTATAAAGCAAAACCTGTTCTGGGCATTTGCTTATAATATTGTTGCCATCCCACTTGCGGCATTGGGCTTTCTAAGCCCAATGTTTGGTGCATTGGTGATGGGACTGAGCGATGTAGTGCTTGCAATAAATTCCGGGAGGTTGTTTGTAAAAAAAGTAATATAACTTTTCAGCATTATCAGGCTTAATTATAGCCGGTTTAACTCTGGCATGAAATAGTCTTATTTTTTCAACTTAACACTTTGGATGATATTTGTTATTCCATTTAATTAATGTGGCAAATATTCATTCCATATTGCAATCTTACTGGGGTTATACTTCCTTTAGACCGCTGCAGGAAGAAATTATACTATCTGTACTCAGTGGACACGATACACTTGCTATAATGCCAACCGGGGGTGGTAAATCTATTTGCTTCCAGGTGCCCGCAATGGCATCTAAGGGCATTTGCCTCGTTGTTACGCCGTTAATTGCCCTGATGAAGGATCAGGTAGAAAATCTGAAAAATAAAGGTATACATGCGCTTGCTATTCATTCAGGAATGTCTTTTGCAGAAGTAAAAAAAACATTGGATAATGCACTATACGGCAATTTCAAATTTCTGTATGTTTCTCCGGAAAGACTTACTACCCGTCTCTTCAAAGAATATTTACCGGCTTTGCCGGTTAATTTAATTGCTGTAGACGAAGCACATTGTATCTCTCAATGGGGCTATGATTTTCGTCCTCCTTATCTTACAATTGCTGATATCAGGGAAGTAAAGCCGGGGATACCGGTACTTGCATTAACCGCATCTGCTACAAAAAAAGTTCAGGAAGACATTTGCGATAAACTTCATTTTGCCAAAATAAAAACTTTCAGACAATCTTATGAACGGCCTAATCTTTCTTATAGTGTATTAAATGTAGATGTTAAAATTAATAAGCTGCTGGAGATCATTCAAAAAGTGTCGGGCTGTGGCATTGTATACTGTCGCAGCCGAAACAGAACAAAAGAAATTGCAGAGTTGTTGCGCCTGCATCATATCAGTGCAGATTATTATCATGCAGGACTTTCGTATGAAGACAGGAATGAAAAACAAACAAAATGGCTGAATAATGAAACCCGTATCATGGTTTGTACAAATGCATTCGGCATGGGTATTGACAAACCAGATGTAAGGCTGGTGGTACATGTAGATATCCCTGACAGTATTGAAAGTTATTACCAGGAGGCAGGAAGAGCCGGCCGCGACGGGGAAAAATCTTATGCCGTATTGCTCTATAAAAAAACCGACATTACTGAACTTCGGAAAATCCCGGATACACGATTCCCCTCCATAGAAGAAATAAGGAAGGTATACCAGGCATTGGTAAACTATCTTCAACTGCCAGCAGGCTCAGGTGAAGATTGCTTTTATGATTTTGATCTTACTGGATTTGCTAATCAATTCAAACTCGGGACACTTACAGCTACTTATGCCATTAAAGCTATGGAACAGGAGGGAATACTCTCTTACAGCGAACAAATATTTAAACCGTCTACTATTGTATTCTGCTGCAGTAAATCAACCCTGGAAGAATTTGAAAATACTTATCCACAGGCAGAACCTTATATTAAGTTTTTGCTGAGATCTTATGGTGGCATTATGGACCTGCCTACGCCGGTCAGTGAAAAACAAATTGCAAAGTCACTTAGAAAAGATACGGAGTATATAAAAAAAATTTTAACCCGTTTATCCCACAAAAAAATCATTAACTATCAGCCACAAAAAGACTCGCCGCAAATCCAATTTCTTTATAACAGAGTAGTTACCGAAAATGTTTATATAGATAATATCCGATATTCAGAAAGAAAAAATGTGCTGACTAATCAAATTGATGCTATAACGCAATATGTGGAAAACACAGGTAGATGCCGCTCAGAGATTATTGCTGCGTACTTTAATGATCATTCTATACAACCATGCGGAATCTGTGATAATTGTATTGAAAAGAAAAAAACTAAAATTACTGCTGGAGAATTCTCTGTTTTTTATACTTCCATTATGGACTTGCTCGAACAACGTGCTATGACTTTACGGGAATTGACAGATAAGATTAAAGGAAATGACCATCAAAAAATATGGAACGTTATTAAACACCTTATGGAGGAGGATGCAATTGAGATATCAGATAATAGGGATGACGGAAAAATAATGATAAAAAAAAAGGGCCAGGATAAAAATCCAGCCCGTTTTTAAAATCCAATATCCTATGAAAAACCGAGTCAAAGATAGTGAGGATATTCAATCCACCAATACCCTTTTAGTGGTATCTACTTAATTTTTAATACTGTTTTTATTGTATTCTTTTGTTTTTAAACGGATATGTTTTCAGTTTTTAAAGTAACTAAATATTAACTGCTTCAAAACCAGCTACTTTTCTTTTTTGAACTGCTTCGCCCTCCCAATCCTAATGCACCCAACAGGCTCCTGGTAATAATTGATGCAGCAGTACGCCCAACTTGTTTGACCACTGAGCTATCTAATACCTTTTCTACCACAGAAGGTTCTTCTTTACCTGTAGGCTTGTTATCGGTGTCTCCGGCAGATTTTTTTTCTGCTTCATTTAGTTTGGCAGTTATTATTTCATACGCGCTTTTGTTATCAATAGTTTCTTCATATTTTTTTACCAGCCTTGATTTTTGTACAAGTGCATCAATTTCAGCATCGGTAAGTACATCCATCCTCGATCTGGGAGAACCCAGCATCGTATGTACCAATGGCGTAGGGATGCCCTTCTCATTTAGCATGGTTATAAATGCTTCCCCAATACCTAATTGCGTAAGCAGTTCATCTACATTGTAGTAGGTCGTTTCAGGGTAATTTTGAGCGGCTTGTTTAATCGTTTTCCGGTCAGCGGCAGTAAAAGCTCTCAATGCATGTTGCACCTTTAAACCGAGTTGACTCAACACAGAAGCCGGAACATCCTGTGGGTTTTGTGTACAAAAGAAAATACCTACTCCTTTTGATCTTATCAGCTTTATCACTGTTTCTATTTGCTGAAGGAGTGCATCAGTAGCTTCCTGGAATACAAGATGAGCCTCATCAATAAACATTACCAGCTTTGGCTTATCAAGGTCGCCGGACTCGGGAAGTACAGCATACAATTCTGCCAGCAACTGCAAAACAAATGTGGAAAACAGTTTAGGACGATTTTGCATATCTGTCACTCGCAAAATATTAATCATCCCACCACCATCGTCACTAATTCGCATAAGGTCTTCTACTTCAAACGATGGCTCACCAAAAAAAATATCAGCACCCTGTTGTTGCAGTTCGATCACCTTTCTTAATATAGTACCCGTACTTGTGGTGGCTATTTTACCATACTGTTTTTCAATTTCCGCTTTACCTTCATCACTAACATATTGCAGAGTCTTTGTAAAATCCTTAAGGTCCAACAATGGCATCTTATTGTCATCGCAATATTTGAATAACATTGCTACAAGTCCCTGTTGTGTATCATTCAACCCCAGAATTTTTGAAATAAGTATCGGTCCAAATTCAGTGACAGTTGCCCTGAGACGTACCCCCTTTTCGTTGCTAAGGGTCAGCAATTCAGCGGGAAAGGCTTTAGGGCTGTAAGTAAGGCCAATTTTGGCATACCGTTCTTTGATTTTATCATTTACGGCACCTGTTGCTGCAATACCGCTTAAATCTCCTTTAATATCCATTAATAATACAGGAACACTTGCATCACTTAATCCCTCTGCTATTACCTGTAGTGTTTTTGTTTTACCCGTTCCGGTCGCTCCTGCAATAAGCCCATGACGGTTCATTGTCTTCAAAGGAAGATTCACAATAGTGCCGGTAAGTACTTCTCCGGCAAGCATTGCGGCACCAATGGGCAAACTTTCTCCTTTAAATGTATAACCGTTCTTTATCAGTTCAATAAAAGTGTCTTTATCAGGCATGATAGTTTAATTTTTGAGGAAAGTTAGGGGATTGAGCGAACTCAGGGAAATCCATCTCATAATTCTTCTTCTCTTTCCAGCATTAGAATAGCGCTCTGAGGAACGATAAAATATTTTTCGTTTTCGTACATTACTTCAGTAGCTCCACTCAGCAGAAAAATTGCAAGATCTCCTTCTTTTGCCTGCAGCGGTATATATTTAACCTGTTCCTCTTCCGCTTTCCAGGTTTCGGTCTCTACCGGCATAGGAATGGCATAACCCGGGCCATGTTTTATTACATATCCCTGTTGCACTTTTTCTTTTTCCTGCACTCCAGGAGGCAGATATAAGCCACTGGCTGTACGCTCATTGCCCTGTAAAGGCTTGATCAATATCCTGTCGCCGATTACAATTAATTTTTTAAATCTGTTGTCCGGAGTAAGATGCATATTTTTCTTGCAAAAATAATAATTCTTTGCACCAAAGATTTTTACACAGGAAGAATAGCTACACAAAAGAGGTTTAACAAAAAATTATTTGCATTATCTTACAAAGCGGAAATGAATTACATTTATTTGTCAACTAAATATTTGAATTATGGAAGCACAAAAGCACAAAATATTATTATGTGAAGATGATCAGAACCTGGGGCTGGTATTGAAAAACTATCTTGAGTTGAATGACTATGATGTTACACTTGAACGGGACGGACGTCTTGGATTAGCCGCTTTTCAGAGAGAAAAATTTGAACTCTGCCTGCTTGATGTGATGATGCCCAATATGGATGGATTTAAGCTTGGTGAGGAAATCAGGGATATTAATCCCGAAATTCCCCTGTTTTTTCTTTCCGCAAAAACCATGAAAGAGGATATTATCCAGGGATATAAACTTGGCGCCGATGATTATATTACCAAACCTTTTGACAGCGAAGTATTGTTGCTGAAAATAAAAGCTATACTTAAGCGTAATGATGATCTGAGTAAAGATGCGGCAAATATAGAATTTGATCTTGGCAATTATCATTTTAATCCAAAACTGAGGGAATTAAGTATTGGCGGGAAAACTCAAACACTATCGCCCAAAGAAAATGAACTGCTGCGTATGCTGGCAGAATACAAAAATGATTTGCTTCCCCGTGAAATTGCCTTAAAAAGAATTTGGGGCAGCGATACATATTTCAATGGCAGGAGCATGGACGTATATATAGCCAAATTGAGAAAATATCTTAAAGAAGATTCGAATATCGAAATTGTGAATATCCATGGCAACGGCTTCAGGCTTGTCGTTAATGCAGAGGCATGATTTTGCAATTGATATAAATTGGAAACCTACTTAAAATTATACCCCGGCAATTGCCGGGGTATTTTACAAAACCTGTCTCAGATATTTAAAACCAACTCTTAATCCATTTCTTATTTACAGTAGTTACGCCTGCCAGTTTTTTTCTGCGTCTTGCATTATCAATAAAATGACGTATCATCGAATAGGGTAGCATTAATATCAGAAAGATTATTGTCAATGGCGGAATGCCCATCATTGATACCCATTTACCGCCAAAATGACGTCGCATAGGGCGTTTCAATCTTTCCGCTATCAGGTACATGCTTGGTACAATGAACAATGTCATAAAGAAGGCAAAAATCAGCCCGAAAATGATCGTCCATGCCAGTGGTTTCCAGAAACGGGCGCTATCTCCACCAAAGAAGATATGCGGATCGAGTGAAGAAAACAGTCCCACAAAATCTATATTAAAGCCCACTGCAAGCGGAATCAAACCAAATATCGCTGCCAATGCAGTAAGCAATACCGGTATGATACGCGTTTTGCCGGCTTCAATTACCGCATCACGTGTTTTCAAACCTCTGCTTCTTAATTCATCAGCAAACTCAATGACAAGTATCCCGTTCTTCACTACAATACCTGCAAGCCCTACTATTCCCAATCCTGTAAAGGCTACTGAAACTTCCATACCTGTAATACTAAAGCCGAGCAGTACACCGATAATACTGAAGATGATTTCTGTTAAAATAATCACCGGCTTACTTACCGAATTGAATTGCAATACAAGGATGAAAAGAATCAGCATCAGAGCGATGACCAATGCTTTAGCAAGAAAAGCACCCGTTTCAGCCTGTTGTTCTCCCTCGCCGGTTTGTTTTATTGTTACACCCTGTGCTATCCCGGGGAAAGCATCAATATAATTTTTGATCTGTGCATTTACTGCAGTTGGTGTGTACCCCTGCGAGGTCAGTACATTGGATCGCAATGTAATCACCCGTTTTTGATCCTTCCTTTTTACACTACCCAACGTACTGGTATAGTCTACCGTTACCAAAGAACTTATAGGCACGTTCTTAATAGCTCCGCCACTGGCCATATCACGAAAAGTAATATTCATGTTCAACAGATCAGGAAGGCTTTTGCGTTGTGACTCATTGTTACGCAATTGTATTTTGTATTCATCTTCACCATCTTTTATTTTGGATACTTCACGTCCGAACAATGCTGTACGTATTTCCTGACCGATTTGTGCCGACGAAACCCCTTCGATGAGGGCCCGCTGGCGATTGACGGTAAGGCTAATTTCGGGATTGGTAAGATCAACATCCATTTTCAGCTCTTCCACACCCGGCACTTGTATAGAATCTAAATAATTCTTCAACCCTACACCTGTTTTGATGAGTTTGTCAAAGTCTTCACTGGCAATTTCTATATTGATAGGAGGATCGGTTGGAGGACCGCTAGATTCCTGATCAACTGATATTTCTGCGCCTGGTATACCCTTTATGGCAGATCGTATAGAGTCAAGTATTAATGCAGTTGACCTGCCGTGTCTTTTTTCAAATTCCACAAAAGAAACCTGTACCCGTCCCAATTCTGGCCTTGTACTGCGGTCACCGCTTGATGGATCGCTGGCGCCTACCGCTACATTCGAAATCACACTTTCTACAATCGGGTTCTTTTTTCCGTTATCCATATCAAGTACTTTATTTACACGCCCTTCAAGAACCCTCGTAATAGAATCGGTATACTCTACAGCGGAACCTACCGGAAGTTTCAGGTACACATAAATAAAATTGGGATCAGCTTTGGGGAAAAACACAATAGGCACACGCTGGCTGCTGACGGAAGCTCCGAATATCATGAAACTAATAACAAGTAGTCCTATAGTGCCAAGTAGCAGATGCACTGGCCGCCACCCTTTTAGCGACCATTTCAGCAAAGCTTCATAATGCCCCATGATCCAGGGCAGCATCCTGTTTTGAAACGCATGTATAATATCGTTGATGAAATACCGGTTAAGCACAATCAATATCATAAGGAGCAGAATGATATTACCAAGAAAGGTTGCTCCGCTAATGTCTAATACTATACCGGCTGCAACAACAACCCAGAAAGCAGGTTTTTTGAAAATTGCCGATTTGCGTATCTTACCTTCTCCTTCGGGATGATTCATGAAATCTACTGCAAACACAGGGTTCATGATGAACGCCACAATCAACGAAGCAGTAAGTGTGAAGATCAGCATTACCGGCAGGTAGATCATAAACTTACCTATGATGCCCGGCCAAAATAATAGCGGAAAGAATGGCGCCAGTGTGGTAAGCGTTCCCGAAAGAACGGGGACGAAAATTTCTCCCGCAGCCATGATAGCGGATTTTTCAGAACTGAGCTTCCCCCTGGCCTGAGTAAATATCCGGTGTGTATTTTCAATAACAACTATAGCATCATCCACTATAATACCAAGCCCGAACAACAAGGCAAATAGTACCATGAAATTGAGGGTAACATTTGCACCGACAATGATATCTGCCAACGGTAAAAACTGGAAGGCAACAAACATGCTCAACGGTACCGACAAAGCCACAAAGAATGCATTGGTTACTCCCATGAAAAACATCAGAATCACCAATACCAGAATAAATCCAATAACAATGGAGTTCACTAATTCATCAAATGAATGTTTTGCATTCTTACTCTGGTCACCGGTAATAACTACGGAAAGATCTTTAGGAAATTCTGACTGCTGCATTTCAGCAACTACTTTCTTTACATTCTCAGCGGTTTCAATGAGGTTTTCACCTGAACGTTTAATAATATTCAGGGTGATTACATTTCTGCCGTCAAGGCGGGCATAACTTTCCCTTTCTTTGGTGGTGTCTTTAATATTTGCAATATCTTTTAAGTAAATAGACGCTCCTGTCGGGCTCCTTACTACCACTTTTTCTATATCGCCTGCAGAATGAAACTGACCTTTTAGCTGTAGCGTTCTTTTAGTATGACCTACTTCAAGTAATCCACCGGTGATATCCATATTCTCTCGGGCTACAGCATTGGCAATATCATCAAAAGTGATGTTTGCACTGCGCATACGGTAGTTGTCCACATTGATCTGGAATTCGCGTTCAGGAGCACCTACAATATCTACCCGGGTAATTTGTGATAATTCTTCCAGCTTATCCTGCATGTCATCTGCATACTTCTTCAGCTTCGTGTTATCATAATCACCGCTGATGTTTACATACATGATAGGAATTTCTGAGAGACTTACTTCTACAACTGTTGGCTCCTGTGTAAGGTCTGTAGGCAGGTCTTTTTTTGCCTTGTCAACCGCATCTTTCACTTTCTGTACTGCCACATCTATATTTACATTGGCATCAAACTCCACCACTATTGCAGAAAAGTCCTGCACAGATGTACTTGTTGTCTTTTGAATTTTTACCCCGGTGATACCTTTGATTTGTTTTTCAATAGGCTGAGTTACCAGGTTTTCAATATCCCTGGGAGAATTACCTACATATACCGTTTGAATATATACAGTGGGTATAACTATATCCGGAAACTGTTCTTTTGGCAATGTAGCAAACTGCACAATACCCATAATACTCACAAAAACAATCATCAGGTAAATAGAAGTCTTATTCTTTATACTCCAGGTAGTTGGTCCGAATTGTTTAAATTTTCCAGTCAAATTTTCTAAAACACTCATAAAAAAGTATTGTTGTATATCATCATAAAATTGTCATCTCACAAATATCTCCATCCTTATTGTACAGAAGTAGTAATTGCCTGCCCGTCATATAGCCCCTGAAAACCATCAGTAATAATCTGATCACCGGATTTTAACCCTTCCAATATTTCTGCATTTTCACCATACAATTTTCCGATAACAACAGGTTTTTTCTTTGCCACCAGCTTTCCGTCTTCCGGAACTGCTGCCATCACAAATTTCCCTTTATCATCATTCTGAAGGGTAATTACAGGTACTGAGATTACATTCTTTGCTGTATAGTCCTGTATCTTCACCAGAGCAATCTGATTTGGGCGTAATGATTTATCCACGGGGAGTTTTGCTTCAATATAGAAGGACCTGCTGTTGGGATCAATGAGTTTGCCTGCTACGGTTATTTTTGTATTAATGGTTTTGTTATTGGTTTCAGGCAGGGATATCACCAGTGGAGAACCAACACCTACAACTTCCATATAATTTTCCGGCACTTGAGTAATCAGTTTCAAATCATTTGTATTAACAATACGGATCTGCGGTCCTCCGGTAAATGTCTCCCCTACTTTTATATTCACGGTTTCAGCTACTCCGCCTATTTCTGCATATACATTCGAAAACGAAAGTTGTTCTTTAGCTGTTGCCAGTTGCTTTTCAATATTGGCTACATTATTCTTTGCGGTAAGCAGTTGTACTTCCGTTCCTATCTTTTGATCCCAAAGATTCTGCTGCCTTTGCAAAAGATCCTTTGCATAAGCGAGTTGTGTATTTAGCTGGTCAATTTGTCTTTGCAAAATGGCATCATCAAGCTTTAACAGCAGTTGCCCTTTGTTTACAGATTGGCCCTGCTTTACATACACCGCTTTAACAAGACCACCCGGACCCCGCGGAGCTACGTACGCAATATTATTTGCATCAACCCGACCCTGCAGGTCAATATAATGGGTAAAGCTGCCGGGCACCAGCGAACTGACTGCAACCAGTTTTTTGTTTTCCTTTTTTAAAGAAGGGTCAAGTTTAATAAGCTCTTCTTCCAGTGCGCTTACTTTATCATTGATCTCTCTTTGCTGTGTTTTCAACTTCTCTAACTGAATTTTTTTTCCTGCTATAGATTTATTTCCCCCTTCTGAGGAAGATTTTGCACCGCACGCTGCCAGTATGGCTAAAGTGGTAATTACAGCAGCAGTCTTTAATAAGTTTTGCATATTCCAGTATTTATAAGTCATTCAAATTTTTTTACAGATAATAATTGGTT
This sequence comes from Bacteroidota bacterium, assembly GCA_018268105.1. GTDB lineage: Bacteria > Bacteroidota > Bacteroidia > Chitinophagales > Chitinophagaceae > Agriterribacter. The sequence continues at coordinate 20,718 of JAFDXG010000042.1, read as the reverse complement.
ATAATTTGCCAATCGCTTTGGTATAATCTATCCTGGCGATAATAGCATTGTATAGTGCGTTGAGATAATTAGTTTGAGCCCCTTTCAAATCCGTCTGTGCCTGGGTAATTTCTGTATTAGAACCCGTACCTATTTCAAATTTTTTCTTGGTCTGTTCAAATACCGTTTGTGCAAGGGCCATATTTTTTTTCTGATAATCCAATGTGGCTATTGCACTAATGAAGGAATTTTTTGCTGTTTCAATTTCGCTGTCAATATTAATTTTAAGCGCTTCTCTCTGGTTGATACTTTTTTGCAAAGCCAGGTTTGCCTGGGCTATCCGTGCATTAGCAGAAAAACCGGTGAAAAGCGGTATCTGCAATTGAAGGGTAAAAGCTGAGATACCAAACCAATCCCCATGACCGCTTAAGAAATCAAAAGTGCTGCGCTGGGCATTCTTATTGTAATATCCGTTAATTGATAAAGTCGGAAGTTTTGCCAAACGATATCGTTTCAAATCATACTCACCAAGTTTAACACCAAGGTTTGCATATTGAAAATCCCTGCGTTGCTGATAATCAAAATTGCCCACATCCAATAATCCTTCTTTTACTTTATCGTCAGTTATTTCATCAGTCAGCTCAAGTTCATCTTTTACAGGCATGCCCATTAATACTTTCAACCCCAGGTACCCATTTCGAATCTGGTTCAATGCAGTTTCTTTTTCGGTATGAAGGTTTGCCAGCTGAACTGAAATTTTATCCATGTCTAACTGCTCTGCAAAGCCATTTTCATACATTACTTTAGTATCATGCTGCAACTTCTCCAACAAGGCGATATTTGCATCAATCAGGCTGATCTGAGTTTTACTTGCTACCAGTTGATAATATACTTTAGCTATATTGGCACGAATAGTTTCCTCAGTTATTTCGGCCTGCTTCTCCGAAAACTTTATCAGTGTTTCTCTCGCCTGTAATCCCACAAACACCTGTCCGTCAAATAATATCTGGTTAAGAGAGACTCCCCCTGTAGAACCCCACTTTACTCCAAATTCAAGTTTTTGGAAGGTACCTGGTTGTCCGCCAAAAAATTCTGCGGGGACAAGGCTAACGGGTAACTTTGCATTATACACCAGTGAGCCACTTGCATTGAGCTGTGGATAAGCCCTCCCCGTAACTTCACGGTTTACCTGCTGTTGTACCTGTATATCCAGCAAGGCATTTTTCACCTGCACATTATGTTGTTTTGCATAGTCGAGTGCCTGCTGCAGCGAAAATGAATGCTGATGTATTAATGTATCCTGTTGGGCATATCCTCCATTGGCACACAGTACCGCACTCAGCAGGAATACCCACTTTGTTAAAGTCCATTCTTTCAAATTCATATTTGTCCTTTTTGTCTTTGTTGTTGATATTTCAGAATTAGTTTTTGTCCTTTGGGAGTAGCAATACCATACAAAAAATGTATAGTAACTTCTTCCATTACTGTACTTAGATCATGTCTTCCGGGAGGGAATATATCGGGGCTGAACAGTAGAAATACAGAGGCTAGCCTGAATTTTGCAATAATTTCTATATTAATATCCGGGCGATATAGCTGCATTGCTATACCTTTTTCAAGGTTTTCTGTAATCTGCCGGTACAGAAATTTGTTCTTGTGATCATTGAGCTTTTTATGCGCGGCAGGATGATATTTTTCCAGATCGTAAACAATAATGGGGTTCATTGTCCTGAGCATATCCCGCACCATTTCCATAGCCACAAAAATTTCTTGTACCGGGTTATCACTGGTTTCCTTCTGCATACAGCACTCTGATGCATTTTCGTTCACCACAATATCTATCACACTGTCTACCAGGGCATCTTTGTCTGCATAAAACTGGTAAATTGTTTTTTTGCTGATCCCGAGCTGAGTGGCAATTTCATCCATGCTCACACTGCGTATCCCATATTTTAAGAACAATTCATGCGCTTTCAGCGCTATTCTTTCCTGTATCTCCATAATCTTCAAAATCGGCACAAAACTACGGAAACTTTTTTCGTTACCAAAGTTTCCATCATCTTTTTTTGCCTTTCATCAAGAAAACAGACTTATGCAATTAACTATGGCAACATTTTTTGAAGCATCGTTGCATTAATATACTTTAAATAATTATGGCACTTCAATAAGTTTCGTCTGAACGGTTTGAGCACTGAAATAACCAAGAGCGCCACCGGTTATATTGCTTACAGGATTAGCAGGCGAGGCTGCATTGTTATTTCCGGTAGCACCGGCATTAAGACTATACCAATATTTGTAAACTTCCGGTGAAATGCAAAGCATATCTACACCTACTTTGTCACCACTTTTAATTTTTTTGTTGTCACCACCAAAGAGAAAAAGTTTTATAGAAGAAAAATTGCCATCCGAATAATCATCATTAACAATATAGATATTATTCCTTTTTACACCGTTTACATACAATACAAACCGGTAATTGTTGCCCCTTCCCTTCGGGTCTGTATAGTTAATGTTCGGGGTTTTACGTACTTGTCCGAAAATATTGTCCTCAGTTATATACAACGAATCCAATGTAACTTTTACCGGCATTTTAGACGATGCATTAAAACTTACCCCATTGATATTCACATGCAGGCTATAAGTTTTGCCTGGTGTACCTGTTATTGAACTATCTGTATAAATACCAGGCGCTACTTCAGGAAGGGTTATGATATTATTATTATCATCTGCCAAACTTACTCCGGCGCCGCTTATTCCGTTAAAACTATTGTCTTCATCAAAATTTTTTGTTTGAGAAATCAATACCCTGCAGCCACCCTTGCCATCTGTAATAGTAGCTTCTACCATGTATTTTTTGGGTGCAACATCCAATGGCAGGTCAATTATTTTTTCACAGGAAGTAAAACCTATAATCGTCATAAGAAAATATATAACAGAATACTTCATCACTTAGAATTTGAAATTATAGGATATGGAAGGAATAAATTTGAACAATGCCAGTTGTACAGCCTCTGTTTTTTCAGGATCATCTTTGCTCTCCCTAAAAGAAATGGTATACGCATTTTCACGTCCGTAGGCATTATATAAACTGAAATTAAGTTCAGAAGAAAACCGCTTCTTTTGCTTTAAAAGCCATGTTGCCCCAATATCAAGGCGATGATAATCGGGCATCCGGTACCCATTCCTTTCCGTGTAATAAAATACCACCTGGTCATCTACCATATATTTGCCCGCAGGGAAGGTGACTGCATTACCGGTGTAGAAAACCCAGTTTGCAGACAGTGTCCACTTTTTATTAAGCTGGTAGGATAATACCAGTGCAATATCGTGGGTTCTGTCCTGACGGGCATTATACCAGTTGTTATTGCTGATACCGTTAATTTTCTTTTCCGTTTTCGATAAGGTATAACTAAGCCATCCTGTAAGCTTACCGGTTTTCTTTTTGAACTGCCATTCTATACCGTAGGCCCTTCCTTTACCAAAAAGTAATTGTGTTTCTATAGCGTCAGAATTTATATAAATATTGGCTCCGTCGCGGTAGTCAATTTGATGCTGCATGGTTTTATAATAAGTCTCTACGGTGAGTTCATATTTATTATCACTGAAGTTTCTGTAATAGCCAATGGCAAAAAGGTCGGAAATTTCAGGCTTGATTATATTGGTACTCGCCACCCATTTATCAGTAGGACTTGAGGTGGTGGAATTGGAAATAAGATGGAGGTTCTGCACGTTGCGTACAAATGAAGCCTTTACCGATGAAACAGTATTCAACTGGTAGCTGGCAGCCAGTCTTGGCTCGGGATTAATATAAGTTTTTACAAATTGTCCTTTTCTATAACTGAGTGTATCGCTCACTTCCCCGTCTGGGGTAATAGTATAAAAATCGCCTTTACCTAAAATACTGAATAAGGTGAGCCTCAGCCCATAAGTTATATGCAACTTATCAGTGAACTTCCAGGTATTGGTAGCATATATAGCATTCTCCCAGGAATATCTCTTTTGAAGCAAAGCTTCGTTGATACTAGATTTATCAGTACTCGGGCGAACTTCACCGGGACGTATAATATGATAGATAGTATTGAATCCGAAACGTATATTATTGCGGTTATTCAAATACCATTGAAATTCCTGCTTCAGGTTCCAGTCGCGGATTTGAGAGAAGATGTCAAACTGGTTTGCCCCACTGCGTATATTAATATTATAATCGTAGTTGCTGAATATTGCCGAAGTATTAGAAAAAAGCTTGTTGCTGAATATGTGGTTCCAACGAAAGGTTCCGGTAGCATTTCCCCAGTCCAACCCAAAGGTTTCGCCTGCTGCAAGTCTGTCTTTGCCAAAATACCCAGAAAGATATATCCTGTCTTTACTGCCGATGCTGTAGTTGAGTTTGGCATTAAGGTCGTAAAAATTAAGAACATTATCACGTAAGGAAGAGTCCTTTGCCAATTTCAGAAAAAGATCGGCATAAGTTCTTCTTCCGGTAACAAGAAATGATGATTTGTCTTTTTGTATTGGTCCTTCTACATTGAGCTTGGCAGATATCAACCCTATGCCACCACTAACACTATAATCCTGGTTATTGCCATCATTCATTTTAATATCAAGCACGGAGGAAAGTCTTCCGCCATATTGAGCAGGCATTCCCCCCTTATATACTGTTATATCTTTTATAGCATCGGAATTGAAAGTAGAAAAGAACCCAAGCAGGTGCGATGCATTGTATACTGTTGCTTCATCCAGTAATATCAGGTTTTGATCGGCAGCGCCACCTCTTACATAAAAGCCACTGTTGCCATCGCCTGCAGATTTTATACCGGGCAAAAGTTGTACAGTTTTAAGCACATCCCTTTCGCCAAGCAATGCCGGAATGTTTTTTATTTCTTTAGTGGTAAGTCTTTCAATACCCATTTGCGGGCTGCTGAGGCTTCGGTTTTTTGAAGAGGCGATAATGGTAATATTTTCCATTGTTTTTTGTTCGTCTTCAAGTGCAATGTTCAGTGTAATATTCCTATCAAGGGTTACTGGTATATTTTGTACTTGCATGCCCACAGCAGATGCTTCAATATTGTATTTTCCTTTTTCCATTGTAAGCGAAAAAAAACCATAATCATTGCTGTAAGTACCGGCGTCATTTATTTTGATTGTTGCTCCAATAAGAGACTCGCCGGTTCTTTGCGAGCGAATAGTGCCGCTGATGGTAAATTTCTGTTGGGTGTAGCCGCTAACAGCAGAGCCAAAAAGTATTATTGTAAGATATATTGCTTTAATCATGTGCCATTCGTTTTTACAAACTCCCATCTGAAATCACAGATAAACAAACTTGTAATGCCTGTTTCTGCAATGCTGAACAGATAGGCTTGTAAGAGGCGGCAAAGATAAGGCCGCCATCCCGATAGAGTATTACATCTCAGTTACCGCTTATCATAAAAATTCGTAAATCATGAGCGGCGCTTTTCCCGATACGTTGCATGAAAGAGAAATCACTTTTAAAAAATCATGATTTCATCTGCAAACAAAAAGCCTTTTTTATCATTTTGTGCAAACACTTTGATATATTTTGCACGTACACCTATATCTGCCTTAAAAGGTTGTATGGACAAAGCAGATTGTGTTGCCGGAACATTATTTTCAACTCTTACAGGATGACTAAACGTTTTTCCATCTTCCGACCAGCTAAACTCAACATATCCCGGCATATAAACACCCGGACCGGTTAACTGCATAAAGGATATGCTAACATTTTTAAGCTCCATTGCATTTTTAAGTTCAACAGTTACATCCATATCACCACTGTCAAATCCCTGCCACTGACCATCCCCATACGTAAAAGAACCCTTTTGTCCATTTACCAGTGTATATTCCTTTTGGGCAGGATAGTTTTTACTGTAGGGAAGGTTATACATCACTTTTGCGCCAACCGCTTTATGATAAGCGGTAGTTAAAGAAGCAACTGGACCTGTTGTACTATCGGGATGCTGTACAATTGCTGCTTTAATAGTAGTGGTGTCTTTTACAAAAAATGGATTGATATATCGGGTATCCGTTACTGTTGGATCAGAGCCATCAGTAGTATACCGGATATCCGGTTTATACTGTTCTGACAAAATACGAACAAGACTTGCATGCTCATTAGTATCGGCTTCGGCTTTGATTTCAAGATTGGGTATTGGGCGATAGTAATTTATATTACGGCGTTGTAGTACCAGATATTGCTGCTGCAGCCTTTCCTCAAAAGATGCCCAGTTTTTATTTGCAGTTTTTGTCCATCCTGTTTCTGCCAGAGCAAGCAACCGTGGAAATATCATATACTCCAGGTGTTCGGTAGTGGGTATATACTCTGTCCATACATTTGCCTGCACTCCAAGAATATGCTTTGCTTCTGTGCTGTTAAGTTCACCGGGAACAGGATTGTAACTATATACTTTCGATATTGGCAAAAAGCCCCCAATGGCTTCAGGCTGGGTTGCAGGATTGGCCTGATAAGCATCAAAATAACAATAACCGCCGGGCGACATTATTACATCATGTCCCGTTTTTGCGGCTTTAATACCGCCGCTTTCACCCCGCCACGACATTACAGTAGCCCCCGGTGCCAAACCTCCTTCCAGAATTTCGTCCCAACCGAGCAGGTGTCTCCCATGCCGGGAAAGAAATTTTTCCATTCTTCTGATACCATAGCTTTGCAATTCATGTTCGTCAGCAAGATGTTCTGTCCTGATCCTTGCCTGGCATTTGGGGCATTTTTTCCATGCTGCCTTCCCGGCTTCATCTCCTCCAATATGAATATACCTGGAGGGAAATATATCTATAATCTCCTTTAAAATATTTTGAAGAACAATGAAAGTACTATCATTACCAAGGCACAGTTCTCCCTGTGTATAGGGTTTGCCGGAACAGGCCAGTTGCGGGAACACCGCCATCACTTCTTCTGAATGACCGGGCATTTCTATCTCCGGGATAATAGTTATACTTCGGTCTGCTGCATATTTTACAAGTTGTCTTGCTTCTTGTTGTGTATAATATCCACCATAAGCACCGGGCTCGCCTTCGGTGGAGTAATGCCTGTTGCCATTCCACCAGTCTTTCCAACGTTGCTCAGTTCTCCATGCTGCAGTATGAGTCAGTTCCGGATATTGCTTTATTTCAATTCGCCAACCGGCAGCATCGGCCAGATGCAGGTGTAGTGTATTCAGCTTGTAAAGTGCCATCATATCAATCATCTTTTTCACTGTACTCACGGGATAAAAATGTCTGGATACATCAAGCATTAATCCTCTGTATGCAAAAGCGGGAGTATCAGCAACACTCAGGCAGGGTAGCGTTTTTCGGTCAGGCTGAAGCAGTTGCAACTGAAGCAATGTTTCCATCCCGTGAGTAGCTCCTGATTGGTCTGAGGCTATGACCAGCACACTAAAAGGATTGACCAACAATCGGTATGCTTCTTTGCTGTTACTTCTTTGTTTCAGAAAATAAATTCCTTTGGTTGTTGAAGCGTTTAGTTTTCCCCGGTATGCTTTGGGGGAAGAAAGAAAGGTAGCCTGAGCATACAACGCAGCTACTCCCATAAAAGCAGGGTCACTGAACACAGGTGTTTCATCGCCAAATACAAAGTTCCCTTCCGTTACCACAAGAGAAGCCGGGGCTGGAACGACCCCTGTATATACTGACGATTGAGCAACAGCAAACCTGAATGCAATAAGCGATATACCAACCAGAATTTTTTTCATGTGAATATTGACCGAACATTAGATGATCAGCAAAAGTAAACCGAAAAGAGAGAAACGGGGTAAAAGAATGAAATACTACATATCAGAAACATAAGTTACCGTATTATTATTTATGTCAATTCATCAGGGAGATTATACCGTTCATACATCCAGTACTTTTAAGTATATCTTTAGAATTGTAGCATTGTGCTGTGATTTACGATATGATAACATAAACATTATAAAGGAAAACAATGATGCTGATTATAAATTTAATGAGTCAAAACTTTCAGAAGAGTTTAGTCGCTTTGATCCTTTCAATTTCTCATGCCGGTTATATCATCCGTTTGCTGTTATCCAATACATCTCATTTTATAATTGAACCCATTTTTGATCTTAAAAACAAATTACATGAAAAAGCAGTTTCAGCCATGGCTTAATAAATATGGACTGGCAGGTTTGCTGTGTGTTACAACAATACTGGTATCAACGACTTTATTTTCATTCAGCGTGCAAAAACCCTGGGGAGATTTTCTGGAACAGTTAGGTATTACAAAAGCAGAAGCCAATCAAAAGATTAGTAATAGCCTGCTCGGTGGGTTTATAGATATTTACGGATTGAAGAATGTAAGAAATATTGCAATGGGTAACCGCAGTGCTGTGATGAAGGATCTTTTGCAGTATACCAAAGAATATGTCAGGAGTTCTGATTTTATTAAAGCCTATACTTCACTCAGGGAAAATAATAAACCTGAACCGGTGAAAGCACCGGAAACACCTGAAGAGATGCGTGACAAAATGATCAGGTCTGCTAAAGAAAGTATTGCCTCAACAGAAGAGAATCTGAAGAAAGCCAGCCCGGAGATCAAGCCTATTTTTGAAGAGGCTCTTAATGCTGCTAAAGAAAATCTTAAGCAGGTTCGGGATCCGCAAAACCCCGTTATTACATCATATGCAGAAAATTACGAAGCATTGAAAAAATCTTTTGCAGCATCCAACGAAACCAGGCTACAGGAATGGGAAAGTGAATTTCCGGAAAATCAATTACTTTTTGTAAAACAAAGATTGCGGCAGTTTTTGGAGGAAACAAAGGATATTGATTTTGCTGCAAAGACTATCGAAAAGAATAATAAAACTGTATTTGTGAATTCGGTGTATGAACGAAAAAGCAACAGGTGGAAGATGGCGTTCCGTGCAGGGAAAGAAGTGACTGAGCCTGCAAGAACATTTGTACAGCAATGGGTAAGCGAAATAAAATAATAAATACCCTTGAATACACAGATAAGTATTTTATACTTACACTCATGGCATAGGCTGGTTTTGATAAATACAAAAGCCCCGATGTGGAAACATTGGGACTTTTGGTTAAGGCTCTGATTAGTAGCTATTTCAAATTTGCTCTATGCTTTCATTTCGCCATGAACAAATTCCATTAATTCTTTAATATATGCAGGTGAAAAGTTGAACTGAATGCCTGCTGTTTTATAGAGTTCAGGTAACGTTTTTGTATTCCCCAAACTTAATGCTTTCATATAATTATCCAAAGCATTTTCCTTATTTTCTTTAAATTGTTTCCATAAGCCTATAGCCCCTAATTGGGCAATACCGTATTCGATATAGTAGAATGGCACCTCAAACAGATGGAGTTGCCGCTGCCATGCCGACCAGCGAAAATTTTCTAACCCACTGAAATCTATTTCAATAGATGAAAACTCGCTTAGTATCTTCATCCAGTTTGCAGTTCTTTCTTCTACGGTATGAAAAGGGTTCTCATATATCCAATGCTGAAATTTGTCAATTGTGGCTATCCATGGCATTACACTGATAACTCTCTCCAACTGATGTTCTTTTGCTCTTTCAAGATCTGCTGCATTATCAAAGAAGCTGTCCCAATAGTCCATGGTAAATAATTCCATAGACATGCTGGCAACCTCTGCCATTTCAATAGGATATTCCTTAAATGCGCTTAGCTCAAGGGGGTGGGCCAGAAAAGAATGAATCGCATGTCCGCCCTCATGTACCATCGTGGTTACATCGTGCATCTGTCCGGCTGCATTCATAAAAATAAAAGGCGCTCCACTTTCTGCAAGGGGCATATTGTAGCCTCCCGGCGCTTTCCCCTTCCTGCTGTCGAGATCAAGATGATGCAATTCATTCATTTTGAGCAGACAACCGGCAAAAAACGGTCGCAATTTTTCAAAACAGGATATCGTTTTTTGAAGTAGTTCCTTCCCGTCAGAAAAAGGGCGGAGAGGTTCTATGCCTTTCGGCTCTGCTTCGGTATCCCATGGGCGTAGTGTATCCAGTCCGAGTTTTGCTCTTTTCTTTCTGTTGATAAGATTAAGCAGGGGTAATACATATTCTTTTACTCCTTCATGAAAATTAAAACAATCTTCTTTAGTATAATCAAACCTGCCTTTTTCTACAAAAGTATAGTCACGGAAATTACGGAATCCTGCATTCAATGCCACCTGGTGCCGTTTATGCACCAGTTGCGTAAACAACTCATCGAGTATATCTTTATCCTGAATCCTTCTCTCATTTATTTTACGATATACAGATTCCCGGAGACTCCGGTCGTGGTTCTCCAGAAATTTTGAAGCCTGTTGCAGGGTATATTCTTTGCCTTCAACTTCTACTGTCATTTTCCCCACTATGCCACCGTATTGCTGTTGCATAACGCTGAGTTCTGAAAGAAGAGGTATATTTTCTTCCCTGAAAAGATCAATACTTTTTTTAACGCTTCGCAGGTAGGTAAAATATTTTTTCTGATCCAACTCCTTAGTGTACCCGCAGGCGATCAGTTTCTTATTGATCTGATCGCTATATGGTTGAATATGCGGTTGAATATCGGTATAGAAATAATTAAAAGCATCTCTCAAAGCTGTATTTTCAGTATCGCAGGTCATTTTTATCTGCCGCCAGCAGGCATCTTCAGAAACTACGGCATCCAGCTCGCTCACATCACTAAGCCAGTTTTCTAATTCATCTTTAGATCTAAGGGGGCGTTCCGAAAGGTTTTTCAAATACGGCTCGAGCTTGTCCCAGGTAGTTACTTCAAAATCTTCAGGTAAAAAACGTCTTTCCTTTTTTTTTATATCAGTACTTGCTTGCATCATTTAGAATCGGCTTTTTTCTTTGCAGTCTTCTTTGCTGGAGTCTCCTCTTTTGCAGTTGCAGATTTTTTTGAAGCTGTCTTTTTCACAGGTGTAGCTTCCTTGGCTTCAGCAGATTTTTCATCCTTTACTTCAGCTTTTTTCTTTGCGGCCTTTTTAGGTGTCACTTCTTCAATTGGTTCATTGGCTGTTTCTGCTGCAGCCTGATCACTGTCTGCAGATTCGGCTGTATCTTCCTCAACCACCGGTGGTTTTATCTCAACATTGTTAGCGTTGAGTATTTCGAGCCATTTTACCATTTTTTTCATGTCGCTCGTATATACTCGTTCAAAATCCATGTCGGGATATACCGTTTCAAAATATTTCTTTACTGAAGTATTGTCTTTGGTATTTGGTAAGGGTGTGTTGCTTTTTTGCATTTCAAGGAAAACCTCCGCAAGATTTACATTATCCCTGATAGTGAAGATTTCAATGCTCTCCAGATGCGAAAAATTGTGTTGCCGGGATGAAACAAAACGAGTTGATTTATCATCCAGTGAACGCACAATCGCTCCATCGTTTTTTGAACTTAACAATTCAAATAAACCGCCAAAGCCGGTTACAGAAATAATTTTACTGTATTCCATATTCAGTCATAAGATTTTAAGGAGGTGCAATATAGTGGGAATTTCCGAATGTTAATCGGGGAATGCAGTTTTGTCAATATTAGGTATAACACGCAGTGCATTTTTGTAATACACTTTTTTTAGTATTTCGTCTGAAAGCCCCATCCCATACATTCGCCAGAAAGCATGATATTTTTTATGATAAGGGAAATATTCATCTTCGGTTTCCAATACCCTGAAATAAGTTGTGTACTCTTCAGGGACCCAACTGTCTTTGCCAAACATTATCCTGTTCTGGTATTTTTCAAAAAAATGTTTTGCAGCACGCGGCTGCCGGCCAAGCTCAGCAATCACCGCGCCAAATTCTACCATTACATTGGGCATGCCATCCAGCAGTATACCCAGTTTGTTCAGATCATTGGGATACCATCCAAAATGAGCAGCGATGAAAGTAGTATGCGGATGTTTTTTAAACATCCGGTGTTGCTCTCCAATTAGCTGTTCCCAGGGTTCGGGATCCGAGGGTCCTCTTTTTCTCTGCGGATGGGTAACTATTTCCAGCCAGCGTTCATTGTGTTCATCTGCCGGATCCCAGAAGGGCTTAGGATCGGCGGTATGAATAAGTACCGGTATTCCTAAATCACCGCACAAAGTCCAAATTGCATCCAGTCTGGGATCGTCAACCGGCACTCTCTTGCCAGCTTTATCTTTTACTGAGAAGCCAAGATTTTTAAATATTTTGAGACCGTTTGCGCCATGGTTCACATCTTCTTTTAACTGATTCACTGCTTTCTCTGTCCAGTCTTTTTCTCCTATACCTCCAAAATCAATATTGGCAAAAACTATAAATCTTTTTGGCGCTGTTTGCTTTATTGCTTCAGTCATATTTCTTAACCCATTGCCATAGCCTCCACTTAGATTTACCATCACAGCCATATTCAGCTTATCCATATCTTTTACTACACCAGGTATACTTTGCTCCGACAGATTCCACTGGTGGTTATGTAAATCAATAAAAGGGAATTTTGCTTTGGTTATTATATGCGATGGAACAACCAGTGTAGATACCGGATCATATTTTTCAAAATCCATTGACTGCTGCTGGGCATATAAGGAAACAGAAAATACAATATTGATAATGCAGAGAACTTTTTTCATGATATAAGTTTGGAAGCGCAAGCGTTGCCGACAGTCCATCAACAGCGTTGGTGCGCTAAGGTAAGGATTTGATTAGGGAATGGCGGCCTCCTAAACATGAAACCCGAAACCTGAAACTCAAAACCAATTCTCCGGCTACCCATACAATTCCTGGTGTATGGACTTTCTATCATACCCAATAGCAGTAATTCTTTGTTTGGCTTCATCAATCATATTTTTCCAGCCACATAAAAAAAATAAAGCCTCTGGTTTGGTGTGTATAATATCTTCATATATGGAGTGAACATACCCCGTCTTGCCTTCCCATTCTTCACGGGAGAGTGTGGGGATATAGTGCAACAGGGGGACTTTAACAGTAAGTTCCCTCATTTCATCATAGTACAACAGGTTGCATTTCTGCCTGCAACCAAAAATCAGGTATATATTTTTGTGTGGGATATTGTGCAGGTTGATATACTGCACCATACTCCTAAATGGAGCAATACCTGTGCCGGTGCATATAAAAAACAGCTCCTTGTCAATTGTGTCAGGCAAGGTAAATACACCCAACGCCCCTCTGAAAGTAAATTCATATCCTACATTCACTTCGTTAAAAATATAGGTAGTTCCTGCACCACCTTCCAGCAATACAATTACAAGTTCAAATACATTAGAGCCATCCGGCCAGGATGCAATAGAGTAGCTACGCCACCTTTTGGCCGGCTTATCGCTAATAGGCAGATCAAGGGTTACAAACTGACCCGGCTTAAAATCAAAATTATCGGTATCACTTACTTCAATCCAATACCGGCGCGTTTGAGGCGCTTCTTCCGTAATTCGGGTTACAATACCTTTACGCCATGGCAATGCAGACATAACTGAAGTTTTCGATGATGACAAACAGGGAAAATCCAACATTTATAAAGTTAGGAAATGAAGCCGGCTATTCCATAAAAAAACGTCGTTCAGATGAACAACGTTTTTTACCAATTATGGCAAGCAATCGAAGATTAGACAAAATTGAAAATAATTTCTCACCGGTAATATTACAAAACTTTCTCTTAAAAAATCCTGATTGAGCTTACTGTTTGTTTAAGATATTCCATAAAGTATCTTTTAATTCTAAAAGCCCATTTTGGGTAATGGAGGAGATAAATAAATGGGGTACGGCTTCCGGTAGTTCTTTTTCAATTGCCGATTTAAGTTCTGCATCGAGCATATCACTTTTGCTGATAGCAATTACAAAATCTTTATGCAACAACTCAGGATTATATTGTTCCAGTTCTTTTACAAGAATATTAAACTCTTTTGCATGATCAGCACTGTCGGCCGGTATTAAAAACAACAACACCGGGTTTCGCTCTATATGACGCAGGAAACGATGTCCCAGCCCTTTACCTTCGGCAGCGCCTTCTATAATACCCGGCAGATCTGCAATACAAAAACTTTTATCATTGCGATAATTTACTATGCCGAGATTGGGGTTAATCGTTGTAAAGGCATAATCGGCAATTTTAGGTTTTGCAGCAGTTAATACTGACAATAATGTAGATTTTCCGGCATTAGGAAAACCTACCAATCCTACATCTGCCAGAACTTTCAGTTCCAATATTTTCAAAGCCTCTTCGCCGGGCTCACCAGGTTGTGCATATTCCGGCGCCTGGTTGGTAGCTGTGGCAAAATTGGCATTCCCCAATCCGCCCCGACCTCCTTTAATCCATACAACTTCTTCGCCGTCTTTTAATATTTCAGCTTCTTTTATTCCTGTGGCTTCATCTATAGCAATGGTACCCAACGGTACTTCTATTATTATGTCTTTTCCATTTTTACCAGTGCAATTGTTCCCCGATCCACCTTCTCCATTTTCGGCTAACACATTTTTATAATAACGAAGATGGAGCAATGTCCACAAATTTTTATTGCCTTTTAAAATAATATGCCCGCCACGACCACCATCACCACCATCCGGGCCTGCCTGCGGATTGTATTTAGTTCGCATAAAATGCTTGCTGCCCGCACCACCATGCCCGCTTTTGCAAAATATCCTGATCTGGTCAACAAAATTCGATTTTTCCATATCCTGATTTGCGCAAAGATAAGAGTAACGATATGTTAGCAATTATTACACAAAAAACGGTTTAATAGATCAAGAAACATAAAGAACCGCCTTCAATTTCAAAATGTTTGTTTTAAAGAGACACTTTGATAATCAATTGTACAGATATTATTTATTTAGCTACATTGTTAAAATGAAGAGATCTTATTTCTTTTGTTTTGATTATTTCGTCTGTTTCGTTTATTTTGGAATAAAAATTAAAATATACTTAGCGTGAAAGCATTAGAACATATAAGAAAACCCTCAAAGCTTGACCAAAAGACTGCAAGTGAATCTTACGACACTTTAGCATCAGTAATAGAGCAACTTCATTCTGAGCAACCGGAAATTGAAATTGAAGAAACAGGTGAAAAAATCAAAATTCCTTTAAGTGCTTTAAAGCTTCTTGGAGATATTCTAAAAGGCATGGGACAGGGAAAATTAATATCTCTTGTCCCAATTGCAACTGAAGTAACTACTCAGGCTGCTGCTGAAATCCTCGGGTGCTCAAGACCTCATTTAGTGAAGCTGCTTGAAGATGGTAAGATACCATTTACTAAAGTTGGAAAACATAGAAGAATCAAATTTGATGATATGATGAGGTATAGAAAACAAATGAAGGAGCAACAGAAACAAAACATCATTGATATTATGAATTCAGACGAAGAAACCGGCTTGTATGATTCATAGTGTTCGATTTACAACTGTCTTAGATACCAATGTTGTCTATCCGGTAATTATCAGAGATATTTTATTTTGGTTTGCTTATTATGACCTATATACTCCCAAATGGAGCGAACATATATTTGAAGAATGGAAGAAAGTAATGATAGATAAAGGGGTTTCAGAAGCAGAAGCAAACAAATGCTAATCTTATTGTAACTAATAATATCAAAGACTTTCCGGAAGAATATTTACAGTCATTTAGTTTAAATGCCAAAACAGCAGACGACTTTCTAACAGATATAATAGATCTCAATCAGGAACAAGCAGTGGTAGCTTTTAAAGAAATGGTTTTGAATAAAAAGAATCCTAAACAAGATGAGTTTGAGGTACTAAATCAGTTGAGAATTGCAGGGCTCAAAGACACAGCAAATTAACTGCATACCTTATTGTAAATTTTTCATACATACAACATAAAGCACAAACCATTAACAGGATACCGACAAATACCAGCTCAAATATCAGGAATACTGTTAACCATCGGTGATATTAGGTTTGCCTCTATCGACAGATTGATTTAATTTTGCAGCATACAACAGATTAAATAATCTATTTTATCCACACCATTTCAGGTGTTGCTACCTTATATTAAATATTATTCTTCGCTCACTATCGGGCGGAAACAATTAACAACATATCAGAAAACTGTTTCCTGTTATACAACAGGATGACTATTTTTTAAATGCCCAATGCAGGGTGGAAATGAATTCATACTATGCTATTAGCAACAGATCTTGACGGAACATTTTTGGGAGGCAAACAATCAGACCGTTTAAAACTATACCGGCTCATTCGCGAAGAAAAGAAAATCAGCCTCTTGTTTGTAACCGGCAGAGGTGTAGAAAGTGTGATGCCGCTTTTATCCAACCCGGTAATTCCCAATCCTGACTATATTATTTGCGATGTAGGCGCCACCGTGCTTGACGGCAAATCACTTGAACCAATTCAACCGCTTCAGGCTGAAATTGAAAGTCGTTGGCCCGGGATGTTTCTTATTAAAAAGAAATTGAAAAAAATCAAAGGGTTGAAGTTACAGGAAGTATCACAGGAGCGGCGATGTTCTTATTTTTTTGATGAGACCACCGATATTGAAGCTGTAAAAAAAGCAGCAGATGAAATGGGACTGGATGTGCTGATGTCTGCAGGCAAATTTTTAGATATTCTACCCAAAGATGTAAATAAAGGCTCTACACTTACGAAGCTTGCCGAACTAAAAAATTTTCCGGTTGACGAAATATTAGTGGCCGGAGATACGCTTAATGACAGTTCCCTGTATGATACCCGGTATAAAGCTGTTGTGGTAGGTGATGCGGAGCAGGGATTAGTAGAATACACCAAAGGAATGGATCACGTATTACAAGCCAAAGCTAAAGGAGCCGGAGGCATACTGGAGTCAATGAAACATTTCTTGGAGTTCCAAAACTATTTAAAAACCGATACAAATTCTTTGCCTCATGATGGGTCAGGCGATACTCAGTTATTGCTACTCTATCACCGGTTTCCTTATGAGATAAAAGAAATAAATGGCCGCGAAGAAAAAGTAACACCTAAAAGCCCAAATGGTATTCTTCCTTCATTGCTTGGTTTTTTTAATAATGGCCGTACAGGATCGTGGATTGCCTGGGAAGAAGTAAGGGATAAGAAAAACATCAGGCATACAGGCAGGTATATTGATGAAGCGAAATATGCCAATCTAATTGCATCGCCTGTTTTGCTTACCAAAAAAGAAATAGAAGTTTTTTATAAATTATTTTCCAAAGAAGCTTTTTGGCCGATAATTTTTTCTTTTGCCGACAAGGTAAAATTCAATCACGACCATTGGGAACAATACGTAAAAGTGAATCGTTTATTTGCGGAGAAGGCAGCAGCAGAAGCAGACAGAGGCGCTACCGTTTGGATACATGAATACAACCTTTGGATGGTGCCGGGTATATTGAGGCAATTGAGACCTGATGTTAAGATTGGCTTTTTTCATCACACTTCTTTTCCTCCTGCCGATATATTTAATATTATTCCCTGGAGAAGAGAGATCATAGGCAGCATGCTGCAATGCGACTATATAGGGTTTCATATACCCCGCTACGTAGAAAATTTTGTAGATGTACTGAAAAGTCACACACCGGTAAAAATCCGTTCTATGCAATCCTGCGCCGAACGTTTTTTAACCTATAGCTGTGCACTGGGGATAGATAAAATGACCCGTGAAATTGAAGCGGCCGGTAGAATAGTGCGATTAGGCGCTCATCCTGTCGGGGTGAACATGACTAATATCCGGAATATATATGGGCGGCCTTCAACACAACAAAAGATAACAGATTTAAAGGAACAGGTTAAGGGGAAAAAAATAATACTCTCTGTAGAGCGGCTTGACTATGTAAAAGGACCTCTTGAAAAAATTTATGCTTATCAGTCTTTCCTTGAACAACATCCCGAATTCCATGGCAAGGTGGAGTTGATCAATATCTGCACGCCGCCTGCATCGGGAATGAAAATATATGATAAAGTACTTGCAGAACTGGAGCAGGCAATCGGGAAGATTAATGGTAAGTATGCCCGACTGGATTGGGTACCTATCCGCTTCTTCTTCCGTTCGGTACCTTTTGAAGAAGTTATTACATATTATGCTGTGGCTGATATAGCCTGGATCACTCCACTGCGCGATGGGCTGAACCTGGTGGCAAAAGAATACATAGCTGTGCAGGGGCTGACGGGAAACAGTCATGGAACACTGATCGTGTCTGAGTTTGCAGGGGTATCGGTGGAACTGCCTTATGCCATCCGAACAAACCCCTACGATATCAAAGACCTGGTGCATGGGTTGGAACAGGCTTTAATGATGGATGATACGGAAAAGAAGCTACGTATGGAGCGGCTCTTTGATGTAGTGAATCATTACGATATTGATGACTGGGGTAAAACTTTTATGCACGAACTGGAACATATTGGCAAAGAAGACTAAGCTGTAGCGTTGGGGTAGAGAGATGGGGTTTGCTGCGAGCAGCGAGATCACTCCATCTGACCAATTTCACGCATCAGATCATACAAGGATATCGCTGTTATTCCGCCACCCATAGAGAAGGTATCACTACCCGAGTATACTACAAACCGCTTAGCTGCATTAATATCATTGCATGCTATATGAAATCCTTTTGACAAAGTCAACACATATTGACTATAAAAAAGAAATGAAAATTAAGCTGCTGGTAATCAGCCAATTTTGTGATATATTTATATTAAAGTGATAATGATTAATTAGTTTAAGCAAATTTAGATGGTCAAATATGGTACTGGATATAATGGATATGGTCAAGTTTCGTAAGCTGGAAAAGAATATATTTTCACAGAAGATACCATTTGAAATTTCGTTTCCTGATTTAGAATATGGCTGGCTGGATGTGAATATTAAGGCCGGCGATGAAAGTCTTGAATTCTCGGCAGCCATTTATGACCTAAATGAACTGGCATTTACAATTGCTGCTGTTGCTGATCTGCTTCCTCATGTTGGCGATTACGATAAATATTTTAATTCTTTATGAACAAGGAGCAGGATAGTGTTTGATCTGGAACCCCGGTTATATGTATTTGATTTTAAAACATTTTATAATTATTCCGGCTATGTAATTCAGATATTAGTAGCAGAACAATATTCATATTACGATAGCATTTGGCACAGCCAGGAAGATTTTGAGGAGTTTAGTGATTCCATCAAAGGATTTGAGAATTTTCAAAGTTCCATATTATTGGCAATAGAATTACCGCTCAACTTTTTTGCAGAGCGCTTTTATTTTGCTATGGAGGACCTGTTTTTTAAAGTTGTTAAAGAAAGGGTTGAAGAAAGAAGTGAATATCCATTAGTTGATAACCAGCTAAAACGAATACACAAATACCTGGATAAGAGGTATTGATTTCGTTTCCCTATTTCAATTATAAGTCAAAGCAAAAAATAAAGAGGCATGAAAGTCATACCTCTTTATTTCATTATGCAAAATACCTGCTTTCAAAAAAGTTGCAGGTGCAAAAATAATGTATTCTCTACGGCAGGTTGTTTACCATCTCAACCATTGCGGATTCGGTAACTACCTGTGTATCGCTGATATTAAATTCATAAATTTTATCTTTTTCAATAGTTACTGATTTTACGGCAACCCTCCAGTTATTATTACTTTCTGTAACAAAAATTAAATGGCACTCTATACCAATTGGTATTTGCCCGTAATGTTCTGAAAACAATTGTTTATCGGCATCAAATACATCTAAAGAAGCCAAAGCATTAGGTTCTCCCTTGTATTTGAGATAAACAGCCGAGTTCTTTCCATCAAACCCTGCGGGAGCTTTTACCCAAAGAATTGTTTTTTCTCTTGGGTCACTGTAGAATTTATCAATATTGGTCCACCCAAAATTTGAAAATTGTGCGTAATAAGATTTTCCCTCTACAAATATCCTGTTCTTGTTTTGACCATCACCGGTACCGGCTTCAACAGGGGTCCAGGTGAGGTTTCCATCCTCATCAAGCCCGCCATCCCATAAAGTCATCTCATTGTCTGCACCTCCGGTAAGGTCTCCGGGTACAAGCATATTTATTATTGCTCCTCTGTCTAATTCAATGCCATTTTGAAATGCATTTAAATAAAATGAGCCTCCGGAAATGATCATTGAGCGTTTACCATCTCCATTTTCTCCCATGGTTCTTTTATTGGTAACCAGCATATCGCCTGCTTTGTAAAGCTCTAAAAATTCAATGTTAATTTCCCCGGTAACAGGAGCGCCTTTAATTTTTAGTGACCCGGGAACAATATTTACACGGGTTCCGTTGGAAGAAGTAATTTCAATAGGGGCATCTGTACTTACTTTGAATTTTTGGATACGGGTATCTAAAGCATGTCCCCTGATAGCGGCAAAATCCTTTGAAGCAGGAGGGGTAATTTGATCACCTGAACCACTGTTATCTTTTTTACAGGAAAAAATTGAAAATACAGTAGCAGTAATTAATACGAATCTGTTTACATGTTTCATAGAGAATAAAATTTTGGATTGCGGCAATAACGCAAGAATGACCCTGTTTAGTTTCAACAGTGTTAATATTATCATTTGTGCAAATCTTAGTCTTGTCCAGGTATTGTTCTAACGTGTATGGTTGCTTCAATAAAAAATGTAAATAGTGCAATATTACTGTGTAGCGCACTTTATTTGGTGACATTTCACTATGCTCTCGTTTCGTCGTTGTATATCCTCTCTACCGCATCTCTGTATTTTTCCATAATCACTTTCCGTTTGAGGCTCATTTTAGGAGTAATTTCACCAGATTCTATTGTCCATTCACGGGGTAGTAATTCAAATCTTTTTATTTGTTCCACATG
>JAFDXG010000041.1 GCA_018268105.1 Bacteroidota bacterium | reverse complement strand
TCAAATTCTTTAAGAATGGTAGCAATCTGCGTGGGACTGAATTGACTCTTTTTCATGTTTTACGATTTTAAAATTAAGACTTTTGTCTACTTTTAAATCGTACTATTTTTGGGGGAGCTTACACAAAAGTAGTGGGGTAAGAAAAAATAAGCGCACGAATTGCAGTGTCATGTATGAGGCTTAAGTCATCCTCCGCAGACAAACTGGGATCATGAAATAATAAACTTAACACCAAAAGAGCTTATTTCTACAGTCTGTTGCCCTGAAACAGCAAAGTATGACATCTCATAATGAGTACTTTTTATGAGATTTTTGTCAAAAGAATTATCTCCCGGTTTAATCAGGGATTGTGCGTTTGTATTTAACACTATAAATAAAAAGAATATAACACTACTGTTTCGCATAATTAATTGTTGTCAATTTTATTGGTTTGCTCTTTTAAACAATGTATTGCTAACAGAGACACTTGCGTAATGAAAACTTTTATCATACCAGATTCCTGCTGAAGAATCCGATATACCATGAATCGCTAAAAAGTTAAATCCTAAGCTAATTCGTTTGAGGTTTGCCCGGTTCATAAACCACCACTATAACCTCTTTGGCTCCATCTGTATTTTTCAATTTATATTTAGTGAAACCACCACTGAGCGTTAATTCCCCGTTTTGCGTAATTCCATATAATCCTTTTAACGACAACCCAAAACCAGCAGCTTTTTGAAAAGCAGGAATGATTGCATCTCCACTTATTTGCAATGTCTTACTCCCTTTTTGAGCAAAGATGTGCGAAGAAAAAATCAGCGAATTCACTAACAAAAATATTTTGAAAAATTTATTCATCTTTTTCTGCAACAATGGTTTTGCCATCATTAAGTTTAATTTCAAATGATTCTATTTTACTATCGTTAAAAATAAATTGATGTTCAATACCAGGTGCTTGGTACATAAAAAAGTCAGTCGGCGAGGTAAAATAAATTTGCCACTTCTGTCCGATTAACTCAAGAAATAAATTTCCCTTGTCTTGTGAAATTATATATTCTCTACCATTAAAAGTATACCTGCCAACATATTTTGATAATTCAACGCTATCAATTTTTACAACCTTCTTCAGCACCGGTTTGTAATAGTTCTCCCATTTATAAACAGTCGCTATACTATTGACAATTTCATAAAGTATTGTTTTGTCTGTAGAATTACACATGACTACTGCTCCATTTCCATTTTCCACGCTCCCAAAATATAAACTTGTAAACCCTTCATTTACTCCACCATGCCTAAAATATTTTATTCCCTCTTTGTCTTCAATAAAAACACCTAATGCAGAAGAATTATCTACATAAGGAGTAAGCATGAGTTGTGTCATTTTTTGACTAAGTATTTTATTGGATTTGCCAACTAAAGATTTTTGAACTTCTATTACAAACTTGGATAATTCAATTGGATTTGTCCACAACCCCGCTGCAGATTTCTCTGGATAAATGTGATATTTCATTGTTACCTCACTGTCAGCATTATAACCTGTAGCTAATAGCTTCAACTTTTTTTCTGATGTGGTATTGGTGTAAAAACTATTCTTCATACCAATTGGTTTTAAGATATTGTTTGCCATATAGTCGGTATAACTTTTACCCGTTACATCTTCGATAATTAATTGTGAAATAGTTGTCCCCCCTCCGGAATACCTATATTTTAAATTAGGTTCAAAAATAGATTTGACAGCATCACTATTAGCAGGTTTTTCTCCGTTAAGAATTTGAAGAATTGTGGGTAATGAATCAGCTTTTGTATATCCGTCAAAGCCGCTAATATTTATCCCACCTGTGTGGCTTAATAAATTGGCAATTGTTATTATTTTGCCATTTGATAATGAGTCATAAGGGAATTGCCAAGACCTTAAATAGTTATTTATATCGGTATAAATGTCGATTTTTTTATCCTGTGCTAATTTTAATATTCCAAACCCATTCAGCGACTTGCTTATTGAAGCTGCTTGAAAAAGTGTTGAAGTTGTAACAGATCTATTTTCAGTCAAATCTGCCCATCCATAGCCTCTTGCCCAGTCAATTTTATAATCCCTAATCACCGCAAAGCTTATTCCTTTTATTTTGTAATAATTCATTCTTTCCTGCAAATTCCATTTTGGTGTATTTTCTATTTCTACCCAACTTGCCAAATTTTGTTCGACTTGTTGTATTTTAATTTCAACTTCCTTTGAATATTTTTTATTTGCCTGCGCAGTTAGTAAGCTAAACGAATGGCAAAAAAGTGTTACACATAAAATTGATTTATTGAATATGAATTTCATTTCTTCAAGTTTTAGAATGTTTAATAATTCTTTATCCTATTCAATCGTTTCAAAAGCTAAAATTCACTCCAAGTTGTCCATAAAATGGTAGCAATGGCTGTGATTTAAAATCCTGCTGTAAAACTTTCCCTGCTTTGAGAGTAATATCTGCCTTTTGCATAGAAAAGCCGCCTTGCAATCCGTAATAAAAATTGCCCCCGGTTGCAGGCTCATACCAGCCATCCTGCACATTATCATAGATATTCTTTTTGTACCAATCACTGTGTTTAAAGTATGTAACAATGGCTTTATCAAAACCAACTTCAGCTCCCAAAAACCAATGTTTTCGATAATAGCCCAGCGTTCCGGCAAAATCGCTTCCAAAATTGAAAAGTGTAACCGACTGATTGTGATACCGTCTTGCTACACCCTGAACCTTCGCTGAAAATTGAAAATGGTTGAATCCTGCAATCCTTATATGTGTACCTAACCTAACCTTAAAATCATCTGCCAATTTGTTTCCAGCCGGTGTAGAAAACTCGCCGCCAAGCCATAATGGAAATTTTTTTACAGATACAAAATGATGATAACCTATACCGGCTGTTACGCCATATTCCGCTCCTGCATTCACATGTAACAGATGTTTATTTTGTTTTGAAATATTTTTCCAGTTTATAACCTGTGCTGCTATTTTATTCTTAAAAAATGAAAGGGTAGCAATTAAAATAATCGATTTAATAGTAAATGTTTTCATTTAGTTATAATGATTGTATATAAGAAATAATTTCAGGCTCCATTGTTGTTGTCCAGAAATCTACCTGGTCTAACATTCCTGAGTGACCTACTCCCAGTGCTTTAAAAATCTCTTTGTTTGGATAAGCAGCAGCAATCCTTGCCGCCCAACTATCAGGATAAGCTTTATTGTTTGAGCTATATATAAAAAGTGTTTTGGTAGAAAAATTATTGATGCCAGCCGAAAAATCGGGCTTGAAGTCTTGTCCAAATTCATACGATGCAGCATTAACAACTGCACCGCTTCGGGAAGCAACATACAATGGTGCATTTTTACCTAAATCAGAACCTAAATCACCAACTATTGCATTTGTAGAACCCATCAGACCAGCTTTGTAATCTAATATTTCGTGCTGGTTCTCTTTACCCGTCATAAACTGGTCAATATAGGTAGCATCATTTAAAGTTTCTCCCCACAGCTTAAATGACCTTGATTCAGAAACATAGTCCACCACATCATCCCATTTTAATCCACCCGGCTCAGCTACAATTAAACCATCCACATCAGTAGGATATTTACCGGCATAACCAGTAGCCAGCATAGCTCCCCAGGACTGCCCTAATAGAATTACTTTTTGGGACAGAGATGTTTTATAATAATCAATCACGCCTTTCAATTCATCATAAAATATTTTATTAATGGCATCACTGCCTTGAGTTTTATACCAACTTTTTGGAAACCGTTGAGAAAGCCCTGCTCCACGCTGGTCGTAAAAAACAACCCGATAACCCTTTGTTGCAAGGGTCTTGCAATTAAGCATGTAACGGTAGTCTCCACCCGGGCCGCCATGAATACATATAATTAATGTGCTGTCTTCCGGGCCAAAAGCTTCGGAGTGAAGCAACGCACCATTGATGGAAATTGATGGCAACGTAGCATCCTGGTCAACTGTTTTTGGCACTAAGTTTCCTGGAGC
>JAFDXG010000040.1 GCA_018268105.1 Bacteroidota bacterium | reverse complement strand
TTAAAATAGCATGCCCCGGCTCCATTTCCGGGGCTGCTATAGTCTTATACTCAAATGTTCCGGGTTTTTCACATACGAGTGCATCCATACCTGCAAGGTTGCTATTTCTTAAAAATTATTTTATATACCACCGCATTTTCGGATGGGTAGGTCTTTGATGGTTTTATTATTAAAGCATCAGCTTCCTGCTTCCAGCTAAGTTTTTCATCACTGCCTGTCATAGTTATAGAATCAATCATGCCATTGCCGGCTTTTTTGCCCAGCGATGTTATGACGGTATTCGCAACCGGCTGTCCCATTGTTATTGCATATAGTATATCCCCTTTGGTAGTGAAGCGTATATCCTTTGCCGTAAATGGTTCTTTCTGATCAGAAAAACTACCACTTGCTGAACGGGTTGGTCCTTCACCATATATTTTCCAGGGACGAGAGCCATATATTGCTTCGCCATTAATATCAAGCCATTTACCTGTACCCAGCAGGGTCTGTGTTTCTTCGTCAGTAATAGTGCCATCAGAACGGGGACCGATATTCAGCAGAAGGTTACCATTTTTGCTCACAATATCTATGAGATTTGTGATTACATACTGTGCGGATTTAAAAGTATTTCCGGCAGCATATCCCCATGATTTGTTACCAATGGCATCATCAGTTTGCCATGCCGGCTCACGAATGCCACCGAGTTTGCCTCTTTCGAGGTCAAGTACTGCAGCTTTCTCCGGAAATGAAGTGTTTTTATAATTTATTACTACATCTTTATTCCAGGTCAATCCTTTATTGTAATAGTATGAAGCAAAAGATTTACGGTAAGGATCCATAGCGGGCTGCTCAATCCACCAGTCGAACCAGAATAACTGCGGTTTGTAATTGTCAACAAGTTCAGTGCATCGCAGTAACCAATCATTCATAAATTCAGGAGAAGGAGTTTCATTCTCTTCTCTTGCCGGCCCATAAAGAGAAGCATTTGCCTGATCAAGTACATCAGAGTCAAAATGTTTTCCGCCATTCATAAAAAACCAGTGTTCAATGCGGTGAGAAGATAACCCGAAGACCAGTCCCTGCTTTTTGATCTCTGCCGCCAGTTCTCCGAGCACATCCCTGTGCGGTCCCATTTCAAATGCATTCCATTTGGACAAAGCAGACTTATACATCTGAAATCCGTCGTGATGCTCTGCCACGGGTACAATGTATTTGGCGCCGGCTTTTTTAAAAAGGGATACCCATGCTGCCGGATCAAATTTTTCTGCTTTGAACATAGGTATAAAATCCTTGTAGCCAAATTTTTTCTGCGGGCCGTAAGTTGTTATATGATGTTTAAATTCTTTAGAGCCTTCCACATACATATTTCTCGGGTACCATTCTGAACCGAATGCCGGTACAGAATATACCCCCCAGTGGATGAAGATGCCAAACTTCGCATCGCGGAACCAATCCGGTACCTGGTATTTTTTTAAAGATTCCCAGGTGGCCTGGTATTTCTCCTGGGACTGCAAAGTATACGATGATGTGAGTATCGTGATAATTATGGCGAAGATGAATGCGTGCCTTTTCATGCTGAGTATATTTTACCATTAGCAATTGCATTGTAAACCTACTCTTAAGCTTCAATTTCTGCTTTCATGATTTTTTCAAATTATTGTGCTATATTAACATACCTGAAATTTGTTGTATCATGAAACCTGTGCTTCGCCAGATTACCGCTTCACCATCCAGTTCTTTTCTTGTAAGAAAAGACAAAGGGAGCTTCATGGTCAATAACTGGCATTATCATCCGGAAATGGAAATCCTGTATATAAAAAAAAGCTCGGGCACCTGGCTGATAGGTGATCATATCGGCCATTTTAGGAGTGGTGATATTGTTATGGTAGGCGCTAATTTGCCGCATTGCTTCCGACATGAGCCTTTATATATTAATGATGGAGATGCAGCGGGGGAAACTATCTGTGTTAAATTTCAACCGGATATTTTGGGTAAAGCATTGTTGCAACTTCCAGAAGCATTACACCTGCGATCGGCCATTGGAGCCTGTGGTTGCGGAATAAAACTGCAAGGAAATCTCAGAGCTAAGATTGCAGCATTAATAGACCGCATGCTGGATGCGACGCCAGGCAAAAGATTAGTACTGTTGATATCCATACTTGAAGATATAGGAGCACAAAAACAGAACCTGCCACTTTCTTCTAAAGGATTTATGCAAATGCAGGATGATGCGGAACGGCAAAGGATCAAACTCGTATTTGATTATACTTTCAACAAATACAGTGAAAAAATCACTATTGACAATGTGGCGGCATTGTTGCACCTGACGCCGCAATCATTTTGCAGGTATTTCAAAAGCAAGACCAATAAGACCTATATCCGTTTTTTGATGGAAGTGCGAATTGGCGCTGCTTGCCGGTTGCTGGTAGAAGACGAAAACAATGTATCGGAAATTAGTTACGCCTGTGGATATAATAATATCTCGCATTTCAATCACCAGTTTAAATGTATTACAGGCAAAAATCCATTAGAGTATAAACGTGATTACCTGGATAATAAAGCACTGAAGGGGGAAAGGAAATCTGAAATCTTTTGAGAAACATGAACCAAAAGATTGTATATCCTGGTTTGCTGTATCGAAATCCGGCACAACGAATTTGAAGGATACCTTTCAGTTATAAGCGTTTATTGAAGAGAATAATTTGTACCACTAAAGCACAAACGTTCAACAGGACCAGAGGTTGTATTAAGGTAGTCATCTTTAGCTAAACATAATAAATCATGAAAAAAACAGTTATGTATGATCAAACTATTTATCTATGCAACCAACAAAGAGCAATACGGGATTATGCATAATCCCGGGATTTAATTCAGTGGAATATATTACCCGGCTGAGAAAAATTTTCGTAATTGGAATTTTTATTATCTCCCTGCTTTTTGTAAATAGCCTTTATGCCCAGAGAAGTAGTAAACTGTTCAGCTTTGGTTTTGGTATTGAAGGCGGACCCATTGTAGATAAGGAATTTAAAAATAGTTATAGTGCTGAAGCTGGTTTAAGTTTCAGGTTTTCTCTTAAAGCCGGTCCTGGCTTTGTTACTTTTACTCCCGGTGGTATGGTTGTCATCCCCAAATCGGTTGATGAGGATAATATAAAAGTGGGAACTCGTGTACCTCTTAAAATAGGATATAAGTATATTATTGCAGATAAATTATTTGTGATGGCTGAAGGCGGGTATTCTTTTTATACCTTTTACACTGCAGATCAAAATACAGAAAGTGCTGATGATATAAAAAAAGAAAGAGACGGTGGATTTACCTATGCACCTTCAGTGGGTCTTAACCTGGGAGCATTTGAGCTTGGGCTGCGTTATGAGACTACTATTCTTAAAAAGAGCACAGATGTAAAGCCCGCACTGCTTGCTTTGCGAATTGGCTTTAATTTTTAATTAATACGTTTACTTACCCATTTTTTAAAAGACTGTTGTTATATTCCATACAACAGTCTTTTTTTTAACTCTGTTGAGAATATTGTTTGGCTTTGTTTTTTACAACATTCCCATGTATTATCTTTGATAAAAGCTTCTTCTGCATGAAACGAATTTTGCTGGCATTTTGGATCATTTTTTTCTATGCCGCCTGTACGGGTATAAATGAAAATAAAACAGACAACAGTGCTATTGATTCGGCATTGGCTGCAAAAAACAAAGGCGGCAGGGAGCTGGATTCTGTGAAAACTGTTTTAATCGGTACATTTGAAGGGGTGTTGCCATGTGCGGATTGCGAAGGTATAAAAATGGAATTGACACTATACCAGGATGCAGCCAATTCGGAAAACAACAGCTACACATTGAATGAAACCTATCTCGGAAACCAAACAGGCGATACATCATTCAGCAGTACCGGTAAGTGGGATATTCTTCGTGGTATTAAAGGCTCACCCGATGCCGTAGTTTATTTTTTAAATTACGATGAACCTGATGATTCACGATATTTCCTTAAAAAGTCAGAAGATAGTTTGCTGATGCTGGATAAGGATCAACAGATAGTTGCTTCACCATTACATTACGAACTCATCAGACGAAAATAAATTTAACGGTATTATCCGAGCCCAAATTCAGCATGCCTTTGGGGAATTTGCACATCAAAAAATCCCTTTTTCAATAACCTGTTTCGAAAATCCTGCTGCACATCGTATTCGCCATGCACAAGAAATAATGTTTTCACCTGTTTCATATCCTGACAGGCAAGAAACTGGCTGAGGTCATCATAATCACCATGTGCACTCATGCTTCTTATAGATCCTATTTCTGCGTTGACCTGGTGTTCAATACCATAAATAGAAACTTCTTTGGCTCCGGCTATAAGCCTGCCACCTAAAGTACTGGGCTCACAGTAACCTGTAAACACTATTGTATTGCGGCTGTTTTCAATAGTGTTGCTGATATGATGTTTTACCCTCCCGCCTTCTGCCATACCGCTTGCCGAAATAATAACACAAGGTTCGTTCCTGTAATTCAATAGTTTAGATTCCTGGACACTTCGTATAAATTTGAGGCCTTTAAAACCAAAAGGATCCTGGTCGGTTTTAAGTATCTTTTGAATTGAGTTGTTGAAATATTGCGGATATGATTTTATTATATCGGTTGCTTTTACACTTAAAGGACTGTCAACAAAATAATCGAGATCAGGGAGCCTTCTTTCAAGTTCCAGTTGGTTAAGTGCAAATAGTATTTCTTGTGTCCGGCCAACACTAAAAGCGGGAAATACCAATTTGCCTTTCTTTTGGAGACATGCTTTTGTCACCCAATCCAGTATTTGGTCAGGAGTAGTAGCATGCTGGTCGTGCAGGCTATTGCCGTAAGTTGATTCGAGAATAATATAATCAGCCTGCGGATAATTTTGGGGTGAACGTAATATAATATCTCTATATCGGCCCACGTCACCACTGAAGGTAATGGCAGTTGTCTTACCGTTTTCTGTTATCTTCAAATTTACAGCAGCACTTCCAATGATATGTCCTGCATCAGTATATAGTAATTGTATACCCTCATCTATTGTATACCAGTTACCATAGTCAACTTCTGTAAACCGATTGCCTGCTTTCTTCGCGTCTTCAACCGTATAGAGCGGTTGAAGATAAGGTCTGCCGGTGGTTGCCCGGTTCCTGTTGGTATACTTCACATCATCTTCCTGTATCTCTGCAGAATCTTCAAGTAATACTTGCGTTAATTCCCTGGTAGCAGGTGTGCAGAATATTTTACCCCCGAATCCATCTTTTATCAGTTTGGGAATAAGTCCGCTATGGTCTATATGTGCATGAGACAATACAAGATAGTCAACTTCAGGAGGATTGAAACCCCATTCTCTGTTTAATATGTCGGTATCATTCCCAAGCCCCTGGTACATACCACAATCCAGCAAAAGCTGTTTGCCATTTTTTAGGCGAATAAGATGTTTGGAACCTGTTACTGTGCGGGCAGCCCCGTGAAATGCAATTTTCATAATACAAGATGAGTTTAAATTGAACCTTTTGATATAACAAGATACAAGAAACTATTTACACAATGTTCCCTGACTATACGTTAAGCATCAGGATATCTTTTTAAGTCAATTCCCATACACCGGTAAAATATGCCGGCATATCAACATATATACCACGTGGCACTGACTTTACTGATAAATTTCCGAAAAGTATATGGTAATTCTTTTTTCTTTTTGAATAAAGCTCTTTTTGTATCCATACTCTTTCTTTGCTGTCTGACAAGTTGATGAGTACCATAATATTTTGTTGTTCTGATACTCTGTAAAATGAAAATATATTTGATGAATTATTTTCCAGTTTTTTATATTGCCCTGATACTAATGCCGGGTTGGTCTTTTTTAGCTGAATTAGTTTTTGATAGTATTTCCAAAGCGAAACAGGGTCTTTAATCTGTTCCTCGGCGGCAATGATATCCTGTGTATGCAGGGCTGAGTCATCCCACCAGGGCCCAGAATCTTTATACCATACTGCCATACCCTTTTGTGTAATGTCTTTGTACCAGTGGAAAGCTTCACGTCTCGGTATATCGTTGCCATCAGAGTTTCCGTATTTTCCAAACCCGCCACTGCCCGTCATCCCTATTTCTTGTCCGTAGTATATCGCGGGGGTGCCTCCAAGCAACAGGTTCAATGCAGCACCGGCTCTCAGCCTGCCCTGATGATTGTCAACCGTTGTTGCAAAACGATGGGTATCGTGGTTTTCTACAAAAACTATATTTTGCAATTGATCTGTTGAGAGTGCAAATGTTTGTTCAGCAACCGATGCAATTTTTTCTTTGTTAAAAGAAAGTACTGCCTCCCACAACGGGAATGCAAATACTTTGTCAGCACCGGCTTCTGTGATATACTCCTTTCCAAAAGATCCCCAGTCAGTTTGCTCGGCAATAAATAGTATTTCAGGGTTAATTTTTTTTATCCTGCTGATAAGTGGTTTCCAGAATTTACTGAATAATTCTTTCAGGCTGTCTTTATTATCAAGTGTATCCATCATGTGATCCAGCCGGAAGCCGTCTGCCCCATGACAAAAACTATTATTTCCTAATGGATCAACCCAATATTGAAACAGGTGTAAAAAATAGGTCTGTACAGCAGGATTTAACAGGTTGACAGTAGTAATGTTTTTATAAATCCCATCATATCCTAGTAAGCCGCTGGTATTAAATATGATTGTTTCCGGGTTGTTGTTTTCTTTGTCCTGGTATAGGATATGATTGCTGTATTCAGAAGAAGGATTTTTAAAAGAATCTTTGAACCAGATATGGGTTTCAGTTACATATTGAATCTCCATATCAAGGTATAATTTCATTCCATTGTCATGTACGGCATCTACAAAGTCAAAATACTCGCTCATAGTTCCGTATGCCGGATCAATAGCCTCAAAGTCATCTGCAAAGTAATTATGGTAGTATGGTGACACAAAAAGAGGTGTAATAAGAATGGAAGTAATACCTAATTCCTGTAGATAGGGTAATTGCTGTTTTAATCCTGTTAAATCACCGTGCTTATCATTGTTGCTGTCATAAAAACTGCGCTGAAAAACATGATAAATAATTTCTGCTTTGTTATTAAATGAAGTATTGCCGGATGAGTTTATCATATTGATTGCTGCAATATAAATGCTGACAGAAATTTTTGAGACTAATATTTAAAATATTTTGAACGATCTTCTGGAAGCCTTCTTCCGTTTCTATTATATTCTTCGTAACAATAAAGTATATATAGTCCTAATTCAGCTTCGTTTATCGGCACCAGAAAGGAATAAGACGGACGATAAAATTTCATGAAACTATCAAGTTCGTCATTGTCCAAATTGGTTAATTTTCTTACAAAGATTTTGGTAAACCGGTGATCTATATATTTTTCCTGTTCTTCTTTTATCAGCCATTCCTGCAGGAATTTTAAATTTTTGTTGCGTCGGAACCGAAATAAGTTTACGATTTCATCAAGGTCAACCCCAACCCCGCCACCAGCTGAGGGCGGAAGTGTTGAAATACGCAACCCCGGCTTCCTGTAATTAAATACTTTTTCATATTCTCTCCTGTTTTGCAGGGAGTCGAAATGATAGTTAGGCTGCCTGATAGTAACACCGGGTAATTCAACTGCATAAATCTGAATAGAGATATCAAAAGCCGCCGGATTGGTAATAGATTTTACAGGATATTTTGGAGTTGCTTTTCCAAGATAGGAAAACCATATTGAATCTGCCGGCGTTACCCGGATGCTATATATGCCAAGACTGTCGGTTTGTGTGCCATATCCGGCAGATGATATTACGCTCACACCCTGCAATGGAATCTTTTGAGTAATATCATAAACAACTCCCTGTATTTCTTGTCCTTTTACGACAGATGTACACAGGAATATAATCAACAATATACCATGGGTATACCATCTTATGACCGTCCACGGGTTATATATTTTTTTCAAGAAAAGACTTCCACTTCCCATATAATTCCTCATACTGTTCAGTGCTGTTTACGGGTTCGGTCAATGATTCGGGTTTATAAGTATTAAAAGCTTCGTCAGGGGAGGTATATATACCTGCGCCAATACCTGCACCGATAGCAGCGCCTACAGATCCGTCGTTTTTGTATAACTCTACAGGTACACCGGTAAGATTTACAAAAAGACTGGTAAATAAATTACTTAAAAACATATTTGCTTTTCCGGCCCGAATAACTGTAGGTTTTATGCCATTAGATTTCAGGATGTCGAAGCCATATCTGAATGCACATGCTATACCTTCCTGCACAGCCCTAAACAGGTGTGCTTCCTGGTGAACGGTAAACTGCAAGTTCCCGATCTGGGCTCCTGGCATACGGTTTTCTAACATTCTTTCGGCGCCATTCCCAAATGGCAGGATCAGGAGACCTTCACTTCCTAATGCTACACTTTCGGCTTTCCTATTGATTTCAGAATATTGCAATGATCTGCCTGTAATATCTTTAATCCATCGATTCATTATTCCTGTACCGTTGATGCATAACAATACACCAATTCGTTTATCCCTTGTGGTATGATTCACATGGGCAAAACTATTCACCCTCGACAACGGATCATAAGACAGGCGATCTGTAACTGCATAAATTACACCCGATGTGCCAGCCGTTGCTGCAACTTCACCGGGCCGCATAACATTAAGAGATAATGCATTGTTAGGTTGATCGCCTGCTTTATAGGCCACCGGAGTACCGGTCTTTAACCCCAGGATAGCTGCTATTTCGGAAGTTACGGTTCCATGTACAGAGAATGTCTGCTGCACCGGAGGTATAATTTTAGGGTCGAATCCATAATATCCCATAACTTTTTCTGCAATGGAGTCGGAAACAAAATCCCAAAAGATGCCTTCTGATAAAGAAGAGGGAGAACTGGTAATATTACCAGTAAGCTTCAGCGCTATATAATCTCCCGGTAGCATGATCCTGGCAATTTTTTTAAAAATTTCCGGCTCATTATTTTTTACCCATGCAAGTTTTGATGCGGTAAAGTTTCCGGGGGAATTCAGGTAGTGTTTTAAACAATATTCATTGCCTAATGTATCGAAGGCGGTATTGCCTAATGTAATAGCGCGGCTATCACACCAGATAATGGAAGGCCGGAGCGGGTTGTTGTTTTTGTCAACTACTACTAGTCCGTGCATTTGATAAGCTATGCCTATAGATGCAATATCCCTGGGATTATATTTACCGGAGGTGTTTAGTTTTTGAATACATTGTTGGGTGTATTTCCACCAACTTTCAGGTTCCTGCTCAGCCCAGCCGGCTTTTTTTGAAATTATATCAGCTTCGGTTTCCGGAAATTGGGCAGAGGCAACAACGGTTGAATCGGCAACATTAATTACAGATACTTTTATTGAAGAAGTGCCTACATCAATACCAAGAAGAAACATAACTTGTTTTTTATTGTATTATCGCCCAAGATACTAAAAACTCATAGTAACCATGAAGCTCCTTTTTTTAACTCAATTTTACTTAGTTATATTTTGTCACTTGATTGTAAATCTTAAATTTGATAAGTGTGAAATGTGCCTGTTGTTGATATGGAAGGAAATCGTAAAATGAAGCTTATTGTAAAATATTTACTACAAACTGTTTTTATACTTTTTCTTACCGCAGGAGTTAATGATTTGTCTGCGCAGGTGAAAGCTATTGCTTTTAGTAGCAGTAAAACAGTTCTTCGGGAAGAGTTGGTTACCATACAATTTAATATTGAGAATGCAGACCAGGTGCAGGATTTTTGCCCTCCTTCATTTAAAGGTTTTAGAATAGTTAAGGGTCCTATGCACGTATCGGGGTCATCTACTGTGAATGATGTCGAATCAAAATATATATCATTTGTATATGTGCTTCAACCAGAGATTGCCGGAAGGTATTCTTTTGCGGGGGCTTCGGTAAAAGTGAATGGAAAGCGTTTGGCTTTTAACGCTATTCGGATAGATGTAAAGTCTTCAACAGGCAATCCGAATAATCAATATAGTTTCCCCGGGAATGTTGCAGGAAATGCCGGTGTGCAAAATTTGTATAGTGATTATACCATAAAAAAAGGAGAAGATGTAAGGGATAAAATCAGAAAAAATTTATTTATTAAAGTAACTGCTGATAAAACTTCCTGCTATGAGGGAGAACCGCTTGTTGCTACTTATAAATTGTATACCCGTCTTCATTCTGAATCAAAGGTAGCTAGGCGACCTTCTTTTAATGGTTTCAGTGTATATGATATGGTTGATCCTTCATCTCTTTCCTCAACAATTGAAAAGCTGAATGGTAAAGATTTCAATGTATATCTGATTCGTAAAGCTCAATTGTTTCCATTACAGTCAGGGATATTGCAACTTGATCCTGCTGAGGTAGAAAATGATGTTAGTTTTTTGAAAGCAGATTATGTGATGAAAGACAGGGGAGATCATTTGATGGATATCCTGAATGCACTTGGCTCAAATAATTTGAAAGATGAAGGGATTGAAAAAGAAAATGTAACTATAAAAAGTAACCCGGTAAACATTGTAGTAAAAGCATTACCGTTGGTAACAAAGCCTCATTGTTTTGATGGTGCAGTAGGTTCTTTTTCCATTCAGTCAAGTACACTTCATAATGAGGTGAGCCTAAATGATGTTGCTGTTTTAAAAGTGATTATAAAAGGAGAAGGCAACTTTGGTGTGATCAATACTCCAGTCATAAAATGGCCAAAAAATATTGATGTATTTGAACCTGAGATTAAGGAAGATTACCTGAGATCTGTTGTACCGATGCGGGGTTATAAATCTTTTGAATACAGATTTGTACCCAGGCAAACCGGAAATATCATCATTCCTGCCATAGAGTTTTCGTACTTCAATCCCGGAACCAATGAGTATCAGATTGTTCACACTGATTCCCTGCAGTTCAGCATAGTACCTGCATCTGTTAATGATAATATCAATAAGGAATCATTGGTGATTAAGACTGTTAACAGTAACCCGGTAAATAAAAAACTTGTGATTGGTATAGCGGGTTTGTTATTGATTATATTCGGAATACTATTATCCCGGTTTATCAGACCATCATTGCAGAATTCAGAAAGGAAACTGACTACCGATTATAAGGAAATGTCAGAGAAAAACAGGTATGTTACAAATACCGAATTTTCTCAGCGTACCTATTCCCCGGCTATCGAACCCTTGTATACAGCACGACTTGCTTTAGTACAACAGGATTGTAAATTGTTTTATAAAGAATTGAATATTGCTCTTAGGTGTTTTATAGCTAATAAATTATCCCTTTCATCATTACAACTTGATAATAAAACCATTGAAAAAGAAATGAGAACAAAGGGAATTGATGAGATAGTGATCTCCCAATTCAATCTTGTTGTACAACAGTGTGAAATTGCATTATATACACCTTCATTCGGAGAAACGGATATGCAGGCCGCATATGACCTTACTGAAGATATTATTCAAACGCTCAACCGCAAATAATCCTATCTGAAACAGGATAAATACCCCTAAAAAATAAGGCTAGCCCTAGAAAGAGCCAGCCGTTGCTAACCTATGAAAAACACCGAGTTAAAATTAGGTAAATTATTTCGTAATTAAAAAAACCATTTATTTTTTATCAATCATTTATTTTTTCTCTCCTGTCTTGCCCTCAGCCTTCTATTCATTTCTTTTTGCACCAGGGTTTTAAAACGATCTTCAGAATCATATACCTCTTGTGCCCTGTCATTTCCGAGTATTGTAGCAAAACTTTTCCTGTATTTCTTTCTAATATCCAGTAATTTTTGGTCTATTTCCAGCCGATCAGTCAAACTGTTGTCCAGCATTATCCCCCTGCTTTCTTTTTTATACTGATTAAACAAAGGCCAAAATTTTTCTGCTTCATCAGGGGTGATTTGCAACTGCTTTGTCAGATATCCAATTTCAAGTGATTTGATTTTCTCTCCAACCCGTTCATTTCCTGATACCTGAGCTTCGGTTAGCAAGGATGCAAATGTAATAAATCCGAAAAGTAAAAGAATTTTTTTCACGAAAAATTATTTAAAATATTAAATTTTATAAGTTGTAATGTGAGGTGATGTTGGATTTAGGATTATTGTTATTTTTTTAAAGATTGATTGGGCTAAATATACTCCCTATTAGATACTATAACGAAACAGGTCTTATCTGAAGATCATCCTGGTAACTAAAAAGATCAGTATCAGGGATTTCTTTTATCATACCTGCAAGATCCTGATCATTAATGTCTAAAAATGCAGTACTAAAAAATGCAGCATCTGCACTGTCTACAGCGGTATTTAAGTTGTTAGGTAAATCAGCCAGAAAATCAGATAATACTGCATCGGACACATCTTTAAGTCCGGTATTAGCTGCAGGAGAACTATCATGTGCAACCATCTTATAATCTGCAGAATGGTTATTAGTGAATAAGAACACACAAGTACCTATAAATCCTGTTATTATAGCTGCAGCAGCATATCTTAACCATTTACTGGCGCCAAAATCAATTCTAAATACCGGAGCCGGAGGTATTTTTTTCTGGTCTATTTTTTGGATCTCTTCAGTTACACTATCAGACAATTTTTCGAAGTATTCATCAGGTATGGTTAGTGCTATTTTGTTTTTTAAACCCGCTAATAGAGGTGAAATGGCATTAATTTCTTCAATAGCACTTACATTAAATGAGTCAAAGGAACCAGATGATTGATGAACTTTTGCAAGAATTTGCTGTGAGAGCCCTTCAAAATACCCTTCAGGAATCTGAAAGATATTTTTTTTGCTAAGATTTGATACAATATCACTTATCTCATTCAACTCTTTATTTATATCTGCATATTGTTCCATTAATTGTTAAGACTAAGTTATATATCCAAAGTTTAATGATTGAGAATAAAATCTTCTATTTTTTTTACTGCATGATGGTAACTGGCCTTAAGTGCACCCTCTGAGGTATCCAAAACCCTGCTCATTTCTTCATAAGGCATTTCGTCATAATATCGCAGGTTAAATACAAGTCGTTGTTTTTCAGGCAACTCCTGGATTGCCATTTGTAATTTCCATTCAGCTTTAGCCCCGTCAAAGTCTTTTTCGGCACGAAGCTTCTGTGCTACAGGGTTTTCTTCATTATCAATAGATAGTACAGATTTACGTTTTTGCTGTTCTAAAAATGTCAGCGACTCGTTGGTAGCAACCCGGTAAAGCCAGGTATAAAGCTGAGCGTCTTCTCTAAAATTTTCGAGACCGTTCCATACTTTAATAAATACGTTTTGCAGCACATCATTGGCATCTTCGTGCTGCACAACCATTCTCCGGATATGCCAGTAAAGCTTTTCCTGGTATTTTTTGATAATTGTGGTAAAAGCCTTTTCTTTTGTTGCCAGGTTTCGAAATTCCTGAAGCAATAAAATATCATCAGACTGGCTGTTACCCATGCATTATATTTTGCGAGGATTTATTTTCGTTTAATAACTTTTTCGGCAGCGGCTACAATATCTGGGGAATCAAGCCCGTATTTTTTCAACAGTTCCAATGGTTTGCCACTTTCTCCAAAAGTATCCTGTGTGCCAACATATTCAATTGGAATAGGAAAATGTCTTGCGGCTACCTGGGCAACAGCATCACCCATTCCGCCAAAAATATTATGTTCTTCAACAGTTACAGCGCATTTAGTTTTGCGTATCGAACTGATAATGGCTTCTTCGTCGATGGGCTTTATCGTATGTATATTAATCAGTTCTACGCTTATTCCCTTTTCTTCGAGTTCTCTTCCGGCTTCTATAGCTTTCCATACCATGTGACCGCAGGCAAATATGGAGACATCTTTCCCTTCAGAAAAATGTTGGGCTTTTCCTATTTGAAATTTTTGATCTGCTGTTGTAAAAATAGGCCATACAGGGCGGCCAAATCTAAGATATACAGGTCCGATATGGTCTGCAATGGCAATAGTTGCCGCTTTGGTTTGATTATAGTCGCAGGGAACAATTACTGTCATTCCCGGCAGCATTTTCATCATACCAATATCTTCCAGTATCTGATGGGTAGCACCGTCTTCCCCCAGTGTAAGCCCGGCATGTGAAGCGCAGATTTTTACGTTTTTGCCAGAATAGGCAATGGATTGCCTGATTTGGTCGTACACACGACCAGTAGAAAAGTTGGCAAAAGTTGTTGTAAAAGGTATTTTACCGCCAATAGTTAAACCTGCAGCTATCCCCATCATATTAGCTTCTGCAATTCCACATTGAATAAAGCGCTCCGGAAAATCTTTTATGAAAGCATTTAATTTCATTGATCCGGCAAGATCGGCTGTAAGCGCCACTACATTCGGATTTTTCTTTCCAAGTTCATATATTCCATCGCCAAAACCACTTCTTGTATCTTTCTGACCTGTTACCTGTATATCTTTTAGCATATTTTTTTTCTTAGAGAGCACAAAATAAAGGATTAATTCAACCTGATATTTTTTCCGGTAAACAATTTTTCGTCGTCTTTGAGTTTTTGTTCCCATTTCCAGGCAGTACTCATAATATCTTTCAACTCATATAAAGGTTCCCACCCAAGTATTTTTTTAGCCTTATCATTATTAGCATATATAGCTATTACGTCTCCAGGTCTGTTGGCACCGATAGTATAATTCAGTTTCAACCCGGTAACTTTCTCAAAAGTCTGTATGGTTTCGAGAACAGTGATGCCGGATCCTGTACCAAGATTAAAAATGTCCGGATTGGCCGTGTTGTTGTTATGTATCAGGTATTGTATTGAAAGCGTATGAGCATGAGCAAGATCACATACATGGATGAAATCACGTAAACATGATCCGTCGCGGGTAGGATATTTATCTCCAAATACTGTAATTCCGG
Source organism: Bacteroidota bacterium (assembly GCA_018268105.1). GTDB lineage: Bacteria > Bacteroidota > Bacteroidia > Chitinophagales > Chitinophagaceae > Agriterribacter. The sequence continues at coordinate 52,833 of JAFDXG010000040.1, read as the reverse complement.
GCAATTTGCCTATGGCACTTTGAGTGATAACCGGTACCAGGTTCTGTGGCTTATCAATAGGCATTTCTCCGATAAGGGCAGAAGGATGAGCGCCGGCCGGGTTGAAATACCTAAGCAATATACAACGGGTGTCTTTATTGGCTTTCGCAAATTCGCCAATTATCTGCTCACCCATTTGTTTAGTATAGCCATAGGGTGATTCTGCAGCTTTGGTAGGGGTTTCTTCTGTGACAGGAATTTTATCAGGATTGCCATATACTGTGCAGGAAGAAGAAAATACAAAATAGGGTACTTTGAAAAGTTCAACGCATTTTAATAAATTGATTAGGGATAGCAGGTTATTTTCAAAATACATCAATGGCTTCTGCACCGATTCTCCCACAGCTTTATAAGCTGCAAAATGTATAATGCCGGCTATATCGTCATTCTCTTCAAATACTGCATGGGTATCATTGAATTCGCAGAGATCAACTTTATAGTTTTTAACTTTTTTTCCTGTAATTTTTTCTATTCCTTCCAGTAAAAGAGTAGAAGACCTGGAATTGTTGTCAATAGAGATAATTTCAAAACCATTTTCAATCAAATCTACAATTGTGTGAGATCCGATATAACCACATCCTCCTGTTACCAAAATTTTTTTCATACACTTTATAAAATTTACTCAAGATACTAAGTTCAACAGATATTGCCCATATCCACTCTTCATAAGTGGTTTTGCAATGTTGAGCAGTTGATCCCTGTTGATGAAGCCCTTACGGTAAGCAATTTCCTCAATACAGGCTATTTTTATTCCCTGTCGTTGCTCTATTACCTGCACAAACAAAGATGCCTGCATAAGTGAATCAAAGGTACCGGTATCAAGCCAGGCTGTCCCTCTGTCCATTACAGATACTTTCAGCTTTCCTCTTTTCAGGTATTCTTTGTTAACATCAGTGATTTCATATTCTCCTCTTGCGGAGGGTTTCAGGTTTTTGGCTATAGCAATCACATCATTATCATAAAAATATAAACCCGGAACTGCATAATTACTTTTAGGTTTGGCGGGTTTTTCTTCTATAGATAGCACATTCATTGCATCATCAAACTCAACCACACCGTATCTTTCAGGGTCACTTACCTGGTAGGCATATACTATGCCGCCATCAGGGTTTACATTTGAACTGAGTTGCCTGCCCAGTCCTGCACCATAAAAAATATTATCCCCCAAAACCAGGGCCACTTTTTCTTTACCAACAAAATTTTCTCCAATAACGAATGCCTGTGCCAGTCCGTTGGGAACAGGTTGTTCCAGATAGGAAAAGGATAAACCTAACTGGCTCCCGTCACCAAATAGTTTTTTAAAATGAGGAAGATCATGAGGTGTAGAAATAATTAAAACCTCCGTGATACCTGCAAGCATAAGTGTGGAGAGTGGGTAATATATCATTGGCTTATCATATACAGGCATAACCTGTTTACTGATCGCATATGTAATGGGATGCAGGCGGGTTCCTGATCCCCCGGCAAGAATAATTCCTTTCATTTAAAAAATAAATTAAATGCAAAATAAATAATTGCTGCCATTATTGCGCTTACAGGGATCGTGATGATCCATGCCCATAATAAATTTACAGTAACTCCCCATCGTACGGCAGAAAGTCGTTTGGTAGCGCCTACACCCATAATTGAACCAGCGATGGTATGTGTGGTGCTCACAGGGATCTTCAAACTTTCAGTAATAAAAAGAGTGATTGCACCGGCTGATTCTGCTGCTACCCCTTCAAAAGGAGTAACTTTCGTAATGCGGCTACCCATGGTCTTCACTATTTTCCAACCGCCGCTTAATGTACCAAGTGCTATTGCAGTATAGCAGGCTATAGGCACCCACATGGGCATGTCATCAAATTTTTGAATAGTCCCCTGCGAAATGAGTGCCACAGTTATTATTCCCATTACTTTTTGTGCATCATTGCCGCCGTGCCCAACACTAAATGCTGCTGAAGAAACTAATTGCAGTCTTTTAAACCAAATGGTTGACCTGTGTGCATTGAGCTTGCTAAGATAAAGCGTAAATATACACATGACAAATACGATAAGCGTCAGAAGAATAATCTTAAAATTATGAGAATGCAAAATTACCCTGACCATATAACTGTTGTAGTGTGATTTTAATTTTGAGGGATTGAATTCCATCATATTGAAAAGGAATACACATGCTGCAATCATTACACACACTGAAAATATTTTTGGCCATATACTTTTCCTGAATGCATTGATAAACCAGAGAGATATAATAAGTGCCATAATCATCCCAATAAGTGGCGCTAAAAAAATAAATGCAACTATCTGAAGTACGGGGGCTGCATTGATTGAGTCGAACCCTGCATGCGCAATAGCAGCCCCTGCAAACCCCCCAATCAAAGTGTGTGATGATGAAGAAGGAATCCCAAACCACCAGGTGAGAAGGTTCCAGATAATAGCGGCAGATAACCCTGCTAATATAACATGCAGGGTTATATAGCTTTCTTTAACGGTCTTAGCTATGGTATTGGCAACACCATGATCTTTAAATATAAAAAATGCTACAAAGTTGAAGAGTGCAGCCCATAGGACTGCCTGAAAAGGAGTAAGTACTTTGGTGGAAACAATAGTGGCTATAGAGTTAGCCGCATCATGAAACCCGTTTATATAGTCAAAGAGCAAAGCCAGTGCAATGATGATTACTAATAATGTCATATCAACGATATTGAAAACCTGCTAAAATAAAAAAAATGCCATAGGGTGTTACTCATCACAGCCAGTAGCGATTATGCATATTTTACAATAATAGATTCAATGACATTTGCAGCATCTTCGCATTTATCTGTAGCTATCTCAAGCGCCTGGTATATCTCCCTTTTCTTTATTACCTCACGGGCATCGGTTTCTGTTGCAAAAAGCCTGTCAATGCTCATATCAAAGATATCGTCTGCCTGGTTTTCTATGCTATTGATCTTTACCAGCGATTCTGTAATCTGCCTGAGGTTTTTCATATTCCGCAGTTCATGCACTGCTATATGTACATGCTCGCAACCCTGAACAATGAGGTCGGCAAATTTTTGCATCCCGTGTTCATTGGGATTCACTCGGTAAAACTTAATTTTTTTAGAAGAAGCATGAATATAATCAGCAATATCGTCAAGGGCTGAGGCGAGATAATGAATGTCTTCTCGATCAAACGGGGTAATGAAATTTCTGCCCAATTCTGTAAATATTCGGTGGGTTAAATTGTCGTTTACATGTTCCAGTTCTTCTATCTGACCGGCAATTGCAGATCGTTTGTCATGATCCGGTTCATGCATCATTTCTTTAAGCTTTCGGGACATTTCCAGCACTTTAACAGCTACTTCTTCAAACAAGTTGTAAAATATCCTGTCTTTAGGCAGGAAAATCTTCATTATTGAATTGAGCATTGTAGAAAATTTGGACAAAAATAGCTGTATCACCTACCGGACAGATCAAATTTTGAGAGTTAATGATTTCTTAACATTGAGATATTCACTATTGATAAACAAGCAGGAAGGCGTAATAATTTGATAACACTTACATAATGCACTGTTAATACCCGCTTAACCCTGGGGTCACATTACAAATATTTCTTTGCCGAAAATTTTGAAATGCAGCAATTGATTATCATAGTCGCCTATATCTTTCTTTTAAGTTTTTTCTCTACTGCCAATGCCCAAACGGAACAACTTTCAGGTCGTGTACTCAACGAGAAAAATGAGACTGTATCAGGGATCTCGGTTAAAATTGTAAGCAACAACAATGGAACCACTACAGATATAGAGGGCCGTTATACATTAAGTTTAATTCCAGGGAAAAAGTATGAACTTGAATTTTCGGCAATTGGTTATGAAAGCAAATTATTAACTGATGTGGAAGTGATAGCCGGTCAGGTAAATGAACTGGATGTTGTGATACAGGTGAAACCGAAAGAATTAGAAGGGGTAGTAATTATAGCAAGAAAAACGAGTGCAAGTATGGAAACGGTTTCTTCTGCTATACAATTTCAAAAAAATACAAATACCGTTGCTTCTGTTATTTCAGCCGAAAGTATACGCAGAAGTCCGGACAGAAATACCGGTGAAGTATTGAAACGCATACCCGGAGTGAGCCTGCAGGAAAATAAATTTGTGGTAGTGAGAGGATTGGCAGACAGGTACAACCAGGCAATGCTGAATGGAATTTTACTTACCAGCACTGAGCCTGATCGTAAAGCGTTCTCTTTTGATATGTTCCCGGCGCAGATCGTTGATAATATCGTTATCAATAAAGCCTTTGTTCCGGAGTTCCCCGGCGAGTGGGCAGGCGGGTTGATACAGATCAATACCAAAGATGTGCCGGCGAAGAATTTTTTTATTGTGCAGGTGGGCACTGGCTTTAATTCCCAAACAATAGGTAAAGATTTTTATAAAGTGCCCGGAGGCAAATCTGACTGGCTGGGTGTTGATGACGGCTATCGCAGCTTACCGGCAATGTATACCACCAAATCGCAGTTCGATGAATTATCTGCCGCTGATAAAACAGCAATCGGTAAGTCTATGAAAAAATCATGGGATGGTGTAAAAGCGAATGCGCCGCTTAATACATCCTTCCAGGTAAACGGCGGCCTGAATACCACATTGTTTGGTAAAAAAACCGGTGGCGTATTGAGTGTAGTATATAATAAAACCAACCGTTACCAAAAATTACTGAACAGGTTAAATTCCATAGATCAGCAGAATGTTTCCATTGATTATAATTATAATGATGATAAATACGCTCAGGATATAAGCTGGGGCGCTTTGGGCAGCTTAACCATGCAGCTTAATTCTCTCAACAAAATTTCTGTTAAGTCTGTTTTAAATGTAAATACTACCAACTTCATCACTAACCGCTCCGGTGTAAGCAATGTTCGTAATGATAATATCTATGGTTCAGAAATTAAATTCAGGCAAAATACTTTCTTTACTGTTCAGGCAATAGGTGAGCATAGTTTGGCTACTCCGTTAAAATTAAAGTGGTATGGTTCGTTCAATATCCTGGATGCTTATACGCCTGATCAGCGCAGAATATTATATACACAAACCATCGGCTCGCAGGATCCTTATCTTCTTGCTATAGGCAATTCACTTTCACAGGAAAGTGGCAGCAGGATTTATCAAACACTCAATGATTATATATACACCGCTGGCGGCGATCTTAATTATAATTTCAATCTCTTTAACCAAAAGCAAACGGTAAAGGGTGGTTATATGCTGCAGGTAAAAGACCGTTTGTATGATGCCAAACCTTTTTCGGTGTATCTGCCGGTAGATAATGCTGCATTGCGCCGGTTGCCGGCCAGCCAGGTTTTTGCGCCGGAAAATTTTGGGGACGGAGCAGGCAGCAGCATCAAATTTGCTTTTGATATTATAAAAGGGACCAATTTCCGTTATCTCGCTAATACAATTCTCAATGCAGGCTATATTCAATTTGATAACCAATTTTCACCACTGTTGCGTATAGTTTGGGGATTGCGTGTAGAAAATTACGATCAGCTTGTGGGCAGTACAAAAACAAGCGACCCGAGATATACACATTCAAAAGTAAACGACTTTTTACCGGGGCTGAATGCAATATTGAAATTAAACAGCAAAAATAATCTCCGGTTATCAGGTTCGCAAACTGTTATCAGGCCGGAGTTAAGAGAGCTCGCCTTTTTAAACCTGTATGATTTTGAACTGAACGCTTCCATACAGGGTAATCCTGCGTTAAAACGCACAAAGGTCTCCAATGCCGATATCAGGTATGAATTTTATCCACGCGCCGGTGAAATATTTTCTGTTGGCGCTTTTTATAAATATTTCGCTGATCCTATTGAGCAGATATTTAATGCAGGCAGTGGCGGTGCCAGCACATTTAATTATCAGAATCCTGAAAAGGCACAATCTTATGGTGCAGAACTTGAAATACGCAAAAAACTTGATTTTGTAAACGCGCTTAAAAACTTCACGTTCCAGGCAAATGCGGCATACATATACAGCAGGGTAGAAGATAAAGGACTTAACCTGAAAAGATCTTTGCAGGGGCAATCTCCCTACACTGTTAACCTTGGTTTGATGTATGATTTGGAGAAACCGGGTATTACCGCCACTGTTTTATTTAACCAGATTGGAGAGCGCATATACCTCGTGGGTGATATTTCCGCAGGCGCGGGCTCGCCTGATATATATGAAGCCGCAAGACCCATTCTTGACTTTCAGTTAGCAAAAAAGCTTATTAAGAATAAAGCGGAAATAAGATTGAATATTTCAGACATCTTAAATCAAACACAGTATTTCTACCAGAATACTGATGATAAAACAAGCTTTCAGAAAGATAAAGACCCCATCCGTTTTTCACGCAAATGGGGAACAACCCTTGGTATAACTTTCAGTTACAGTTTATAAACAATCACACAAAACAAACAAAAAATACATGAAACAATTTACACTATCGGCTGCAGTGGCGATAATATTGATGACAGCCAGTTGCCGTAAAATTGAAATGGATGGTAATGGCAGTGGAAATGGTGGCGGTAATAACACCGGCTCTACGGTAACATTATCCGGCCGTATAACCCAAAACACCACGCTGAAAAAAGCGGATGAAAATATTCTTTCAGGCATTGTATATATAGCCGATGGCGCTACGCTTACTATAGAATCCGGCGCTACAGTAAAAGGCGATTATAAAGGAACAAATGTGGCGGCGCTGGTAATTACCCGTGGTTCCAAAATTGAAGCAAAAGGCACACAGGATGAACCTATTATTTTTACAAGTTCATCTCCTGACCCACGTTCAGGCGACTGGGGCGGCATTGTACTTTGCGGTAAAGCAAGTGTAAATACAGAATTTTCCGGTACTGGTGGCGGCAAGGGTATACTTGAGGTAGAAGGCGGTATTAATAACGCCAACGGCGATGGGCTTGCCGGCGGTGGTGTAGCACCTGATGATGCTGATAACAGCGGAACATTACAGTATGTGAGAATTGAGTATGCAGGTTACGCATTTCAGCCTGATAAAGAAGTGAATAGTCTTACATTAGCCGCTGTAGGCAGTGGTACAACAATAGATCATGTGCAGGTTTCTTATGCAAAAGACGACGCGTTTGAATGGTTTGGCGGTACGGTAAACTGTAAATATCTTATTGCATATAAAACACAGGATGATGATTTTGATACTGATAATGGATTTAGCGGAACTGTGCAGTTTGGATTGATTGTTCGCGATTCGCTGATTGCTGATATTTCAAAATCAGAATCATTTGAAAGTGATAATAACTCTGCAGGTTCAACTGTAACGCCTCAAACCAGAGCTGTGTTTTCAAATATAACTTCTGTAGGGCCGTTGGCAACATTGAACAATGTAGGTAACAGCAACTATCTGGCAGGGGTGCAAATCAGGAGAAATTCTGCTATTTCTATATTCAATTCTGTTTTTCTGGGATGGCCAACAGGCATATTGATTGACGCTACAACAGGAAGATCAACTGACAGAAATATTGCTGACAGCACTCTTAGGATAAGAGGCGTAATTGTGGCTGGTTGCAAAACATCAGTAAATTATACCAAAGGCTCAAATTCAGATGTAACAGGTGAAACGCCTGAATCTATAAAGGCATGGTTTTTAAATCCATATTTTAAGAACAGGGACATCCCAAGCGCGGATAATTTATATACCCGTCCGTTTGATTATAACAACCCTGATTTTATTCCATTTGGTAATGCTTCTTCTATACTTGTTGATCAAAAAGATAAAGCAACTTTTACCGTTTTTGATGACCCGGTTATTACGGGAAGAAGCTTTATAACTGCTGTTAATTTTATAGGCGCAATAGCCCCTGCAGGCGAATATGCAGGCTGGCATAAAGGCTGGTCAAAGTTTAGTGTAAATTAAAAACTATCCTGCTTCTTCTTAAAGAAGTCACTATAAAAATAGTGACTTCTTTATATGTGCTTTTTCTGCGATTTGAATGACGCTGTTGACTATTCCTGATCAATGGGAAAAAATCAATTCTATTGACCTATGATAAAATCTTGAGCTTGTTAGTAAAAAATTACTACTAAATTATAATGATATTATGCAGTACAAATCAGCGATTTGATAATAAGGTTATACTCCCGCATATCCACTTTCAATGTCCAAGAATTTTATTTAACTGTTCCTCCATTTTGGAAAGTGTTTCCTCCGAATCATTACTTAACGCTGATGAGTTTCCGCTCTGTAGCTGCGTAGCATACCAAAGAACTACCATAGATATATAATCCTGCATATCTTTTCCAGCAAATTCGGTCTTGTATTCTAAAATCTTTTCATTGATAAGTTTAATGGTCTTTCGCACCTGTTCCTCATCGTCGGGTGTTATTTTGATACGATAGGTCCTGTCACCTACAGGTACGTTTATTGGAATTAATGTTTGCATGATTCGTTATTGTGTTGTGTTACAAACAATTTATCAACATAAAGCTGTTGATTTTTCGTTAGTTAAAAGTAATTATTTCCAGTCAGGATAACTTATACCTGTCTTCACCCAATGAAACATGCAAATTCATGCTTGCTACGCTCAAATCTCAGGTGTTCATAGACACCCTTATCCTGGAGCTCAATGAGCAACCCCCTCCGTATCTGAAAGCTGTGTTAAGGGATGAAAGGGGCAAAGTATGCAGTATATTTGAAACCAAAGTGAAACCTGCCCAAAAAATAATTTTGTGGGAAGGACTTAATGACCTCCCTTATGGAGTATATGTGCTTGAACTGATGTATGAAGACCTGCAACAAAGGCTCCGTCTGGTAAAAAGAGTATAATCATTGCCCGGTCAGCATGGCAATACACTGATCTATCTCCCTTATATAATTGTTGATTCTTTTTTCAAATTCATTTTTTGCTTTGCCTTCATTTACCTCCGAAGTTGCTTTTACAATCTCTGATTCCTGCTGCAAAACCAACATTTTTTCCCGCAGAAGCTTTTCCTCCTGTTTCCGTTGCTCCACATCTATTCTGAGTTTTTCGTTTTCTTTTTGAAGAGCCCGGTAACTTTTCAGCAAAAGCTGAAGCTTTTCGTTTATGCGGTTTATATGATCGTCTGTACGGCTCATGAGATATCTATGAATAATTTTATTTCCTTATTTCTGCAGACAGGTTAGTTTCAAAGCTGCTCATTATTTTTTGCATCATGCCATCTATCTCTTTATCTGTAAGTGTTTTTTCTGTGTCGAGAAAAGTAAAACTTATTGCAAACGATTTTTTGGAAGCCCCCAGTTTATCACTTTCAAATACATCAAACAATTGCATGCGCTGAAGTTTTTTAATTCCTGATTTGGCTATCACATTCTCTATTTCAGCGTAATTGATTTTTTTGTCAATCACAATGGCCAGGTCGCGCTGTACAGCCGGGAAACGGGGAATTTCTATATATCCTGTTTTTTGTTTAGATGCCAAATTACTTAATGTTTCCCAGTCAATAGATACATACCATACCGATTGCTTAATGTCGAATTTTTTTATTACTTCTGTATTAGCCAATCCAAAATTTGCGAATATCTTTTTATTAACACTGATAGCCTGCCCAAATTCAAGTTCCCGGTTTTTTTCATTAGGCTGAATAACATAGTTTTCAATACCGCTTACTTTCAAAACGCCCTTTATTATTCCTTTGAGATAATAAAAATCACTTTTCTTTTCTTTTGTGTTCCACGACTTTTCAGCCAATGTCCCCGACACGTATAAACACAGTTTTTCCTTTTCTTCATACTTACCGGTTTCTGATGTACTGTAAGTTTTACCGAATTCAAACAATCTGAGGTTGTTGTTTTTGTGGTTGAGGTTGTGAACAATACATTCCAAACCTGTCTCAAGCATTGACGGCCGCATAATATTGAGTTCTGCACTCAGGCTATTGAGCATTTTTACACTACTGGATAATACTTTTTCATCAAAATATGCACTATTTGTAATACTGTTGGTGAAAATTTCATTGAAACCATTACCAGCGAGGTAATTTGAAAGTTTTTCTTTCAATGCTGCCGGAAATGCAAGGGTTTCTACCGATGGACTGATGGCGATTTGTTGCGGTATGGCTACATTATCATAACCGTCAATACGCATAATTTCCTCTACAATATCAGCCGGCATTTCTATATCAGGTTTGCTAAAAGGAGCTGCAACCGCTAAAGAGTCATTGGTTTCACTTATTATGTCAAAACCCGTTACGGTAAGTATATTTTTTACAGTAGAAGGCGGATAAGATTTACCACTAAGCTTTTTCAGATATTCGAATCTTAGGGTTATCTGTGTTTTATGTTTTGGCTCAGGATATACATCAAGCAAATCAGAGGCAATGGTTCCATTGGCCAGGTCTTTTATGAGTATACCAGCCCGGTTAAGCACTACTGCAGCATTACTGATATCAACCCCTTTTTCAAAACGGGTAGCTGCATCTGTTCTCAGGTTGTGCCTGAATGAAGTTTTACGGATAGTAACCGGGTTAAACCAGGCACTTTCCAGGAAAATATTTTTTGTGGCAGGAGTAACACCACTATGCAACCCGCCGAAGACCCCGCCAAAACACATGGGTTCATTATCGCCATTGCAAATCATCAGGTCTTCAGTATTCAGTTTCCTTTCTTTCTCGTCAAGGGTTACAAACGAAGTGCCTTCAGTAAGGTTCTCGATGATTATTTTTCTCCCTTTGATCTTGTCTGCATCAAATGCGTGTAATGGTTGCCCGGTTTCGTGTAATATAAAGTTCGTAATATCTACTATGTTATTAATGGGTCGCAAGCCGATAGACCTGATTCGTTTTTGCAGCCAATCGGGACTTTCCCCTATAGTTACGTTTTCGATATACAGTCCGCAATATCTCCTGCATGCTTCTGTGTTTTTTATGACTATTTCAAAAGCTGCACCCTGAGTATCTTTTTTCAGTTTTTCGGAATATGGATATTTTACAAAATAATTTTGATTTTCGTGTACGGTCAGATAAGCACAAACGTCTTTGGCTACCCCAAGATGGCTCATGGCATCCATACGATTGGGAGTTAAGCCAATCTCATATATCCAATCTGTTTCAGGCTTGAAATACTCAGCAGCCGGGGTACCGGGAGTAGCATTATTGCTGAGTACCAATATCCCGTCATGTTTATCACTTAGACCAATTTCGTCTTCCGCACAAATCATCCCGAAGCTTTCTATACCCCTGATTTTTGCCGTTTTCATTGTGATTGGATCACCTTTTACCGGATATATGGTAGCCCCTACTGGTGCAATTATTACCTTTTGCCCCACTGCCACATTTGGCGCACCACAAACAATCTGGAGCACATCACCGGTTCCTGTATTGACACGGGTAAGCCTTAATTTATCGGCGTTGGGATGAGCCGTTACTTCTACTACTTCGCCAATTTTTAATCCTTCAAGGCTCCCCTTGATTGCTTCTTTTCTCTCAAAATTCTCTACCTCCAGTCCTAATGAAGTAAGGATTACAGAGAGTTTTTCTGGTTCTATTTTAACAGGTAAATATGCGCTAAGCCAGTTATAGCTGATGATCATAATGTGTTATGCTTTATGCTGAATTAATGCCTTTATATCAGGCGGGGCAAAGATAATTAAATTGAACTGAGCTCCTAAATCTCCGAAACTCCATATTGTAATTTTGGTAATTTTACCAAAAAAAAAGGCTATAATTATTTAGCACATTACATGTGCATTGCAGGCGTATTTTTGAAGAAATTTGTGCATAAGCCTGAAATATTGGTGGATAAACCTAAAATTATGAGGGATAACCCTGTGATTAAACTTGTGAATTTGTAAAATAAAAAAAATGCCAAACTTATTTGGCTAACAAAAATCAATGGGCTTAAATTCGTCCTCCCGGTAAAGTTAGCAACAGATGATTTTGTGTATTTGAAACTTTACAATGATTTGCAAAACCGGAGATGAAAAGGATTGCGAAATAGTATTGAAAAGTGCGGTAATGTAGAAACAAGAACAAAAATTACTCTATATATAAAATATTTTAATGGACCCCCTTACTAATCTGAATAAAGACCGGAAAACCAGAAGAAAAAGTACCCTTGATTTGAGTACGATGGTTTATGGGAAAGTGCCTCCACAGGCAAGAGACCTGGAGGAAGCTGTATTGGGAGCTATTATGCTTGAGAAATCAGCTTTTGATACGGTGGTCGAAATCTTAAAACCTGAATGTTTTTATGTAGATGCACACCAGCGTATTTACAGGGCTATGCAGGGATTAGCCCAGAAAAGCATGCCGATTGATATGCTGACTGTAGTGGAGGAATTAAGGCTGAAGGAAGAGTTGGAACTTATTGGCGGTCCCTATTATGTTACCAAACTCACCAATGCGGTAGTTTCTTCTGCCAATATTGAAACCCATGCACGCATTATTCTGCAGAAATTTATACAACGCGACCTCATTCGTATAAGTGGTGAAATTATTAGTGATGCTTATGAAGACTCTACTGATGTATTTGATTTGCTGGATGAAGCAGAGAGTAAGCTTTTTGATATTACCAATAACCATCTTCGCAAAAATTTTGACAGTATAGATACGGTATTGGTAAAAACGATACAACGTATTGAGGACATGCGCAACCGACAGGAAGATATCACTGGTGTTCCAAGCGGTTTTTCTACTCTCGACAAGATCACTTATGGCTGGCAGCCCACTGATCTTGTTATCCTTGCGGCAAGACCCTCGGTGGGTAAAACCGCATTTGCGCTTAACCTTGCACGTAATGCAGTTTTGAGTGCGGTAAAACCTACCCCGGTAGCATTTTTTAGTCTGGAAATGAGTTCGAGTCAGTTGGTGCAGCGTATCCTTAGTGCGGAAAGCGAGATTTGGCTGGAGAAGATAGCCCGTGGTAAAATGGAGGAACACGAAATGCAGCAGTTGTATCGCAATGGCGTAAAACGTCTGCAGGATGCTAAATTATTTATTGATGATACCCCTGCCCTGAATATTTTTGAGCTTAGAGCAAAGTGCAGGAGATTGAAAAATAAACATAATGTGGGGCTGGTAATTATTGATTATCTCCAGTTGATGAGTGGTACAGGTGATAAACGTAATGCCAACAGGGAACAGGAGATCAGCACTATTTCGCGAAACCTAAAAGGTCTTGCCAAAGAATTGGGAATACCGATTATTGCTCTTAGCCAGTTAAGCCGTGAGGTAGAGAAGAGAAAAGAAGGGGATAAGATGCCCCAATTAAGCGATTTGAGAGAATCAGGCGCAATAGAACAAGATGCAGATATGGTAATGTTCCTCTATCGTCCGGAATATTATAATATCACAGCTAACGAAATGGGTGAAAGCAATAAGGGCGAAACCCATGTGAGGATAGCCAAACATCGTAATGGTTCCCTGGAAACCATAAAACTCCGTGCTTTACTTCATATACAGAAATTTATAGAAATGGAATCCGACGATTATGGTGGGATAGGTGCGTCAGGCGGCAACTGGAAGCCTGTTGCTGATGATGGTAGTGATGCAAGACTCTTTATTCAAAAAGGTAGTAAAATGAATGAAGGAAAATTTGATGATGACGCCCCATTTTAAGAATGTTTTTTTGAGGTTGCCATTCCACGCAGCAATAAGCCTTTCAGCAATGAAAGGCTTTTTTTAATTATATTGAATCAACCTATAGTTTCACCTACTCAGGTAGTTATTTGCGTGCGCAATCATTCCTCCCGATTTGAAAATATAGTTTTATAGTAACGGAGGGTTTATATTCAGACCGAAAAAAAGAGAAATTATGGTAACAATTTTTTTAATAAATCATTGATATACACCCTGGCAGTCTGGAGGTGCCGATAGTTATACATCTTTCAGGAATTAATATAGTTTGATTTAGGGGATGAATTAAGGACACAGAGAATCTATTAAATTAGTAAGCCTGTTGTTTAGAGTTTGGGGATAATCCATAGAACACTTACCCGCGTGTAGGAGAAAATCGCTTTGAAAGTAAGGGTTACTTTATAACTCCATAATATTCTGTTATTTGCACTGTTTTCACTACAAGTTATTACCTGCCTATTCTTTACATTTGGGTTTAATATTAATGGGAAAATTATATAATAAATATAGTAAGCAGTTAATTTTTCTTTTGTTGCCCTGCTGGATTTGGATTTCAATATTCTCCTGCAGGGATGATGTAAGTATGACTAATAAGGATTCTTATTCTGATTTCCGTTTCAGGAAAATTCAAATATATATTGAAGACAGTACACATTATTTCAGAGCAATTGATTCTGTATATGCAGATTTACCATATTTCAGGAAAAAATTTGAGACTTATAATACCAGGAGAGATTATTACTATACATTCAAAAAAGATTATGAAAAAGCATTGTTGTATTCCGATAGTATATTGCTTTTACTTAATGATAACAACAATGTAAAAGGGTTCCCTTTATGGTATCCGCAGGCATTAGCACTTAAAGCAGATGATCTCCATAAGTTGAAACGATATAGTGAAGCCTTTACTTATTATTACCTGGCCCGTGAAGCAATATATCAAGTTAGTGACACCTGTCTGTATTCTGCTTATAGTAACAAGCTGGGCCTGATTTCATATCAGCATAAGCAATATCGTGATGCTGCAGATTATTTTAAGCAGGCAGTTGAACAACAATCTTATTGTACTACCGGAGACAATGATAATAATGCACATGTAATGTTTGCAAACCGGCAAAATTATCTGGATAATATCGGGTTATGTTATAGCAGACTTAATATGCATGATTCTGCACTTTTTTATTTTGACAGTGCATTGCGGTTTATTGATAATAATTTTCAATATGCTTTCAGATATGATGCTAAGGGTAAAAAAAATTCGGATACAAATTTTGTGCAAAGTGCAAAGGGAGTCATTTATGGGAATATGGCCGTAGATCTGATGGCTACCGGTAATGACTCTGCTGCTGAAAGGTTGTTGCAAAGAAGTATAACCATTAATAGTGCCCCCTATCGCGCCATCGAAGATGTTCCCTATTCACAGGCAAAACTGGCGGGTTTATATATCAGGCAGCTTCAACTTGATAAAGCACATCTGGTATTATCTGATCTCAAGTCCGGGTTAGACAGTTTACCCAACCTGGAAATACAGAGCAGGTGGTATTTGCTGCAATCGTCTTACCTGTCAGCCGCAGGAAATTATGCAGTTTCAAATGAATACCTTAGACGTTATACGCAAATGAATGATTCAATAAATGCTGTTGAATACAATAAACTTGCATTTGACCTGAATCAGACATTTCGTTATCTCAAAAGTCAAAGTGATTTATATGCCTTCAATCTTGACAATGCCAGGAGCAAGCGTTACTTATTATGGTCAGGGGTGACTATTTTCTTTGTGATGTTGATTGCTTTGTTGCTATGGTATAATTACAGGCAGTCCAAAAAACACGTCCGCGAGCTAGCTATTCTTAACAAACAATTGATGTATAAGCAGGAGCATCTGGAAAAGGCATTTACCGCATTACAAATGAGTCAGGAAGAAAATGCCCGTATGATGAAGATTGTTGCTCACGATTTACGCAATCCGATAAGTAGTATTAAAGGGATGAGTGATTTTCTGCTCTCTGATGCTAAGTATTCGGAGATGCAGTACAAAATGCTTGAAATGATACAACGTTCAAGTACTCATTCAATTGAACTTATTCAAAACCTTGCCCAGGCAGATGTTTGGACAGGGAATCTTCAATTGGAACCGGTAGATATATCAGCTCTTGTAAAATATTGCATTGAAATGCTGGAGTTGAAGGCCGCTGAAAAATCGCAATCCTTGTTCTTTCATAGTCAATCGGTTTGGGTAATGACTGACCGGGAAAAAATATGGCGGGTTTTTAGTAATCTTATTGGAAATGCCATAAAATTCAGCGCAAGCGGTAAAGAAATAGTTATTGAAATCACTGCCGAAGAAAAGTTTGCCATTATAGCCGTTAAGGATAAAGGAATAGGGATTCCCGTCACCCTTCAGGCAAAGATATTTCATGCCGATCCTGTTGTAAAACGTAAGGGGACATCGGGTGAGGAATCTTTTGGGCTGGGTCTTGCTATTTGTAAACAAATTGTTGAAAAAAATGATGGTGAGCTTTGGTTTGAAACAGAGGAAGGTGTTGGTTCTGTCTTTTTTGTAAAACTTCCCCTCACATCAAACGTGCTTTAATCGTTTTCTTTCTTTTATTTGCACCAAATACTTTACATGACTTTCCCCTTTTTTTACTCAGATACCATAGTGCCGGAGAAACCTATTCAACACCTCGATGAAAATGCTGCAAAGCATATAAACCAGGTACTACGTATGAAAAAGGGGGATATATTACACCTCACTAATGGCAGAGGTGTACTTGCCACTGCTACGATTGAGGAACAACTCAAAAAAGAATGTACAATTATTCTGACTGATTATTTTCAGTCACCGGTAAAACAATATCATACTGCAATCGCAATTTCTCTTATAAAAAATGTGGCAAGATTTGAGTGGTTTCTGGAAAAGGCAACAGAGATGGGCATATCCACGGTTGTGCCGTTGATCTGTGACAGAACCGAACGGTTACACTTCCGGCAGGAAAGGATGCAAAATATTATGATTAGTGCATTGCTTCAAAGCCGGCAAACCTGGCTGCCTGTTCTCTCTGATCCAATCCCATTTACACAATGGGTTTTAACTCCCTCTGCAGACATCAGGTGTATAGCCCATTGTTTGCCTGATGAAAAAAAGCATTTTAGAGAAATATCTTCATCAAATACCGCCATTTCCATTGCTATTGGCCCGGAGGGTGATTTTACTGATAATGAAATAAACCTTGCATTAAATAGTAATTGTATCCCGGTAAGCCTGGGACAAACCAGGCTGAGAACTGAAACGGCAGGTCTGGCAGCAGCGGCTTTAATGACTATTCGGTAATTTGCAATACTATTTCCCAGCAGAGGTATAGCTATGGTTACACAGCAGCGTATTATAGCACATTTCGATCTTGATGCATTTTTTGTATCAGTGGAGTGCGTGAATAACCCCGCACTAAAAGGCCAACCTTTGATTGTCGGTGGTAGTCGGGAACGTGGAGTGGTAGCGGCCTGCAGCTACGAGGCAAGGAAGTATGGGATACATTCTGCAATGCCTATGTCAAAAGCTATGAAACTCTGTCCTCATGCTTTGGTGGTGAAGGGTAGCCGGGGCGAGTACAGTAAATTTTCAAGAATGGTTACGGAAATCATTGCACATAAGGCCCCCCTGTTTGAAAAAGCATCCATTGATGAGTTTTATCTTGACCTTACAGGAATGGATAAATATTTCAATCCCTGGCAATGGACCATTAACCTCCGCGAAGAAATTGTGAACAAAACCGGATTGCCGATTTCTTTTGCATTAGCCTCCAGTAAATTAATAGCCAAAATTGCAACCAACGAAGCTAAACCTAATGGGTATTTGCAGGTGGCAGCCGGAAAGGAAAAGGAGTATCTCGCTCCTTTACCGGTAAGTGTTATTCCCGGTATAGGAACACAAACCAACAGCCAACTGCTTTCTTTGGGTATACGCACCATTGGTGATATTGCCGCCAGATCTGCCGCAGAAATGGAATTGCTCATGGGAAATCACGGGATTGAGCTTTGGCATAAGTCACAAGGTATACACCATGCCGAGGTGGTACCTTATCACGAAGCAAAGTCAATTTCTACAGAACGCACATTTGATTCAAACATTAAAGATCCAGGATTTATTGCTGCGGAACTGGTGCGCATGACGGAAAAAATAACCCATGAGTTAAGAGAAGTTAATAAAATGACAGGTTGTATTGCTGTTAAAATTCGTTATGCCGATTTTGAAACTACCTCCAGGCAAACCAGTATATCATATACTTTTTATGATGATGAGCTTATCCCTGTTGCCCGCGATTTGTTCGACAAATTATACCGAAAAGGAGAGCCAGTCAGGTTGCTGGGAGTAAGATTAAGCGAACTCACTAATGAAGCTTTTCAAACCAATCTTTTTGAAAGCACCGAAAAGAAGACTGGTTTATATAAGGCTATTGATGCTGTGAAGGGAAGATTTGGAAAAGATGCTATATCACGGGGAAGCGGATTTTAAGATTTTTTTTTTAAATAGTCTACTAAATTAGTAGGAAAAGAATATATTTGCAATCCATTTTTAACTATAAAAAGATATATTATGAGTTTGCGTTTAGGGGATATTGCACCCAATTTTACGGCTGAAACCAGCCTGGGAAAAATTGATTTTTATGAATTTCTTGGCGATGGCTGGGGGGTTTTGTTCTCTCATCCCGCAGATTATACACCAGTATGTACAACAGAACTTGGGAAAACTGCCATATTACAGGAAGAATTTGCAAAGCGCAATACTAAGGTACTTGCCGTTAGTGTGGATTCGCTGGACAGGCATATCGGCTGGATAAAAGATATTAATGAAACCAGTAATACAGATGTAAAATTCCCTATCATTGCCGATCCTGAAAGAAAAGTGGCGACTGCTTATGGCATGATCCATCCCAATGCATCAGAAAATTTTACAGTACGCTCCCTGTTTATTATTGGACCAGATAAGAAAGTAAAGCTTACTATTACGTATCCTGCTTCTACCGGACGAAATTTTTACGAGGTATTGCGTGTTTTGGACTCTCTTCAGCTTACTGCAGATTATAGCGTGTCTACACCTGCAGACTGGAAACCTACTGAAGATGTTATTATAGCAACCTCTGTTTCGTCAGAAGACGCTATTAAAAAGTTTCCCAAAGGTGTAAAAGTGGTAAAACCCTACCTGCGCTATACACCACAGCCCAATCTGTAATTAGCAGTTTTTATTACAAAATATCTACAAAATAGATTAAAACCCTGCAGGTAAAACCCTGACAGGGTTTTTATTTGTTTAAAAAAAATTGAACCTTTGCTATTATTATAAATTTTATTCCTAATTTTCTGTATCAATTTATCTCTTCTACAAACACAATAAATTCCAAAAATCATGGCTAAAGCAAAGAAAAAATCTGCTCCTAAAAAAGCCGCACCCAAAAAGAAGGCACCGGCTAAAAAGGTAGCTAAAAAAGCTGTTAAAAAAGCAGCACCCAAAAAGAAAGCCGCACCAAAGAAAAAGGCCACACCCAAAAAGAAAGTTGCTCCAAAGAAAAAAGCAGCTCCAAAGAAAAAAGCAGCCCCTCAAAAAAAAGCTGCTCCAAAGAAAAAAGCAGCTCCTCCAAAGAAAGCTGCTCCAAAGAAAAAAGCAGCCCCTCCAAAGAAAGCTGCTCCAAAGAAAAAGGCAGCTCCTTCAAAGAAAGTTGCTCCTAAGAAAAAGGCAGCCCCTCAAAAAGTACAAGAAGTGGTAACTCCTCAGAGTGAAGTAATGCCCGATATAATTACTATTGAAGAAATTATTATTACGGAAGAACCAATAATACCACCGGCACAACAGGAGGAAGAAAACAACGGTGACTTATTCAGTTAGGGATAGGGTAGTGATATATAAAATTTTTTATTAGGAAAAGCGTAACTATGTTGCGCTTTTTTTATGTCTTTAATAATAATTTATGTTATCACCAGAGGTTATAGATGCAGCAGAAAAGCTTTGGAATTATCACCATATGCATCATGAACTAAAACTATCAGATTGTATACTTGCATTGGGCAGTCACGATCTTAGGGTTGCAGACAGGGCAGCCGAATTGTACTTGGAAGGATTTGCGCCACTGCTCATTTTTTCGGGTGGACTTGGCAATCTTACCAGTGATATATGGACTATTCCTGAAGCCGACCAGTTTGCAGAGATCGCAATAAAGAAAGGTGTTCCATCTAATGCAATTCTGATAGAAAATAAATCTACCAATACTGGTGAAAATATTCAGTTCACTCAAAGATTGCTGGCTGAGAGAGGATTGCATCCTTCCCGTTTCATCCTGGTGCAAAAGCCCTATATGGAACGCAGGAGTTTCGCAACTTTCAAAAAACATTGGCCTGAAAAAGAATTACTGGTTACCTCCCCCCAATTTAGCTTTACTGCTTACCCTACTAAGGATATAAGCCTTGAAAAAGTAATTAGTATCATGGTGGGTGATTTACAACGTATAAAGTTCTATCCGGCAAAGGGATTTCAGATACCAATGAATATTCCTGATGATATATGGACGGCTTATGAATTATTGCTTTCATCAGGCTTTGATAAACATCTTGCCAAAATTTAGCTTATCTGTATTTTTGTCTTCTGGTATATTAAATCCTACGTTAATGGATACACGCTATGAATCCAATAAGCTTGTTAATAATTCAGCCGAAAGCAGATTTGAAATGGAAGTGGACGGCACCATTGCTTTTATAAAATATAAAACAATGCCTGATTCGGTGGCACTCCTGCATACAGAAGTACCTTCTGTATTGGAGGGGCGCGGTGTAGCGGCTGCACTTGTTGAAAAAACTTTAATGTATCTCGAAGAGAGAAATCAAAAAATTGCCCCTTTTTGTCCTTATGTGAGTGCTTTTTTGAAACGGCATCTCAATTGGCAAAGGATAGTAGTGCAATCTTTATAAATAATATTTAAGGAGTAATAATTTATGTTGCAACTAAAATTAATCACTGCGAGCACTAGGGAAGGCAGAAAAGGTCCCGCAATTTCTGCCTGGTTATTAGAGCTTTTGAAACAATATAAAGTGTTTGAAACCGAACATCTTGATCTTAAAGTAATCAATCTTCCATTTATGGATGAACCCCATCATCCCAAGCTTGCCAAATATACCCATGAACATACAAAACAATGGAGCAAAACTATAGCTGCTGCTGATGCTTTTATTTTTATTACTCCCGAGTATAACTATGGCTTTCCCGCCACTCTTAAAAATGCAATTGATTACCTTTTTCAGGAATGGCAATATAAACCCGTAGGACTGGTAAGCTATGGTGGGATATCAGCAGGTACTCGTTGTGTACAGCTCCTCAAACCGGTATTAACAGCACTTAAAATGGTAGTGATTACCGAAAGTGTGAATATTCCATTCTTTACAAAATATATCAATGAGGAAGAAAAATTTGTAAGTGATGAATCGCTGAACAGGTCAGCACATGCTATGATTTCCGAACTCATTAAATGGCATGAAGTACTGACTACATTTAAAAATCGTTCCGCACATTAGTAGCTGTAATTTTAAAATCTCAATCATGTTGGAAGTTTCCAATTTTTTTGCAGGATAGTGCAGGACGCTGGAACAAAATGGATTAATTAGCTTACCGCAATTATAGTAAATCAGATTTTATAGTTTTCATTAATTTTCTATTATGTATTTAAACTATCCTTCCCGGAGAATGATTATTGCATTAGTGTCATTTTCTTTCCTGTTGTTTTCCTGCTCTGGTAACAAACAGGAAAAAGTTGAAAGTAAAATCTCTGATCCAAAACTTGCCAAACTGCAACTACCTGAAGGTTTTCACGCAGAACACTTATTTGGTCCCTCAGAAAATGGAGATGGTTCTTGGGTCGCTATGACATTTGATAATAAAGGACGATTGATTGCTTCAGATCAATATGGTGGGCTTTACCGGATGACACTTCCTCCTGTTGGTGATACTTCGAGACCTGTAGTGGAAAAACTGCTGCTGGAAACAGATACTATTCCCGGAACGGATTCTACCCGGACATTCGTAAAAATGGGTTATGCTCATGGGCTGTTATATGCTTTTAACAGCCTCTATGTAATGATCAATCACAACAAAGATAAAAATTTTGAAAAGGGTAGTGGGTTGTACAGGGTGCAGGATACAGACGGAGATGATCACTTTGATAAAATTACATTGCTGAAAGCTCTGGACGGGGAAGGTGAGCATGGCCCGCACAGTATAGTCCTTTCTCCCGACAAACAATCTCTGTATGTTATCGCGGGTAATTTTACAAAGATTCCGGAGATGAATAAATACGATGGGGCCAAAGACTGGCAGATTGACAATCTTATGCCGCTGATCAGGGATCCGAATGGGCATGATGATGTGGTAAATACTCATGGTGGTTGGATAGCACATATTGATTCAACCGGTAACAATTGGGAACTCGTTGCCAATGGTTTCAGAAATCCTTTTGACCTTGCCTTTAATGATGCCGGCGATATGTTCACCTTTGATTCTGATATGGAGTGGGATTTTGGTACACCCTGGTACAGACCCACAAGAATTTGCCAGGTTACGAGCGGTGCCGAATTTGGATGGAGACCGGGCACTGATAAATGGTCGCCTGCATACCCGGATAATCTTCCGCCTGTTTTAAATATAGGACAAGGTTCTCCTACCAGTGTATTTTACGGTGGTAATGCACGTTTCCCCGAAAAATACCGAAAGGCCATTTATGCTTTTGACTGGAGCTTTGGTATTATTTATGCCATTCACCTTGAACCTGATGGTGCATCCTATAAGGCTAAAGGAGAAGAATTTATTTCGGGTGCACCACTTCCATTAACCGATGGGTTGATTGGGCCAGATGGTGCATTATATTTTATGACAGGTGGCCGCCGCCTTGAATCGGACCTGTACCGTGTGTATTATGGAGACAATACATTGGATATAAAAAATGAAGCACCGGCAATTTTAACTGAAGCACAAAAAATAAGGAGAAACCTGGAAATTTTTCACAGTGCCCCCAAAACTGAGGCTATTGCAACTGCCTGGCCTTATTTAAAAAATAATGACAGATTCATAAGATATGCAGCAAGAGTAGCTGTTGAACACCAGCCGGTTTCACAATGGCAGGATAAGGTGTTTAAAGAAACTGACCCTGAAACAATGATTCAGGCTGCTGTAGCACTGGCACGCACAGGAAGTCCTGCAGTTAAAAATCAACTTATTAATGCGCTTACTACTATTGATTATAAAAAATTGTCAGAATCACAGCAAATTGACCTGCTACGGGCTTTTGAACTTGTATTGCTGAGAATGGGTAAACCTGATGCAGCAACAAATAGTAAGCTTGGTGAATATCTAAATGCTCAATATCCCGGTTCTACTAACAATCTTAACAGAAGCCTGAGCAAGATATTGGTTTATATTGATGCCCCGCAGGCAGTTGAAAAAACTATGGCTTTGCTGGCTACGGCAAAAGATGATCCGGATGATCAGAAAACTTTTACTCAATCTTCTGATCTTATTATGCGCAATCCGCAATATGGTATGGATATAGCTGGCATGTTATCAAAAGTGCCACCGCAACAGCAAACTTATTATGCTATAGTATTAAGTGAAGCAGTAAACGGCTGGACCCCCGATCTGAGAGATAAATATTTCAAATGGTTTTATACGGCTTTCAGCTATAAAGGTGGGCATAGCTTCAGAGGTTTTATAAATAATGCCAGAAAAATAGCTTTGTCGCATATTCCCAAGGCAGAGTTTGCACATTTCAATACGATATCCGGTGATTCAATAGCCACAAAATCGGGTAATGAGCTTGCTGATAATGCCATCCAGCCTAAAGGTCCGGGAAGAAGATGGAAAGAAGATAATGCTGTTTTTCTGATAGATAGTCTTGGAATTAATCATGGAAACTTTGAACAGGGCAAAGCCATGTTTGCAGCCGCTTTGTGTATATATTGTCATACAATGAAAGGGGAGGGTGGTGTTGCAGGACCCGATCTTTCTCAGTTAGGTTCCAGATTTTCCACTAAAGATATACTCGAAGCAATTATTGACCCCAACAAAACCATATCAGACCAATACGGCGCTACTGTTTTTTCCCTTAAAGATGGTAGTTCTGTTACCGGAAGACTGGTGAAACAGGATGATAATACTTTTTTCATTTCACAAAATCCTTTTGCACCACAGGATCTGAAAGAGATATCTAAAAAGAATGTTCAAAGTACCAGGGTTTCTGAGGTATCGCCAATGCCTGCAGGGTTGATTAACAGGTTGAATCCTGAAGAATTAAGAGACCTATTAGCGTATCTGATATCGGGTGGGAATAAAGACAATGCTGTCTATACCGGCAATGATAAAAAGTCCGAATCTAAATAAACTTTTGGTGTAACCTTACCAGAGTTAGATTATATTTAAAAGGAGCAGATTATTGATATCTGTTCCTTTTAATTTTTGGCGGAAATATATAGTTTTATAAAAAGCTGTAACTTTATGAGTGTATTTCAAATTTTCACAAGTGGTTGGTGACACCCACCTGCATAGCGAGCTACCGGTCGGTGTCTCATCCTCCGGTATGTTGTATATGAAGCCAAAAATTGGAATACACCCAACTTTGTACTATTCAATTTTTTAATTTTGATGGAGATATTCTCCACAACTTATTTTCAATAGCTTACGCTGGAATGTATATATCCTTTAGAAAAATATTATTAACATAGCATTAGCCCTCGAAAAGATTTCTGAGAAGATAATATTTATATATTGTCTTTATACCTTGTGAAATATAAATCAGATATATCACTATTTAAAATGAATTATTATGAAAGCAGATTCAAAAGTATTATTAGGATTATTGGCAGGCGCTGCTATTGGAGCAATAGCAGGTATACTTTTTGCTCCTGATAAAGGCTCCGAGACAAGGAAAAAAATTGCAAAGAATACAAACGAAATTGGCGAAAACCTGAAAAGTTCTTTTAATGATTTCGTGGATTCTGTAAAGGAGAAGTACCGTCACGCAAAGAATGAAGTAGAAGATGTGGCAGAAAAAAGCGTATCAAAGTATAACCAGGCAAAAAATGCCATGAGTTAACGATTTTTCTGACTTTATAGGTATTTAAGTTTAAAAACCCCGGCTAAGTTAAATTTCCAAAATGAAAGAAGATTCCATTTTAGAAAATATTGAAAGCTTAATTGATGACACTGGTAAGTATATTGAAGCAAAGACTGAATTGTGGAAGCTTAAGACCGTTGATAAATTATCGGATAGTGTCAGTTCAATTGCTTCCCAGGTAATATTCCTTTTTATAATCAGTATAGTCATTATGTCGTTGAACGTAGGGCTCGCAATAATGATAGGCAGTTGGTTGGGACAAATTTATTTTGGATTTTTTGTTATAGCCGGGTTTTATACTTTAATTGGACTGATTCTTTATGTTTTTAGGAATAAGATTATCAAAACCCCTTTATACAATAATATCATCAATAAAATATTAAAATGAGCAACCTTAAATCTGCTGAAGATGTGAGGAGAAGAATCGCCGAACTTAAGCATCAAACGGAAGTCATGGAAATTGAGTTGAAGCGTAAATTTTCGGCAACAATCAATAATCTGAAGCCTGGCAATCTGATTAAAACTGCCTTAACCGATTTAAATGAAACCGTAGGGTTAAAATCTACTTTGTTTTCTACCTTACTGAACCTGGGACTGAATTTTGCAGGAGGTAAAATGTTATTAGGCAAAGGAGGTATTGCTCAAAAAGCTGCTGGGGCAGCTTTGCATTATGGTGCCGGAAAATTATTGAGCAGAGAATTAAGTGTACTCAAAAGATTTGCATTAAGGTTATTTACAAAAGATAAAAAAGCAGCTTAAAAACTGCAACATTCCCGGTTATAACAATCCTCTTTTACATCTTAATCCAATATTCATTATCTTTCTTGTTTAATCTATCGTTCAGGGTATGAAGAAGATAGTGGCTGTGATAATATTTTCTGCAATTTATACTGCAGCGCTATGCCAGCAATGTGCTTCTTATTTTTTTGAATCCCAAAAAATGGAATGGTTTCATTATAATGCAAGAGGAATGCAGGATGGCACTATTATATTTACCGTGTTGCCCCAATCCGTAAAGAACAAATCGGGTAATGCCAGTATTAATTTTCAACTTTTCGATGTAAATCAAAAATTATTAAATACAGATAACTATTCAGTTAAATGTTTGGGGCAACATATTAATGTAGACATGCGATTTTATTTGCCGGCACAGCAGGTAGAACAATATATGACACCAGCTTCGAAAATGAAACTTGCTTTTTTGGAATATCCATTAAGTTTAAAAAAAGGTGATCAGTTGAAAGACGGTTATTTCCGTGTAGAAAATGATGAAAATGAATTAAAACAAATCCTTCAGATGTCTATATCGAAACGAACTGTGAATGGAATGGAGCATGTTACTACTCCGGCTGGCGACTGGGATTGTTTTAAAATTACCTATACACTTAGTCTTAAATTACAAACCGGTCCTATCACTATTCCGTTGTCAATGGAAATGACAGAATGGTATGCGCCATCTTTCGGTGTTGTAAAAAAATCATCTGCAGAAGGATATACCGAGATTAACTCGATAAATTGAGGATTTGATTTACAGTTACAGTTTTACATTACGGAGATTACTGTTATAATATAATTTCACCATCTTTAGTAGGTTTCAATTCAATGCGCGATGGAACAATGAATACACCTGTGGGGTAAACCTGCTTTACCCGGTTCATCAATTGTTCCGCATCTTCCCTTTCTCTGAAATTGCCCATTTGAATTTTAAAGTAAGGGGTGTGATAGATCAGGTAAGTTTTTACGCCTGGAAAATCAGTTAATAATCGTGTCTTAACTTCAATAGCCTTATTTCTGTCATTGGTTGTAATTACCTGGAGTCGGTAACCCTGTATGTTTTTAAGTGTATTTAAATAAATCACTTCATTCATATCCTTGTTCTTTTGCAGCAGGCTGTCAATTCTCACATCTTTAATAACCCGGATATTCTCCAGGTTATTGTCTGAAAGCTGTGCTTTTGCAAACACAAGGCTTACCGAAAAAATTGCAATTAAGAATATTCTTTTCATAGTATCGATTATAAAAATAGATGATCCGCTTTAAGGATGTATATTCTGAACTGTTAAAATGTCAAAATTAAGCCATTGCCGATTTTGTCTGTTCCATTATTATTTCTACTCCGCTACTGGTACCCAGCCTGTTTGCTCCTGCAGCTATCAATTCAAGTGCGAACGAATAGTTTTTAATTCCGCCTGACGCTTTAATCCCGACAGATGCCGGTAAATATTTTCGAATTAATTTTACTGCTTCAACGGACACCCCTTTTTGAGCAAATCCGGTAGAAGTTTTTAAAAAATCAACTCCGGCGGCGCCATACAACTCGCAGCATTTTATGATTTCTTCATCTGATAGCACACCGGTTTCAATAATTACCTTAATACATTTTTCTTTGTTTCTTACGATCGGAAGTATAGTATTAATTTCATTAGCAATGAATGACCAGTCCCCATTCTTGATTGCTGTAATATTTGCTACCATATCAAGTTCATCAACACCATCTACTAGGGCAAGCACAATTTCCGCCACTTTCGATTCTATTGCAGAATATCCAAGAGGAAAACCAATTACAGTTGCTGTTTTTATGTCAGTCTTCTCCAAAAGATTTTTTGCAATTTTTACATATAAAGGGGGGATACATACAGCAGCAAAATTAAAACGGATTGCTTCGGTGCATAGCCGGTTTACCTCTTCTAATGTTGTAGTGGATTTAAGCAGAGTATGATCTATATATTTTTCAATTTTCATAAACTTTATTCTTATAAAAAAATCCGAAACCATTGTCGAATTTCGAATTAGGTTCCGGATTATTATTTTTAGAAAAGTGAATTAAACTTCCCGTCCATGACACTGTTTATACTTCTTTCCACTACCACAAGGGCAGGGATCATTTCTGCCAATTTTTGGACCAACCTTAACAGGTTCCTGTTTAATCGGGCCGTCTGAAGGATCAAAATAATCATTTTCATTAGCAGCATAATCCTGACCCTTCGCATCTATTTCATTTTTGTTGGATTTCATCCTGCTCATGTCAGTCTTCTGTTCCCTTCCCTCACGTATCTGCCCTGCATTCTGCTCTACGGGTATAGCTGAATGGCTGAGAAATGAAACAATATCACGGTTTACTTCGCCATCCATATTTCTGAACAATTCAAAAGCAGTGGTTTTATATATCACCAGGGGGTCTTTCTGTTCGTACACCGCCGTTTGCACACTGTGTTTAAGATCATCCATAGCCCGCAGATGTTCTTTCCATGCATCATCAATTACGGCAAGTGTAATTGTGCGTTCAAGAGCACTGGCCAATTCCAATCCCTGCGAGTCCAGGGTCTTTTTCATGTTAGCAAGTACCTGTATACCTTTTTTCCCATCTGAGAAAGGTACTACCACATTTTCAATATGATTGCCCTGCATCAGCTTAATATTCTGAAACACCGGCATAGCTTGTTTACATATACCCTCTTTACGTACCTGGTAGCGTGAAGACGCTTCCGTATATAATTTATCTGCCACCGTATTGATATCGTCTTTGGTAAACTCTTCGTGGGATATTGACGTATCAATTCCGAAATTTATGATGGCTGCAAGTTTGAACCCTTCGTAATCATCCTGCTCCCTGAAAGATATAATTAATCCTTCTGCTACATTATAAAACGCATTATCGAGATCAAGTGCAAGCCTGTCGCCAAATAAAGCGTGTTCCCGTTTGGTATAAATTACATTACGTTGCTTGTTCATTACATCATCATATTCAAGCAGCCTTTTACGAATACCGAAATTGTTTTCTTCCACTTTCTTTTGTGCCCTTTCAATGCTTTTGGAGATCATACTGTGTTGTATCACTTCACCTTCTTTATATCCCATCCTGTCCATCAGCGAAGCAATGCGTTCACTACCAAACATGCGCATAAGATCATCTTCCAGCGACACATAGAACTGTGATGAGCCGGGATCTCCCTGTCTTCCCGAACGACCCCTTAATTGCCGGTCTACACGTCTTGATTCATGCCTTTCTGTGCCAATTATCGCCAATCCGCCGGCTTCTTTTACGCCGGGTCCTAATTTTATATCAGTACCACGACCTGCCATATTGGTGGCGATTGTAACGGCTCCACTCAGTCCGGCTTCCTGTACTACCTGTGCTTCACGGGCATGTTGTTTAGCGTTCAGTACATTATGGGGAATCTTTCTTGCCTGCAGCATTTTGCTGAGCAATTCACTTACTTCTACAGAAGTGGTACCCACCAATGTCGGTCTGCCGATATTGCGCAATTTTTCAACTTCTTCAATTACGGCTTTATATTTCTCACGTTTGGTTTTATATACCAGGTCCTGCTGGTCTTTTCTTATTACAGAAATATTGGTGGGAATAGAAACAACGTCTAATTTATAAATACTCCAAAATTCACCCGCTTCCGTTTCTGCAGTACCTGTCATACCCGAAAGTTTGTGATACATACGGAAGAAGTTCTGTAAAGTAACGGTAGCATAAGTTTGGGTTGCCGCTTCCACTTTTACATTCTCCTTTGCTTCAATCGCCTGGTGCAGGCCATCGCTGTATCGCCTGCCTTCCATGATACGGCCTGTTTGCTCATCTACTATTTTTACCTGTCCTTCTATGACGATGTATTCTACATCTTTTTCAAATAAAGCATACGCTTTCAGCAATTGCTGCACAGTGTGGATACGATCAGCTTTTTGCCCGTATTCATTTAAAACTTCTTCTTTTCTGCGGAGCTTTGTTTCAGTATTGTCGTCGCTTTTTTCAATATCAGACAACAGGATGCTTAGATCGGGTAATACGAAAAAGTTTGGATCTTCTCCGCCACGGGTAATGTATTGCAGACCTTTGTCGGTAAGTTCAACCTGGTTGTTTTTTTCATCAATATGAAAGTATAATTCATCATCAACAATATGCATCTGCTTTTCCTGTTCAGCCAAATAAAAACTCTCTGCTTTTTGTAATTTTACCCGGATGCCAGGTTCACTCAGATACTTAATCAGCGCAGTAGTTTTGGGAAGCCCGCGAAATGCACGTATTAATGATAACCCGCCTTCTTTAGGATCGTCCTTACCTTCTGCTATTAATTTTTTTGCTTCGTTAAGCGATTTGTTTACCACCTGTTTTTGAGCTTCTACCAGTTGACTTACACGGGGCTTCAGTTGCATATATTGCTGGTCGTCACCTCCCTTGGATACCGGCCCTGAAATGATTAGTGGAGTACGTGCATCATCAATCAATACACTATCTACTTCATCCACCATTGCAAAATGATGTTTACGCTGCACCATTTCATTGGGATTGTGCACCATATTGTCGCGCAGATAATCAAAGCCAAATTCATTATTGGTTCCGTATGTGATGCTGGCATGGTATGCGTTGCGCCTTTCAGTACTGTTGGGATAATGGCGGTCAATGCAATCTACTGTAAGTCCCAAAAACTCATATATTGGTCCATTCCACTCAGAGTCACGTTTGGCGAGATAATCATTTACAGTAACAATATGCACCCCTTCATCTGCAAGTGCATTTAGATATGCCGGCAATGTTGATACAAGCGTTTTACCTTCACCGGTAGCCATTTCGGCAATCTTACCCTGGTGCAGCACTATACCGCCTATCAATTGCACATCATAATGTACCATATTCCAGGTAATTTCATTCCCTCCCGCAATCCACTTATTACGATAGATAACTTTATCTCCGTTGATGATAACATTAGACTTCTTTATGCTTAATTCCCTGTCTAGATCGGTAGCAGTAGCTTCAAGCTCTGCATAATTAGCAAAACGCCTTGCCGTTTCTTTTACTACTGCAAAAGCTTCCGGTAAAATATCATTAAGTGCTTCTTCTATTTTTTCGTTTCGTTTCTTCCCAAGTTTGTCAACCTGCTGATAAATTTCATCCTTTTGTACAATTTCATTAAATGGGAGCGACTCTGCTTTTGTTTTAAGTTCAAGAATTTCTTTATCTGTTTCTGCTATATGCTGTTTAATACGGGCTTTAAATTCAGAAGTCTTACCCCTAAGCTCATCATTGGTAAGTCCTTTGTAAGAATCAAAATGAGTATTAATCTTTTGTACAAGTGGGTTAATAAGTTTTATATCTTTTTCTGATTTGTTCCCTCCAAAGACCCTGGAAATGAATTGCAACATGTTGAGAATGTATTATATAAATGTAGTTATCTGATGTTTGTATTGTTTATTCTGTCAAATATGATGCAGGTTTTATCCGCAGCCATAATGGCAGAAGGACGACAAAGGTAAGGAAACTGAAAAAGAAGGGGATAAAGAGAATGCAGCATATTTTTTTTGCATTAAAAAATAACTTATCCTGATAACTATATTCTTTTAAGCAGGCGGGAAGGAAGTAAAAAAACAGCTTTAATCAATGATAGCACACCCTCTACTGCAATACCAAAAATTCAGAATGGAAGCAGGATAAGCCATACAATTGGATAGAATATCAATGCAAGAATAGCCAGCGGAGCACATAGAGCAAATACTATTAACCAAAGCAAAAAGGTAAGCATGACCTAAACAATTTTCTGCAATAAAGTATTTTCTAATAAATAATTTGAGAAGAATATGATAATCGGCAATAGAACATTATTTAGACACCTGGAACTTGCCGGCTTCTATAATTTTTCCGTTGTTGTCGCGAAGCTGAAAAATATAAACACCTCTATTGAAATCATTAAGATTAACAGGATTGGTAACCGTTGGATTTTTTATTTCCATAACCTTTTTACCAAGAAAATCATAAATCTGGAGGTCAAAATTTTTTGCGGTTCCTTTTATAAACTCGAAAGTAATGCTTGTCGTTGCGGGGTTAGGATAAAACTTTACAATTTTTACATTGACTTCATCCTTTACCGGTACAGGAAACTTTTCCTGGCTAAAGCCGGTAAAATGCAATAATGCACCCAGTAAAAATGTCAGTGTAAAAATTTTCACTCTATAAAATTAATATTTTATCCAATAAGTGAAACGTAAAATTTATGCACCACAGTATTAAGGATGCATTTATAAATGATAATTAAATGATTATGACAAAAAATAGCTTTGGAAATTGTACCTTAAAACCGGGGACATCTTAATACATATTTTGTACTGTTATCATTATTCAGGAATCCGGTATACGCCATTGAAATCTCAAAACCGCCTCTGCCCTGACTGGCTGTTCGAAGTGCAGAGATATTCATATCGTAACTAAATGCAAGTGAAAAGGGCTTATAATCAAGCTTAACAACCGGAATAATGGCATCATTCCATCGTAAATATCCACCCAAATGCAATAGGTACCGGGGATTTTCAGGATCATCAATTTTGCGTGAAAACATGGCACCTGCAATGTACTCGCGATAGGGACCCTGAATATTAACATCGGCATTGATAGTAATAAAAGACATTTCTCCGAGTGTAGTGCGTACTCCCACAGATCCTACCCATCGTGGTAAATGCTGCAGTTGTTTATAAAATCCGTTAACCGGTTTATTGAAATGATGATAAGCAGCCCCTATAAAAAAATTGTTGTCTTTATTTTCTCCGATAGAGGAGTTATAGCTCATACCCACTCCGGCATCGAAATAAGAATAATTAGCAGTAAATGTTTCTCCGTCGGGCAATGAGCCATTATATTCAAATCCATCATACTGGCTGTTGGTTGTAACCTTTGACCTGTCGAGTCGCCTAGATATCCACCCGCCAATAAAACCCAGTGACAGGTACCTGTTTTTGTCGGCATTAAGTGATTTGTGATAGTTAACTACAGGTAAAAGATGAGTGGTATTTAATGCAACAGTACCTGCCCGGTCCCAAAGCACCTGCAGTCCTGCTGTGAAAAAATCGTCTCCTTTACCTATTGCAAATTTGTATTGTCCGTTTAAAGAACCCGTTTGGTAAGGCGTGGTAACACTTGCCCATTGATTGCGATATACCAGTTGTACGTTAACATCTCCGTCAAACAAACCGGCAAGGGCAGGATTGCGTATAAGGGGTGCCTCGTAAAACTGGGAGAAATGAAGATCCTGCGCATAGATGTTTTTCGCGAAAAGTAAGATTGCACCGGAAATACTATATTGAAGTAACTTGATAAAAGTAATTCGAAATATTTTGAATGTATTTTCCATATTTACCACTTATCTTATTAATGTTACATTTCCTTTAAGAGTTACAACCTGGGAGTTTTCACACACAAATTCCATAACATATACATACACATCGGGCAAAGCAGGGCTGCCACCTATTTTGCCATCCCAGCCCATAGATGAGTTATTAGCAGTAAAGTTTCTTCTCGAAAATACCATTTGCCCCCACCTGTTATACACACGCATGGACTGCACACTTGCCAAACCTCTTCCGCGAGGGTAGAATACATCGTTAGCGCCATCTCCGTTTGGTGAGAATGTATTGGGCACAAAATAGTTTTCTGCAGTGCAAAGTACGGTAACCGTTATGTTGGCACTGCTGGTGCAAGTGTTACTGTCTGCTACATTTATTGTGTAAGTAGTAGTTTGTTGAGGATTTGCTAAAGGAACAGGACAATTTATACAACTCAATCCATTTGGAGGAGACCAGGAGTAAGTTTGAACCCCGCTGCTATATGATACCGGTATGGGTGTTTGTCCGCCAACAGGGATGGTCACATTTTGTGTTGTTATTACTGGTAAAGGTGCAACTGATAACGAGAGCGAATCTGATCTTTTGCAACCAAGACTGTTGGCAGCCGTAAGAGTTACCAAATAATTTCCTGTCTTTTCATAAGTGATTGCATTGTTCTGGTTGATTGATGTTCTGCCATCACCAAAATTCCAGTTCCAGGTGATGGCAGTATCTGGTTGTACCAATGTTCCGTTAAAATTGAGTATACGGCTAACACAAGTTATTGCATTCATATTGATCACCGGAACAGGAGTACGCAAAACACGTACAGTGTCATTAAATGTGGATACACAATTGCTTTTTGAGGTAACTGTAAGTGATACGGGATAGAGCCCTGGTTGTGAAAAAGAATGAGGTGCAGGATTAACATCAGTTGATGAATTTCCATCACCAAAATTCCATACAGATGACTGGATAGGATTGTCGTTTGAGAGGGTATAGTTAGTAAGATATATTGTTCCTGAATCGCAGAATTTGCGCTGGTCTATATTAAATACGGGTACTGCTCCACGTATGTTTATTGAAGTTGAACCTGCAACATATACCTGGCATCCGGTAGCATCCTGCAAAAATACATAAGGAATATAGGAATTAGGATAATCATAAGTATGCTGTAATGATTTCTGGCCCGACGAGTCTATTTTCCCATCACCATACAAAAATTTAAAATCGGTGGCCGGCGGTGTCGATATATTAAAGTCAACGGCTAACTGGTTGCAGGCAAAAGGCGGTACAGTATAATTAATTTTTGTAGCGGTATTGGGGTTGTATACGTTTACCTGGTGAGATGCCGAATCAATACAACCACCATATCCGGTTACAAATAATTTGGCTGTGTAGCTGCCATAAGTATCATAAAAATGTTTAGGCGTTGCTAAAGTGGATTGAGTACTGTCTCCAAAGTCCCAGTAAAAGGACTCGTAATCCTGTCCTTTTGCAAAAAACTTTGTTTCTAACAATCCGCAAACCGATGCGGTATCTTCAATATTAAATGCGGCAACGGGTTGCTTTACATCTATATAATTAGTGCGGGTAAGAGAGTCCATGCAGCCAGCAGTATCCGTTATTACAAGTTTCACCGTGTACACCCCAGCAGTATAAACAGTAGAGGGATTAACATTTGTTGAAGTTTGACTATTACCCAAATCCCAAAAATATTTCAATCCAACACCAGTAGAAGAGTCGTTGAGAGTTAACTGAGGTCCTGGACAGAACCGGGTATTTGTGGTTCCAAAATTTGCTTTTGGAGAAGTTACTAATACGGGTCCGGGGTTAATGTATTCTGCGGTACAACCTGCATTATCTTTTATAGTTAACTTAGTATAGAACGTTCCGGTTTGGCTATATTGATGACTGAATGGTGGAGTGGAATAGGTTTGTGTATTTCCATCACCAAAGTCCCAACGCCATTCTGTAATACCGGCATTGGCTGTAGATTGATCGGTATATGTTACTGAATTGTTTAGACAAATACCTGCCGGGTTCCTGGTAAACATTGCGACAGGCTGGCTCACAATAATAGTTTGAGAACTTGTATCTGTGCAATTATATTTGTCGGTTATAGTCAGTGATATGAGTTGTGGACCTGGTGTTGCAAATAAAGTGTCAAGAGTTTTATCTCTGTTGAAAGATGACCCCCCAATTGTCCAATGATACGAAGCTACGTTTACACTATCTTCCAGTGCTGTAATGAGTAATTGTTCATTAAGACAAACCATATTTTTTGAAACTGTAAAGTTCCGCACGATTGGGTTTAGATATAATTTTGTGATTTTGGTGCTTGTGCAATTGCCGATATTAACCTTAAGGGTTACATTATATTCACCTGGTGTTGTATAAGTATGTAGTCCTGGATTTTGGCCTGAAAATGTTTGTCCGTCACCAAAATCCCATTCGTAAAAAGCGGGTCCTAATTTTGCATCAATTAGCGAACTATCGCTAAAGCTCACTTTCAACCGGTTATTGCAATCAATGGTTATTCCAAACTTTGCTACAGGCGAAGGAATAGTAATAAAATCTGTTTTAACTACCGGCGGTGCTTTACATCCGTTATTTGCAGCGATCAATGTAACCGTAATTTTTCCGGTATCCTGAAAGACATGTACTGGATTTTGCAAATTGGAGGTATCACCATCCCCAAAATTCCAAAACCATTCATTTGCCGTAGGCGTATTTGCCGTAAATCTTACACTATCCGAAGAGCAGGAAACGGATAATGGAGTTGCAGAGAAATCAACCGGAGTTGGTGCTTCACCCACCCTTATTATTCTCGGAACCTGTTGTACACAACCGCCGTTGGTGGTGATGGTTAGTATTAAAGTATAGTTACCCACAGTTGAGTAAGTATGCGGGGGTGGGGTAGCCGTACCCGTTACTATAGGTGATCCGTCGCCCCAATCCCAGGAGTAGGATGCTATGCCATCAGGTGAGGTTACAATAGCAGTCGGGTTTACAATTAGTGATTTGCATCCGCCCTGTTGCAGGTTATTGATACCTATTGTAGCAGGAGTAATAGATACAAAACCTGCTTTTGTTATAGTTGCTTCACAACCAGTAGCTGTAGTAATAGTAAGGGTCACATTGTAATTACCCGGCTTTTGATATTCATGTGAAGGATTTTGAAGAGTTGACGTAGAACCATCTCCAAAATCCCATTTCCAGTTAGTGGTGTTTGAAGTGATATTTTGAAAATTTACCATTAATGGAGCGCCGCAGCCTATATTATTGGTAGCTGTAAAATCTGCAACAGGCTTAACGATTCTTATCACTTTTGTTACAGAGTCCGCACAATCCGCATATTTACTAACAAGTTTTACCGTATAATTATTGACACCCGAATAGGTTTTAACCGGCGAAAGCTGGGTTGACTGCGTTCCATCTCCAAAATCCCATAAAGTAAATACGGCGCCTGGTGCTGAAGCATTCTGGAAAACCACCTGTTGGTTTACACAGGCACTATCCGGAATATTCATTGCCGTAGCATAAGTAGAAACGGGTATGGTGCTATCAATGGTAGATACACAGCCATAGCTGCTTGTAGTGGTAAGCTTTACCTGAAAATTACCATTGGCATTATAAATATTTACCGGGTTTTTGTCAGTAGAAGTATTACCATTTCCAAAATCCCATTGATAGGTAAGAGTGCCAGGACCACTTGATTCATTTTTAAAAGTTACATTGAACGGAGCTGTACATTGAGCCGGTGGTGTGCTGGTAAAATTTGCTTCTATACCTGCTACCATCCTGATATACCGGTAACGGGAAGTCCGCCCAACGCAACCATTACTGCTGGTAGCACTAAATGAAACATTATAATAACCCGTTTTTGTATAAATGTGCTGAGGGTTCTGTACTGTAGAAGTACTACTGTCTCCAAAATCCCAGGTATAAGAAGTAATTGTACCTCCCGAGGTTGATGCATTTCCTGTAAAATTTATAGCTGCAGGTATGCACGCAGTAGTAGCATCAGCAGTTAATGATACAATGGGTGAGGGGTATACCGTGATATAAGCATCTTTGGTGATTCCATTAGCTCCATTTGAATTACGTACCACTAATTTCACTGTATAGGTGCCTGGTTGCGAAAATGTGACACCTGGATTTTGTAAATTCGAAAGTTGTCCGTTTCCAAAATCCCAGTCCCAATATTTGGGGTCGCCTGTAGATAAGTCTTTAAATGATACCCCAAGAGGAGCGCATCCTGACAATACTGAACCTGAAAAATCAGCAACTGGCGCCTGTGCAAAAGCGGAGGACCCTACTAAGAGTACGACTACAGTATAAAATAATCTACGTATCAAACAAAATTGATTTAGTGAGGGTGCGGATATTTTTATATTATATTTTGGGCGGCAAAACTATTGTTTTTTTTGGTTAGTTATTCGCGGCTGCATATACTTTCATAAGAATGAGCCTGGTATTGAAAAGTTATTCACATTAGTGTTTCAAAGGAAAAGTTAAACAGAGAAAATAAAAAACCTTAATTCTTTTTAACCAGTTTCAAATATGCATTTCGTGCCGAATTTGAGGGCACGGCCTCTACCAACTTGGTGGTATTGTTCGTGATCTTCCAGGTATCATTCAGCCTGACGAGAGGATCTGTTGTCCCGGGAAAATTTGAAAAAATTGTCAACGCATTAACATCCCCTACCCATGTGCCTTCTGCCTGGTCTGTGCTAAAATAAGCATATACCTTTCCTTCTTTTGTAAACTGAAATTCATAGCCGTTAAAAGAAGGCGTAATGTCATTGGTGTCTTCTGTAAATTTATTTACCAGCCAACGCCCGTCTGTCATTGCGCTTAAAATAAATTTCATGCCCAGATCTTCTTTCACTTTTTGGCAACCTGTACCCCAAATCAAAGAGGTAAACAGTAATGACAACATCAGTAAACCTCGGTATTGTTTCTTCATATCAGACTATTTCCGTAGTTGATAAATTTCAGCGTATTTATGAAACAAATATTCCATAAAATATTGTAGCTGTAACGGTTCGCCGGTTGCTTTATTGCACAGTTCTTCGCTTGAATATAACCTTCCGTATTGATATACATTGGCTTTTAGCCATTGGTGAA
Source organism: Bacteroidota bacterium (assembly GCA_018268105.1). GTDB lineage: Bacteria > Bacteroidota > Bacteroidia > Chitinophagales > Chitinophagaceae > Agriterribacter. Next base: position 14,840 of record JAFDXG010000040.1, on the reverse strand, counting down.
TACCCGTATAGTTGCCGGCAATAATTTGTAATTGTAAATCCTGATGTTGTTTTTCAATATATGACAAAAACTGTGCTGCATATAAGCTGCCCAGGCTATATGTTGGAAAATACCCAAAACTCCCATGGCTCCAGTGGATATCCTGCAGGCAACCTTGTGCATCATCGGGCACTTTCACACCCAGGTATTGCTTGTACATCTCATTCCAAAAAGCAGGGATATCTTCTGCTGATAAGTTTCCCTCAATCAGCTTTTTTTCCACATCATAGCGTATCATCACATGGAAATGATAGGTGAGTTCATCAGCTTCAGTCCTGATAAGAGACGGCTGTACCTTATTTAGGGCACGATAAAGTTCTGCCGGCGTTACTTCTTGAAGTCCGGGAAAATACTGCTGCATCAGAGAGAAGTTTCCTTCAATAAACCCGAGGCTTCTGCCTATACAATTTTCCCATAGCCGGCTTTGCGACTCGTGAATACCCAGGGAGCAAAATTCCCCGGCGGGCAATCCATAAGATTCGATTGGGAGCCCCTGTTCATATAATGCATGACCGCCTTCATGTATGCAACTCCAGGTCATGGAAGAAAAATCATTTTCATCAATGCGGGTAGTAATCCTTACATCGTGTGCATTGAAACTGGTGGTAAAAGGATGTGCCGAAATATCCTGACGGCCAGCTTCAAAATCATATCCTATTTTTTTCAGAATATCAAGTCCGAATGCCCATTGTTTATCTTTATCAAAATGTTGCTGCAAAAAATCATTATTAGGTTGAGTTTTTTGCATTATGGCATCCAGCAGTTCCTTTAACGGCTTTTGCAGGGTATTGAATATTCCATCAAGCCATGCTACTGTAGCTCCTTTTTCATATTCATTAAGCAAAGCATCATAAGGGTGATTTTCAAAACCAAGAATATGCGCCTCTTCTCTTTTTAACTCTACCAAAGCTTTAAGGTCTTTTTTGAACAGGCTGAAATTGTTTTGTTTACGTGCATCTATCCAGGAATGATAGCTCCTGCTGGTTGCCTCAGATAGTTTACGCACAAATGCTGCACTGTATTTTTTATTCTTATTAAAATCTTCCAGTGTCAATTCCACATTTTTTTGTTGTGAGAATGACAGGTTGTTTGTTTCCGATAGCGTTTTGAGTATTCCCTCCAGTTCAGCGTCAGCAAACATTTCATGTGCTATTTCACTCAGTGTTGCCATTTGTTCTGCTCTGAGTGCTGCTCCTTTTGCAGGAAGATAGGTTTCCTGATCCCATTGTAATACGGCCAATGCATTTTTTACATCAGCTACACGGCGCATTTTTGACTTGTATTGTTGATATAGCTCTTCTATTTGCATTCTGTTGTTGTTTTGATTGTTTTTAGGTTAGGTTGTTTTTAGGATATATGGGCAAAAGATAAAAATTAAATTTGCTGACAACTCATCATTCACTACTCTTTATCCGCCCCCCTCACCACAAAGGTTTCCCAACCATCATATTTTGCAAAATGTTGCAAAGCCAGTTTCCACAAATACAATGTTACCTTGTTTATGTTGTCGTAGTCTGTTTTATCTGCCCGGCTTATCTGAAGGCTGTATGGGCGATCTTTTATTCCCTGCTCCCGTCCTGCATTTTCCACTACAAAACCACTGTCCTGTACGGCGAGGGCAAAAGCTTTGCGATCGGCTTCAGTTTTAAAAAAAATAAAATGATCTATCCGGCGTGGTGCTGTTATGATATCTCCCTTACTCCTCAATTGATCCACCATACGTCTGTTTTTTATTAATTCCATCTCTTCTGAAGTCGGATACAATACATTGAAATAATTGTCTTTTTGGGTATCTACTTCGGTTTTAGCCAACCACCTGAAGGCAGGATATTTTTTCAGGGACTCTGCTATAATATCTTTATATCCTGAAGTGTCGTTGCTATAAAAATAAAAATCTCTTACCCCTGCAGCGGTATACCGTCCTGCATAAGTAGCCTGTAATGAGCCTTGTAATTTTGTAACCAATGAATCTTCCACTTCATTGAGCACTTTTGTTTCTTTATCGGTAGGCATGCCATCTTGTAAAACCGCCAATAGTTTGATACGTATAATTATTGCATTAGGTTTTGCTTTTGCTTCCGCTGAACTGCCAAAAGCCAGATCAACCATTACCGACACAGGTTTGTTTTCTACTGTCATTATATAAGTATCCCAATCGCCGGAATGTTCCTGTGCAGTAGTATAAAAACCTGATAACAAAACTAAAAAAAGCAAAAACCAGCATTTCATGTATAAGGGATAACTTTATTTTGCAGCAAAGTAATAGCTATTTTTATATTAGTATTTGTTCAGGTATGAAAATTAAAGACATCATTAACGTTTTAGAAAAACTTGCACCGCCAACACTGCAGGAAGTTTATGACAATGCAGGGCTGATCACTGGCAACAGGGATGAAGAATGCAGTGGAGTACTTTGTTCGCTTGATGTAATAGAAGCTGTAATAGAAGAAGCGATTAATAACAACTGCAACCTTGTAGTAGCTCATCATCCTATAGTGTTTAAGGGACTTAAAAGTATTACCGGGAGAAACTATATAGAGCGCACAATTATAAAAGCTATAAAGCATGATATTGCTATCTATGCCCTACATACCAATCTTGATAATCTGATTGCAGGAGTAAATGGAAAGATGGCTGATCTGCTGGGTTTGGTGGAGCGCAGGATACTGCTGCCTAAAAAAGAAATGCTTAAAAAGTTAATCACTTTTGTTCCAATTGCTTATGCTGAAAAATTAAGGGAGGCACTGTGGGCTGTGGGCGCCGGGCATATTGGAAATTACAGTGAGTGTAGTTTTAATTCGGGTGGACAGGGCACTTTCAGAGGTGGGGCGGATACTGATCCATTTGTAGGTCAACGGGGTAAATTACACACCGAAGAAGAATTAAAAATAGAGGTAGTTTTTCCTTCCTGGCTGCAAAAGCAGGTTATTAGTGCTTTGATTGCAAGTCATCCCTATGAAGAGCCTGCTTATGATATAGTGGTATTAGATAATTACTTTGACAGGGTGGGTTCGGGACTGACAGGTATTATGCCTGAGCCGGTGGATGAAGGTAAGTTTTTAGAAACCCTTAAAAAGATATTTAAGCTCTCAGTAGTCCGCCATACAAGGTTAATGAACAAAAAAATTAAAACAGTATCCCTTTGTGGTGGAGCGGGCAGTTTCCTGATTCCCAATGCATTACAAGCAAATTCGGATATATATATTACGGCAGATATTAAATATCATGAGTTTTTTGATGCCGAAGGAAGGATGGTAATAGCCGATATTGGGCATTTTGAGAGTGAGCAATTTACCATTGATTTGATGCATGATATTTTGCAGGAAAAATTCCCTACCTTTGCCGTCCTTAAAACTGCGGTGAATACCAATCCCGTGTTTTATTACGCATAAACAAAAACAGTATCAGCACTTTATGGCCAACGTTAAAGAATTTTCAGTCGAAGAAAAACTCTCTTCACTTGTTGCCCTGCAAAAAATAGATTCCAAGCTTGATGAAATAAAAATACTTAAAGGTGAACTTCCAATGGAAGTCAGGGATCTTGAAGACGAAATCCAGGGGCTTCATGCAAGGCAAACCCGTATTGAAGAAGAAATTAACGGTATTCAGGAGTTTATTGAACAGAAGAAAAATATAATTAAAGACTCACAGGCGCTCGTAAAAAAATACGAAAAGCAAAGTGAGAATGTTAAAAACAACCGTGAGTTTGAGGCCATCAACAAGGAAATGGAACTTCAAAACCTTGAAGTTAAGCTGGCTGAAAAGCATATTAAAGATGCCAACGAAGAAATAGCAGACAAGGCTCGTCTCCTTGAGAATGCTAAGAAAGCAGTGTCAAATAAGGAGGGAGTTTTGAAACACAAAAAGGGAGAGCTCGAAAAGATTATTACTGATACTGAGAAAGAAGAAAATGAGTTCCAGTCTTCCGCATCATCTGCACGTGGTAAAGTGGAACCCCGCCTGCTTGCTTCTTACGAAAGGATACGCAAAAGCTATAGGAATGGACTGGCAATTGTGCCTGTACTGAGGGATGCCTGTGGTGGATGTTTCAATGCTATTCCTCCTCAACGTCAGAGTGAAATACGTCAGCGTAAGAAAATCATTATTTGCGAAAACTGCGGTCGTATATTAATTGATGAAGACCTGTATAATGGTATAGAAGCCAAATAAAATTTTTAAGAAAATAAAGGGAAGGCATCATTCAAATGGTGCCTTTTTTTGTTGGTCTTCATTTTCCTAACTATTAACTTGCGATTTGTAAAGCATAACCATGCTCAAAAAATTATTCATACAGAATTATGCGATTATTGAATCTGTTGAGATAACATTCTCAAAAAAGCTCAATATTATTACCGGAGAAACAGGAGCCGGCAAAAGTATCCTGGTTGGCGCCCTGGGATTAATATTAGGCGAGCGTGCTGATAGCTCTGTTTTATTTAATGCAGAACAAAAATGCATTGTTGAAGGAAGTTTTTTAACAGATAACAAAAAGAACATTAATCTTTTTCTGAAGGAAAATGAACTGGATGCCGGGAATGAAATGATCGTCAGAAGAGAAATAGCTGCAAATGGCAAATCAAGAGCTTTTATAAACGATACACCGGTGAACCTAACTCAACTAAAGCGATTGACTTCTCTGCTTGTTGATCTGCATCAGCAGTTTGATACTTTGGAATTAGGAGATAACGATTTTCAACGCGATGTAATAGATGCGCTTGCAGGTCATGCTGAATTATTAAACCGTTACCGGACGTTATATACGGACTATAGCACTACTCAAAAAGAACTTTCCGGATTAAGAGTATTGCAGGCTGGTGCAAATAAAGAATCTGATTACAATAAATTTCTTTTTAAGGAATTTGAAGACATCCAATTAAAAGAAAATGAACTCGAGGACCTTGATACGGAATTGAAAATTCTGGGAAATGCAGAGAATATTAAATCTGTTTTATCTAAAATAAATTTTCAACTCAGCGAAAGTGATGAACCCGTAATTCAGCAACTGAAAGGCCTGGCTAACTTATTACAATCGCTGCAAAATTACCATCCGGATATACCGGCGCTTATCCAAAGGTTTCAATCCATGCAAATAGAATTGCGGGATATAGCAGATGAAATCGAAAGCCTGAATGATAAACTCAATTTCGATGCAGAAAGGATACAGGTGGTAAGCGACCGACTGGCGCTGGGATATAAGTTGTTAAAGAAACACGGCGTTCATACTACTGCCGAATTGCTAACCATTAAAGACAATTTGCAGCAACATTTAGATAAAGTATTACATCTTGATACAGACATAACTGCCCTGGAAAAAAAAGCGGCAGAACAGTTGAAAGAAGCTGAGCAGCTTGCAAAAGCACTTACGGCAAACCGCGAAAAGCAAGCTACTCCTTTTGAAAAACACACTAATAAATTATTAGCCCAGGTAGGAATGCCTAACGCTAGAATTAAAGTAGCAATATCAAAAGAAGCATTGAATATTACCGGCGGTGATGAAATTGAATTTTTATTTGACGCTAACAAAAGCAACCGGTTTGAATCATTGAAGAAAGTGGCAAGTGGTGGTGAATTGAGCAGGCTTATGTTATGCATAAAATCCCTGGTAGCAGCTTCTGTTGATTTGCCTACGCTAATTTTTGATGAGATAGATACCGGCATCAGTGGCGAAGCCGCAAAACAGGTGGGTGTTATAATGAAAGAACTTGGCAAAAGCCATCAGGTAATTGCTATAACTCATCAGCCGCAAATTGCAGCCAAAGCAGATACCCATTTGTTTGTGTATAAGCAGGAAAAAAATGCCAGGGTAAATACACAGGTAAAAATTTTGTCGGATACGGAACGTATTGATGCAATCGCCAAAATGCTGGGAGGGGAAAAACCTACAGCAACAGCCCTTGAAAATGCCAGAGAGATGATGGCATCCTGAACAAAACTATTGATATTAAAGATTATTAGTTTTACGCTTATTTGGTTCTTGCCGGTGAATGACTATTTTTACGCTCAATTTAAAAAATCAACAATATGGCTTACAATCTGTTGAAAGGGAAAAAAGGGATAATATTTGGTGCACTTGATGAAAAATCAATTGCCTGGAGAACCGCACTCAGGTGCCATGAAGAAGGTGCGCAACTTGTTTTAACCAATGCGCCGGTAGCATTGAGAATGGGGGAAATAAACAAACTCGCCGAAGCGGTAAATGCTCCGGTAGTTGGCGCTGATGTCACTAATATGGATGACCTTAAAAAGTTGTTTGAAGAATCAATAGCACATTTTGGCGGAAAAATAGATTTTATACTGCATTCTATCGGCATGAGCCTGAATGTGCGGAAAGGCAAATCCTATACTGAACTGGATTATGGGTTCAACCAGAAAACACTTGACATCTCTGCCATGTCGCTGCACCGCGTATTGCGTACTGCCTGGGATATGGATGCTATAAACGAATGGGGAAGTGTGGTAGCGCTTACCTATATTGCTGCACAACGTGTATTTCCTCACTACAGCGAAATGGCGGATGCCAAATCCCTGCTGGAAAGTGTAACCCGAAGTTTTGGATATCATTACGGGGTTAGAAAAAAAGTCAGGATCAATACGGTATCTCAATCTCCCACCAGAACAACTGCTGGCAGCGGAGTAAAGGGTTTTGATGGATTTATTTCATACGCGGAAAAAATGAGTCCGCTTGGCAATGCTACCAGCGATGAATGTGCATCATACTGCGTATCGCTCTTCAGCGATCTTAGCAGGATGGTAACTATGCAAAACCTTTTCCACGACGGCGGATTTTCATTTACCGGAGTTACGGAAGAAGTACTCCTGGCTATGGAAAAATAGCAGGAGAGGAGAGAACAAAATTCATTCTTTAAATAAGGTCTGCAGTTTAACTACACAGATTTCATATTATATCACGAATGCACGAATACGCCTTCGTTGCGCTTGTGCATTACATTCGTACAATTGTACCTGAGAACTGCAAACATTTTGAAAAAATTCTTACCGAACCCTCACCGCAATGATATTGTCAGATCTAATCCATTGAAAAAAAACTCACAATTCTCTTTGGAACGTTTGCGATTCTCCACTACATATTCAAGCATTCTTGGCTTTGTTTTATCTGTACAAGCAGTTAACTTTCCGACGGCTGCAATTAGCCGGGAACTACCTTTCTTCCCAAACGTACATGAAAATTTTCATTCATAAAATACACCCAATACACAATGGATGAATGAAAAATTTATAGGAGTTCCTCTTGTGTAAAAAACAATAATAAATATTCAAGAGAAATTTATGAAGTATTACCTTTTATTCAGCAATCCCTATTTACCTTCCGCTTCCCGGGTACGCATCTCTTTCACATCTTTCAAAAACTCAGATGCAAAAATGAAATCATTAAGTTTTTCATTTCTGCTGTAAATAATTTCTTTATTGCTGCCTTCCCATTCTTTATCACCCTGGTACATGTAGATTATATGATCACCAATTTCCATTACACTGTTCATATCGTGGGTATTGATAATAGTGGTAATATTAAATTCCTTAGTTATTTCATAAATAAGCTTGTCTATCACTAGTGAGGTTTGCGGATCGAGGCCGGAGTTGGGTTCATCACAAAAAAGATACTTAGGGTTTAGCACAATAGCCCGGGCTATTCCTACTCTTTTTTTCATACCTCCGCTTATTTCAGCAGGAAATTTCTTATTGGCATCTTTGAGGTTTACTCTTTCAAGTACTTCGTTTACCTTTTTCAGCTTTTCGCTATAGGAAAGAGATGTAAACATATTAAGGGGAAACATTACATTTTGTTGCACTGTTAAGCTGTCAAATAAAGCTGAGCCCTGAAATAGCATACCAATCTTTTGTCTCAGCTCTTTGCGTTGTTCATCTTCCATGGTAGTAAAGCTTACTCCATTATACAGAACCTCACCACGATCCGGTTCAAAAAGACCTACAAGGCATTTTATAAAAACGGTTTTCCCGCTGCCGCTTGAGCCAATGATCAGGTTGGCCTTGCCGGCTTCCATCACAGCGCTCACATCGTTGATCACTACTTTTTCTCCAAAACTTTTATGCAGGTTTCTTATTTCAATCATAATGGTGATTTGGTATTATAATAATAGGGCTGCGAGGATATAATCGGCAAACAGGATCATGATACAACTTGTAACTACAGCAGTAGTGCTTGCTTTACCAATCTCAAGGGCACCTCCCTGCACATAATAACCAAAGTATGCAGGGATACTGGAAATGATAAAAGCGAAAGTGTATGCTTTGTATAACGCAAATACTACATTGTAAGGGAGAAAACCACCTAGCAGACCCGTTTCAAATTCTTCGGGAGCTAATATGCCTGAGAGTGTGCCTGCAAGTCGTCCTCCCCATATTCCTAACACGCCAGCTATTACAACCAGGACAGGTATCATAAGAAAGGATGCCAGTATTTTTGGCATAATGAGATATGCCTTGGTATTGATACCCATAATTTCGAGGGCATCTATCTGTTCGCTTACCCTCATATTTCCCAGTTCGCTGGCAATTTTACTGCCAACGACACCCGCAAGTACTATACAGGTGATAGTTGGCGCAAACTCCAGTATTACGGTATCTCTCACAATTTGTGCAATAGTGGATCTCGGGATTAGGTTGCTTACTAACTGATAAGCGGTTTGAAGTGTGGATACCGCACCTATAAAAATGGCGACAATTACTACAATGCCCAATGAGCCAATACCAATATCATAACATTGGTGCATCAGTTCTTTCCAATACATCTTCCAGTTCTCCGGTTTAGAAATCATGCCTTTGATCATCAGAAGATAACGGCCAAAATGGTTAAAGAATGTCATGCATTAAATTATATCAGACAAAAATACCTGAAAATGGATTATCATCTCTTATTTAAATGTATTACAACGAGTTCCCGGAGCTGAACCCGTAGAATTTCCGCCATACTTCTGCAGGAAAGAAATTTATTATTGCCAAAATATAATGCAAGTTCCTGTGCCAGTTGTGCTACTTTTTCAGGTGGCGCCAGTTCATCCTGGTCAACAGAGGCTTTCAGGTCGCCCAGCCGGTGCCGCTGTGCTTTTATACGTTTGAATAATTGCGCCCTTTCTTCCTGCTGGTATTGTTTTATCACTTCCGGGTTCAGGTGCTTAAGCACCAGTTCTACAAAAACCCGGTTTTCTTTAAAAAATTGTGGAAGATAAAAGTTTTTTCTACCCTCATACGATTGCTGATCAAAATCTATAGCGCGTATGCAAAACTGAAAATCATCGAAGTCGGGGGTTATTTCAAATACAAAATTGTAGCTTCTCATATCCCCCAGCAGCCTGGCAAAACATCGTTCATTGAATTTTACAAATTCTTTAGCAATACGTTTTGGATTATAATTGGGGCGGTTTAAAAAATCTGTGATAAACATATCGCCGGGTACTCCGGCAATATGTTCTTCAATTAGTGTATTGTTATCTGTAAGATAATTGATAGAATAGGGGGACAACAAATGTTCAAGCTCAAGACCCAGTATACGGGATGCATCTGCTATTTTGATATAGAGATAACTATATACATCATTGTAGTTGTTGACCACTTTAACACGAAAAGGTTGTGAATTGCCGAATGCACAGAAGTCAATCCTCTCCACATGGAGGTGGTCTTCTGCATCATTGGCACCGGCTGCTTTGATAAGTGAATAAATCCTGATGAGTGCCTGATGAATCTCCCTCGTTATAGTTGGGTTATAAAAAACAGTCTCCCACAAAGTATCCCTTCCCTGCAAGTCGTAATAGGGAATGGCATTGCTAAAATGTTTCAGAGTTTCGTAAGAAAGCGGAAGGGGTATTTCACGCCCATATCGTTTAAGATATTTTTTAAACGACTTGCTGACCGCATAAATCTGCTTTTTTTTTGAAATATGGTTTAGCTGTTCTTCAATCATTGAAATTATTTTTTACTATCTGCAGCAGTACCGGACAGGGGTTGTAAACAGGTTTTGTTTTTAGGGATTTCATTTATGCAAATGCTCATACCATTTTTTTTCATTAATGTTTTCTCCCGGTTTTCGCGGACATTTTTGCTGGGCATCCACCACTGCAATGAGTACCATATTTACAATACTTCTTACACTGCTGCCCAATTGTAACACATGTACCGGTTTTGCCAGTCCCAGTAAAACGGGGCCAATGGTATCGAACCCGCCTATTTCCTGTAAAAGATTGTAGGCAATATTTCCTGCACTGAGGTTGGGGAATATGAGTGTGTTTACATCCATATCTACCAGCTCGCTGAAAGGATAGTTTTCTTTGAGCAGTTCTTTATTGAATGCAAGTATACCCTGCATTTCACCATCTACTATCAGATCAGGGTTTTTGATTTTCACCAGTTCCCTCGCTTTCCTTACTATAACAGCTTCTGGGGTATTACTGGTACCAAAATTCGAATAGCTTAACATGGCTATCCGGGGCACTATACCGAAAGATCTTATTTCTTTAGCCACAAGTAAAGTTATATCCGCCAGCTCTTCAGATGTGGGATTAAAGTTCACCGTAGTATCCGCCAGGAAAATGGGTCCTTTCTTGGTAATAATAATATACATGCCGGCAATCTTGTTCACCCCTTTTTCCGTACCCACAATTTGCAGCGCCGGACGAACGGTTTGCGGATAGTTGCGGGTAAGACCGCTAATTACGGCATCGGCATCGCCGGAATTCACCATCATACAGGCAAACTTTATACGCTCTTTCATGCTCTTTGAAGCTTCATATTGGTTCACCCCGCGACGTTGCCTTTTTTTGAAGTATAACGAAGCGTATTCATGCCTCATCTTTTCGCACTCTTCACTGCGGGGGTTTATAATGGGGATATTATCGAGGTCTATGCCATTGTCGCGGGCAATTTTTAATATCCTTTTTTCTTCGCCTAACAGTATGGGATAGGCGATATCCTCTTCCATGACCGTTTGTGCGGCTTTCAGAATCCTTGCATTATCCGCTTCTGCAAATACCACTCTTCTTGGATCCTGCCTGGCTTTATGTCCGATAACACGGAACAACTGGTTGTCGTTGCCCAGGCGCCGGTCGAGTTCTATTTTATATTTTTCCCAGTCGGTAATCTGATATTTAGCTGCTCCACTCGCTATGGCTGCTTTGGCTACTGCTGGGGAAATGGTGGAGATCAGCCTGGGATCAAGCGGTTTGGGAATAATATAATTAGGTCCAAAAACTATACTGGCTTCTGAGTAGGCAAGGTTTACAATATCCGGCACAGGGGTTTTGGCTAAATCTGCAAGCGCTTTTACAGCGGCCATTTTCATAGATTCGTTGATTTGGGTAGCTCTCACATCAAGCGCCCCTCTGAAAATATACGGGAACCCCAGTACATTATTCACCTGGTTGGGATAGTCAGTTCTTCCCGTAGCCATGATGATGTCTTTCCGGCAGGATGTGGCAGATTCCCAACTGATTTCAGGATCGGGATTAGCCATAGCAAAAACAATAGGCCTTTTAGCCATCAGTTTTATCATTTCCTGGGTAACAGTATTAGCAGCACTGAGCCCGATAAAAACATCAGCACCTTTCATAGCTTCGGTCAGGGTGAGCTTGCTATTGTCTGTGGTTGCAAATCTTTTTTTGATATCATCCAGATCAGCCCTGTTTTTATGCAACACACCTTCTTTATCAAACAAAGTAAATTTACCGCAGTTTGCACCAAGTGCTTCATAGAGTTGAATACAGGCCATTGCTGCCGCACCAGCACCGTTTACCACAAACCGTACAGTACTGATTTTTTTCTTCTGGAGTTCGAGTGCATTGAGTAATGCAGCAGAACTGATGATGGCGGTACCGTGCTGGTCATCGTGCATCACTGGTATGTTCATCCGTTCTCTGAGTTGTTTTTCTATATAAAAACATTCCGGCGCTTTGATATCTTCTAGGTTAATTCCGCCAAAAGTGGGCTCGAGCGATTGCACAATTTGTACAAATTTATCCGGGTCTTTTTCATTAATCTCAATATCAAACACATCAATATCGGCAAAGATTTTGAACAGTACGCCTTTGCCTTCCATTACCGGTTTACCCGCTTCGGGCCCAATATCGCCCAATCCAAGCACCGCAGTGCCATTACTGATGACGGCTACAAGGTTGCCTTTGGCAGTATACTTATAGGTATTTTCAATGTTTGCCTGGATTTCCTTGCAAGGCTCAGCCACACCGGGTGAATAGGCAAGCGACAAATCTCTTTGGGTTTTTGCCTCTTTTGTGGGAACAACTTCTATTTTTCCCGGCCGGCCGGTGGAATGATATTCCAGTGCATCCTGTTTTCTCAATTCTTTAGCCATAGATGGTTAATTGCATTACAAGTTAATGTAAAACCTGATGATGCAAAAATAGCATAGTTGCACAGTCTGAAATGGCTGCAGATATATACTAGTAATGGAGAACTCGAGCGTATATTCCAAATTATTAATTTTTCTGCAAAGATTGAAAACTGATGGCTGACTTTTTTGGATGGGAATAAAATTGCAATGCGAAAATTTTTCCTGAATAAACCGGATAAATATTTTTCTCATTTATGTCTTTTGTGAATTTATACTGAATGTCTATGAAAGCTAAATGCATTTGAATATTTGTTGTGATTTGCTTTCAAATTTTTCTGTAGCTTAGTTCTTTAACAACAGTATTATTATAATCTGCTGATTTTATTAAGGTTAAGCTACATTACAGGATAAAAAAATGGGGACAGTCTCCATTTTTTTATTTCTATACCTGTGGATTTATTTTGAGAGAATGACTTTTCTGTTATTTTTCCGGGACGGGTTAGGCGCAAGAATTGAACCTAATAAAACTTATAGGTTTCATTAGTTGATTTTGTATATTGTAGTATGTCTGATTATCATGTTCCACTGCTGCCCGGCGAAAAATACCATATTCTGAGCAGAGCTATAGGCAATGAGCAGTTATTCCTAACTGAAGAAAATTATCGGTTTTTTCTTGCAAGATATAAGAAATATATATCTCCCGTTGCTGACACTTATTGTTTTTGTCTTTTGTCCAACCATTTTCATTTCCTGGTAAAAATAAAAGAAGCGCCTGCTATCTTTTCCATGTTGGGAAAGCAAATTGCTGAGGAGCAACTACCTGCAATTATTTCACGGCAATTTTCAAAACTGCTTAACAGCTATGCAAAAGCTTATAATAAAGCCAATTTCAGAAAGGGTGCGCTGTTTATAGATTTCCTGCGCAGGGTATCCATTGAAAAGGATACCCAATTTGGAGCTACTGTTTTCTATATCCATAAAAATCCTGTACATCATGGGTATTGTGATACTTTGGAAAAATGGAAATGGTCATCCTATAATACTCTTCTGACACAAAAGCCAACCATGCTGTTGCGCGATGAAGTACTGGATTGTTTTGGAGGTATTAAAGGATTTATTGATTATCATAGTCAGCCTGTTTATTTGAAAGAGGCGCTTGAACTTGAATAAATTTGCTCGAGAGGCCTAATATAAACCTATAAGGTTTACAGCGCTGAAATGCATCCCGGCAAACCTTATAGGTTTTTTAAAGTGCTGCAACCCTGCCGGGCAAACCTTATAGGTTTTCCCAGGTCATGTTGTTGTGCGATGAAGTACTGGATTGGTTTGGAGGTATTAAAGGATTTATTGATTATCATAGTCAGCCTGTTTATTTGAAAGAGGCGATTGACCTTGAATAAATTTGCCTGAGAGGCCTAATATAAACCTATAAGGTTTGCAGCGCTGCAATGCAACCCGGCAAACCTTATAGGTTTTCCAAGGCTGTAACTCTGCCCGGCAAACCTTATAGGTTTTTCCACTTATAGATTTTTTCCGGGCTGGCTAAAACAATTCCAACTGCTGCGCCACAGCCGGAGTTTCGGTCGGTTCTTTTCCCCGAAAGATCTCCATCATACCAAACTGCTTGTCGGTAATGCACATGATGCCCACATGTCCCTTTGCCGGTAATATGGCTTTCACTCTTCTTATATGCACATCAGCATTTTCTTTGCTTGCGCAATGCCTGAGGTAAATACTGAACTGAAACATATTAAAACCGTCCGCCATTATATCCTTCCTGAATTTGGCGTAAATCTTCCTGTCTTTTTTGGTTTCCGTAGGAAGATCAAAAAAAACAAGTACCCACATGATGCGATATGCGTTTAAGCGGTTAAACATGGTATTGAACAAAATTTTATTCAATAGAAAAACCTATAAGGTTTACTGTTGCGGTTGACTGCGCCGGAAAACTTATAGGTTTAGCCAAGCGTCGGATATAATATATTTCGTGCCGTTCCTTCGTAGCATTTGGCCAGGCTGGCGGTGCTACGCTGCACCGCGTTCATCAGCGGGCTTTTCTGCCCGTCTATATGCACGTCCATTGCCGGTATTTCCAGCAATGATTTTTTCATGGATGGCGTCATTTCAAGAAATTTTCCATTGCTCCTGATGATATGGCAAACTACTTTATCTGCAAAAGGGCGGTAGGGTTCCATAATATCGTCTGCAAGACAGTATGCATTGTACTGGTTGCGATGGTGGATGCCGAGGGTGGGCAGCAACCCTGAGGCGGTAAGGCTGCGGGCTACCAGCGCCCTCAGTATAGCATAACCGTAGTTCAGCAAATTATTTGGCGGCGGCCCGTAGCGCTCCCGCCTGAATTCGAGGAAATCAGGAAATACCCTTTTCCAATAGTATGCAGCCGCTTTTGCTTCATGATTTTCGCTGTCGCCACTCTTTACTTCTTTGGCGTAAGTAAGCAACATCTTATTTTCCTCACGTTCCT